>DATLFP010000169.1:0-2697 GCA_035540955.1 Acidimicrobiales bacterium
GGGGAGCCGGGGAGCGGGGCGCCGTGCCGGTCGACCTGGCACAGCGAGCGCCACCGGCGGGGGATGCGACCGGCCTGCAGCACGCCGCCGTCGAGGAGCGCCTTGAGGATCGGTCGCACGGCGGCGAGCTTCACCGCCCGCCGCTTCGGTGTCCGGTTGGCGGCCCGCCACGTCCGCCACGTCGGGAGCCCGACGGTGGCGTACACGCCGGGATGCACGAAGGTGTCGAACAGCCCGTCGATCAGCACGGGGGCCACGTGGCGCACGCGGAACCGCTCGCGCCAGCCGGCGTCGCGGTAGAGCTCGCCGACGGTGAGTCGGGCGAAGGCGAGGTGCCGGGCCTCTTCCATGCGGTGGTACTTGTTCACCGCCGCCAACGTCGGGTCGGTGTCGGGGTGCTCCGACGCGATCTTCTGGAGGAGGTCGGGGATCTCCTCGCCGGCGAGGATCATCGTGGCGAGCAGCGCCGGCGACTTGATGAGGATGGGCAGGAAGAACCGCTGCACCCGGTCGAACACCTTGTTGTGCATCGGGTTGGTGGCGGTGGGCGCCAGCTGCTCGATCACCCGGACGAACGCCCGCGAGTGGCGCGTCTCCTCGCCGACCTCGTGCAGCATGTAGGTGATGCGGGGGTCGGTGATGTCCCGGGCGGTGGCGACCTGCCAGGAGAAGCCGGCGTTGAGGATCGACTCGAAGGCCACGCCCATGGTGAGCATGGCGGCGGTCTCCTCCCGGGACAGGGTGGCCTTCTGCTCGGGGCTGAGGTCGAGGTCGAGGCCGGCGGTGGTGAGGAGCTCGTCGGGCAGGACCTGGCCGGCGCCGATGGCGCCGAAGTCGAAGGTCTCCTCGGGCTCGATCACCTTGCGGAGCGAGGCGGTGTTGAGCCGGTCGACCTTGGCGGTGGCCCGGTCGAGATCCACGGCGGGGCGGGGCTCGGTCATCGTCATGCCCACCATTCTTGATGATTTGATGGAAATCGTCAATACTTGGAATCTGTGACTGTGGGCACGCACGAGGCGCCGTCGTCACGGCCCGAGACCAGGCCCGAGACCAGGCCCGAGACGAAGGGCGAGCGGACCCAGGCCCGCATCCTCCAGGCCGCCGTCGACCGGTTCGGCGCCAACGGCTTCCGGGCCACCTCCGTCGCCGCCGTCGCCCGCGACGCCGGGGTGTCGGCGGCCGCCCCCTTCGCCTACTGGCCCTCGAAGGAGGCGCTGTTCGACGCCGCCGTCGACCGCGACGCGCACGACGTCATCGCCGAGCTGCTCGGCGGCCTCGGCGAGGGCATGGAGGTGACCGAGCTGCTCGGGCTCGTCAACCAGCTGGTCGCCGTCCTCGGCCACCACCCCCTCGCCCGTCGCGTGCTCGCCGGCCAGGAGCCCGAGGTCATCGACCGGGTGCTCGAGCTGCCGGCGTTCCACGATCTGCGGGCCCTGCTCACCCAGCTGGTCGTCGCCGGCCAGGAGGCGGGCCTGGTACGGGCCGACATCGACCCCGCCCGGGCCGCCATCGGCATCGAGTCGATCACCCTGGCGCTCGCCATGGCCACCCTCCAGCTGCAGGAGCCGCCCAACCCCGAGCGGGCCGCCGGCGTCGCCGAGATCCTCTTCGCCGCCTTCCGCCCCCCGTCGTGACGGGGGCAGCGGACCTAGTGGTGTGCGGCGTGGTGCTCGGCGAGGACGTCGGCGCCGAAGTCGTTGGTCCAGTGGCGCAGCACGGTGTGGATGTGGTTCACGTCGCGCTGGGTGTTGTCGTACTCGATCAGCCAGTCGTCGCTCTGGAGCCGGTAGTAGTGCGGCTCGCCCCGCTCCACCCCGCCCGCCCACAGGAACCGGAACCCGCCGGCGGCGAGCGACAACCCCGGCACCTGCTCGGCGTAGGCGTCGAGCAGCGGCTGCAGGTCGGGTGACGCCACCCCCCGCGGCGCGCGCGTGAGCGGGATGGCGGGGTCGACCTCGGGCGGGTCGTCCTCACCGAGCTGCATCAGCCGGAACGGCGGCATCGGCGCGTCGCCCTCGGACAGCGCCGGCCGGTTGCCCGACGCGAGGTCGGGCGGAGCGTCGCCGGTGACGACCGCGTCCGGGTGGGCATGGACGAGCGCCCGCCCGAGGTCCTCGTAGGCGGCAAGCGGCCGGAGCCACCCGCCGCCGAGCAGCCGGGTATCGGCCGGGTCGGCGCCGAAGAACGACGGCGTCGCCGCCACCAGCTCGCCACCGGCGAACGTGCGGTGGATCGACAGGTGGTGACCGCCGATGCGCCACGCCCAGTCGCCCGACGCGGGATCCCCGAACACCGCCACCCAGTAGAGGCCCGGGTCCCGCAGGCGGTCGCGACCCGCGAACCCGCCGCCCCGGAAGTCCTCCTCCCGGGCGAGGACGTTCTCGAGCCCGATGATCGCGCACGCCGTGGCGTAGGCCGCCGGCGCCAGCGCGGCGGCGAGCAGCCGGAAGACCAGGTCGTGCTGGGCCGGCGTCATGGCCGACAGCGGCAGGCCGCCGTGGTCGTTGGGCGTGTAGAACCACGCCCTCCGCCGATCGTCGGGCAAGGCGATCGCCGCCCGCTGCTCGCCGGTCAGCGAGTCGAGCAGCGCGAGCGCCTCGTCACGCACCGATCGCGACGCTCAGCGCGCCCAGGCGACCGCGGTCACCCGCGGAGGGGGGCGGCCACCTCGGCCAGCTGGTCGAGCAGGTCGAAGCG
>DATLFP010000170.1:0-7040 GCA_035540955.1 Acidimicrobiales bacterium
TACTACGAGGGCCTGACCCTGGCCGAGATCGGCGAGGTGCTCGGCGTCACCGAGTCGCGCGTCTGCCAGATCCACACCAAGTCGGTCATCCACCTCCGCGCCAAGATCGCCGCCGCCGAGCGCGAACCCTCCACCTCCTGAGACCCCCTGTCCAGAACGGAGGGGTGGCGGCGGGTCACGGCGCTGGCCTACCGTCCGGCTACCGCTTCCCCCGGTTGAACCGCCCTGTTCCCGGGAGGACGCGATGCTGCTCCGCTCCCTCGTCCCTGTCGCCGCCGCGCTGCTGGCGACGACCTCGCTCGCCGGCGTCGTCGCCGCCCCACCGGCAGCCGCCGCCACCGGCACCGTGGTCTACGCCCCACCGGTCGACGCCGCCGTGGTCGACGAGTTCCGGCCCCCGCCGTCGCGCTACGGCGCCGGCAACCGGGGCATCGACTACGACACCGGCGCCGGCGATCCCGTGCACGCCGCCGCCGCCGGGGTCGTGGTGTTCGCCGGGCGCATCGGGCCGTCGTCACACGTCGTTGTCCTCCACGACGACGGCGTCCGCACGTCGTACTCGTTCCTCGCCGACGTCGCGGTGCGCCGCGGCCAGCGGCTCGACCAGGGCGCCACGGTGGGCACCACTGCCGGCCGGCTGCACTTCGGGGCCCGGGTGGGGGAGGAGTACGTCGATCCCGCCCTGCTCTTCGGCGGCGAGCCGACGGTCCGCCTCGTGCCCGCCGATCACCGCCACCCCCTCGCCGAGTGGCAGGAGCGCCGCAGCCTGGTCGAGGGCCTCGCCGGCTGGGGCGGCGCCACCCTCGGCCGCGTCGCCGGCGCGGTCACCGGTGCCGTCACCCCGGTGGCCCGGATGGCCGCCGCCGCCGGCTGGGACCTCACCGAGCGGGCCCTCCTCGTCAGCGCCCAGCAGTGGACGAGGGTCGACGAGGCGGTGCGGGCGTGGGCCCACGTGGGGAACCTGCCCTTGACCCACGCCGAGCGGATCCGCGTGCGCACCGAGCGGGTGACCATCGACCAACGCCACTGCACCCCGGCCGGCGTGTCGCCGCCGGTGGCCCCGGGCGCCGGCCGGATCGCCCTGCTCGTCGCCGGCCTGGGCTCGACGGGCGGCGGCGGCGCCGTGCTCGACGTCGACACCGACGCGCTCGGCTACGGCGAGGGGATGGTGGCCCAGTTCTCCTACGCCGGCGGCCAGGCGCCGGGCGACCGCACGATCGCCGGCGTCCCGGTGCGCGACTACGGCCGCCGCGACACCTACGGCGACCTCCGGGTCGCCGGCGAGCGCCTGCGCCGGCTCCTCGCCGACCTCGCCCGGCGCCACCCCGGCGTCCCCGTCGATCTCATCGCCCACTCCCAGGGCGGGATCGTGGTGCGCGCCGCGCTGGCCGGCGCCGACACCTTCGATCCCGACCTCCCGCTCGTCGCCAACGTGGTCACCCTCGGCTCGCCCCATCACGGCGCGGTGCCGGCCACGGCCGCCAACGCCGTGGGCCTGAGCGACACCGGGGGCGCCGTCTACGAGGCGACCGGGCGGCTGGGGGCGCCGACGGGGCGATCGACCCAGCAGCTGGCGTCGTCGTCGCACCTGGTCGAGGAGCTGGGGGCGCGGGGCCTGCCGGCGGGCACCGTCGTGACCTCCATCGCCGCCAGCGGCGACCTCGTGGTCGACGCCCAGATGTCGGCGATCGACCACGCCACCAACGTGGTCGTGCCCCTCACCGGCCTCGCCGCCCACGATCGGCTGCCGGGACATGCCGAGACGGCCCGCGAGCTGGCCCTCGCCCTCGGCGGCCAGGGCCCGTCGTGCCGCGACCTCGGTCCCGATCTCGCCGTGGTCGACGCCGTCAACCTCGCCAACTCGATCCGCTGGGTCACCGACCGCGCCGCCGCCCTCCTCGCCGCCTGACCCACCCCCGACCCCAGACCTCCGTTTGAGCGGTGCATCTGCCGCGCCACGCGGCGAAGTGACCGCCCAAACGGGGGACCGGTACACTCACCTGCTGCCTCGGAGGGCATCCGGCCCACCGACCGATTTCCCCGCCGGCCCCGTCCCACGGTCGCTCGCGAGTCGAGCGCGCGGGCGCCGGTCCACCAACCGTCAGGGAGGCGTGCCATGGCACCCGTCGTCACCATGAAGCAGCTGCTGGAGGCCGGCGTCCACTTCGGCCACCAGACCCGGCGATGGAACCCGAAGATGAAGCGGTTCATCTACGGCGAGCGCAACGGGATCTACATCATCGACCTGCAGCAGACGCTGCAGCGGATCGAGACCGCCTACACCTTCGTCCGCGACCTCGTCGCCGACGGCGGCACGATCCTGTTCATCGGGACCAAGAAGCAGGCCCAGGACCCGATCGCCCACGCCGCCGAGGGCTGCGGCATGCCCTACATCAACGAGCGCTGGCTGGGCGGCATGCTCACCAACTTCTCCACCATCAGCGGCCGGGTGAAGAAGATGCAGGAGTACCAGCGCATGCGGGCCGCCGGCGACTTCGAGGCGATGCCGAAGAAGGAGGCGCTGCTGATCTCCCGGGAGCTCGAGAAGCTCGAGCGGAACCTCGGGGGCATCCGCAACATGAGCAAGCTCCCCGACGCGGTGTTCATCATCGACACGAAGAAGGAGCACATCGGCGTCGTCGAGGCCAACAAGCTGAAGCTGCCGATCGTGGCCGTCGTCGACACCAACTGCGATCCCGATCTCATCGACTACGTGATCCCGGGCAACGACGACGCCATCCGGTCCGGCACCCTCATGTGCCGCATCATCAGCGACGCCGTGAAGGAGGGTCGCTTCATCGGCGAGCGCCGGGGCACGGCCAAGCCCCAGGAGCGGGTGCCGACCCCCGAGGAGGAGGCCGATCGCGCCCGCCAGCAGGCCGAGGCCCGGGCCGCCGCCGCCCGTCAGGCGGCCGAGCGCGAGGCCCGTGTGGCCGCCACCGCGCAGGCCGCGCCCCAGCAGGACACCCCGGCGCACACCGACGACCCGGCCCAGGAGACCACGGTCCCGCCGGCCGCCGACGTGGCCGAGCCCGAGCAGGGCGCGGTCCCGGCCCGGGAGGAAGACGCGGCGGCGGCCGAGCGGTTCCCCGGCACCCAGCCGGGCGCCGCCGCCGATTCCCCGCCCGGCAGCCACACCTCGGGCGACACCGGCGTCGACGTCCCCGGCCCCGAGATCGCCGGCGACGAGGACGACCCCCAGGGCCGTCCCGCCGGTCTCGGCGAGCAGTCCGGCGCCACCACGGGGAACGACGGCGACACCCGCGATCCCCTCCACCCCAAGACCGACGACACGGAGTAGGCAGCGAGCAATGGCTGAGTTCAGCGCACAGGATGTGAAGCGCCTCCGCGACGCCACCGGCGTCGGGATGATGGACGCGAAGAAGGCGCTCACGGAGAACGACGGCGACTTCGAGACGGCCACGCAGTGGCTGCTCGAGAAGGGCCTCGCCAAGTCGGCCGAGCGCTCCGACCGCGAGAACGTCGAAGGCGCGGTCGCCATCGGCACCGCCGGGCGCGCCATCAGTGCCGTCCTGCTGAAGAGCGAGACCGACTTCGTGGCCAAGAGCCCGGAGTTCACCAAGCTCGTGCAGGACGCCGCCGACCTCGTGGCCGCCGAGGGCGAGGACGCCATCGCCACGCTCCAGCCCCGCCTCGACGAGCTGAAGATCTCGCTCAAGGAGAACCTCGACTGGGGCCGGGCGGTGCGGTTCGACCCCGCCGAGGGCAACGCCACCGACACCTACCTCCACGTCCAGAGCGACCGCGGCGTGAACGGGGTGCTGGTGGAGCTGGCCGGCGGCGACGCCGACCTCGCCCACCAGGTGGCGCTCCACATCGCCTTCTCCAAGCCCACGGTGCTCACCCGCGACGAGGTCGACCCCGCCGAGGTCGAGGAGCAGAAGGCCCTGTTCCTCAAGATGACCCAGGACGAGGGCAAGCCCGAGCAGGCATGGCCCAAGATCGTGGAGGGCCGGCTCAAGGGCTGGTACGCCCGCCTCGGCGAGCCCGGCAAGCCGGGCGGCGTGCTCCTCGACCAGCCGTGGTACGACGACGACAAGCAGACCGTCGCCCAGGCGCTGGGCGATGCCCGCATCGTCCGCTTCGCCCAGGTGCTCATCGGCAAGTAATGGCCGCCACTCCCCGCTGGAAGCGAGTCGTCCTCAAGCTGAGCGGGGAGGCCTTCGCCGACACGAGCGGCTACTCGATCTCCGGCGACGTCGTGTTCCAGGTCGCCCAGGAGATCGCCGACGTCCGCCACGAGCTCGGCGTCGACGTCGCCGTGGTGGTGGGCGGGGGCAACATCTGGCGGGGCGCGACCGGGGCGGGTGCCGGCATGGACCGGGCGCAGTCCGACTACATGGGCATGCTCGGCACCGTCATCAACGCCCTCGCTCTGCAGGACGCCCTCGAGCGGGTGGGCCAGCCGACCCGGGTGCAGAGCGCGCTCGAGATGAACCGGGTGGCCGAGCCCTACATCCGGCGCCGGGCCATCCGTCACCTCGAGAAGGGACGGGTCGTCATCCTCGCCGGCGGCCTGGGCGACCCGTTCTTCACCACCGACACGCCGGCCGCGGTGCGGGCCGCCGAGCTGCTGGCGGGGGCCGTGCTCAAGGGCACCCACTCCGGCATCGACGGCGTGTACACCGCCGACCCGAAGATCGACGCGAACGCCTCGAAGCTGGACGAGGTGTCCTACATGGACGTCCTCAACCGGGGCTTGAACGTGATGGACCCGACCTCGATCACCTTCTGCATGGACAACAAGCTCCCGATCGTCGTGTTCGACGTGCTGGCGCCGGGCAACCTGCGCCGCGTGCTCGTCGGGGAGGGCGGCATCGGCACGCTCGTGCGATGACCGCCGCCTGCCGGTCCCGATCGCCCTGGCCCTCTAGGGTGTTCGGATGATCGACGACGTGCTCTCGGCCACCCGGGAGAAGATGCACAAAGCCGTCGAGCACACCCTGTCGGAGTTCGGTGGCGTGCGCACGGGGCGGGCCAGCCCGGTGTTCGTGGAGAAGCTGGTCATCGACTACTACGGCAGCGAGGTCCCGCTGCAGCAGCTGGCGGGCTTCACGGTGCCCGAGGCCCGCATGCTCGTGATCCAGCCCTACGACAAGGGCGCCATCAAGGCCATCGAGAAGGCGATCCAGCACTCCGACCTGGGCGTCAACCCGAGCACCGATGGCCAGGTCATCCGGCTGAGCTTCCCCCCGCTGACGGCCGAGCGGCGCAAGGATTACGTGAAGATGGTCAAGCACATGGCCGAGGAGGGGCGCATCGCCGTGCGCAACCTGCGCCGGGCGGCTCGCCACGATCTCGAGGCCATGGAGAAGGAGCACGAGATCAGCTCTGACGACCTCGAACGGGCCGAGAAGGAGCTCGACAAGGTCACCCACGCACAGATCGCCGAGATCGACTCGGCGCTCGAGCACAAGGAGAAGGAGCTGACCGAGGTCTGACCGACCTCGCGACGCGCCGCCGGAGGGATGACATGAGGGACCGGGCGACATGAGCCGCTGGGACGACGACGAGGATCCCAAGGACACCACCGAGGGCGTCCGCATCATCGGGGCCGACGAGGCCGCCGAGGCCGTCGAGCGGGGTGACGTCGCGCCCCGCCGGGGTGAGGGCGAGCTGCGCTTCGGCGACCGCCCGGCGTCCCCGCCCGAGGGCGTCCGCCCCGCGGTGCGCTTCCCGCTGCCCGCCGAGGACGACGCCGCCGCCGGCGTCGACCGACCCGAGCCCCGATCGGCGCCCGAGCGCCCGGCGCCGGCGCCCGCGGCGCCCCCGGTCCTCCCGCACTGGACCGAGCCGCCCACCGGCGAGGTGGCCAAGATCTTCCCCGAAGACCCGGGCGCGCCCGACGACGACGTCGACGACGCCGACCTCGAGGCGTGGTCGAGCTTCGCCACGTCCGGGCCCCGCTGGCGCGACAGCGCCGGCGACTGGGCCGAACCCGACTACGACGCCGACGCCATCCGCGCCGACGACTCGACGCGGCTCGGCGCCCTCGACGACCGCGATCGGCCGGCTCCCGGCGACTACTTCTTCGAGGCGCCCGTGGCCGAGGAGCCGCCCGTGATCCGCACCGGGGTCCGACCCACGCCGCCCGCGCCCGCCGACGACGGCGGCGAGCGCGACATGCCGGTGGCGATCGGCATCGGCGCCGCGCTCGCCGCGCTGTTCCTGCTGCTGCTGTCGGTCGGGCCCGGCGCGGTGATGTTCCTCGTCGCCGGCGTGCTGGTGCTGGCGGCCGCCGAGCTCTACGCCGGGCTGCAGCGGGGCGGCTACCAGCCGGCCACGCTGCTCGGGCTGGTGGCGGTGGGCGCCATGTCGGGCGCCGCCTACTGGAAGGGCGAGACGGCGCTGCCGCTGGTGCTCGCCCTCGCCGCGGTGTTCTCGCTCCTGTGGTTCCTGGTGGGTGTGACCCGGCAGAACCCGACGATGAACGCGGCGGTGACGCTGCTCGGCATCGCCTACGTCGGCCTGCTCGGCGCGTACGCCGCGCTCATCCTCCGGGTCCCCGATGGACGGGGCGACGGCCGGGGCATCCTCATCGGCGTGATCGTGGCGGTGGTGGCGAACGACGTCGGCGCCTTCGTGATCGGCCGCCAGGCGGGCCGGGCCCCGCTGGCCCCCACCATCAGCCCCCACAAGACGGTGGAGGGCACGATCGGCGGCGCCCTCGCCGGGATCCTCGTGTCCTTCCTCGTGCTCGGGATCATCGGGGTCACGCCCTGGGACGGCGGCAGCGCCCTCGCCCTCGGCCTCGTGGTGGCGGTGATGGCGCCCCTCGGCGACCTCGCCGAGTCGATGATCAAGCGCGACCTCGGGGTGAAGGACATGGGCACGGTGCTGCCGGGCCACGGCGGGATCCTCGACCGCTTCGACGCCCTCCTGTTCTGCCTCCCCGCCACCTACTACCTGGCCCGCGTCCTCGACCTCTTCTAGATCTCGAACCTTGTCGCGCTCGCCCGGCGACGCCGGGCGAGCGCGACAACCTTGGGGACCGGGAATTAGCCTGACGGGGTGACGAC
>DATLFP010000171.1:0-14873 GCA_035540955.1 Acidimicrobiales bacterium
CTCTGCTGCTCGGGCACGTACCGCAGCTTCGTCTGCGTACCTTCGAACAGGCCCGCCCCCGTGAGCCCTCCGGCCCCGATCGCCGTCTTCGACTGGGCGACGTTGTAGCCGGTGCCGGTCGTGTCGCCGCCTGGTGAGACGAAGTTCGTGAACCGCTCCTTCTGGTACTCCTGGATCAGGTCGAGCTGGAACACCGCGATCAACCCCACGACGCCGACGATCCCAAGGGTCAGGAGGATGCGGGGGCCGGTCCCCGCCACGAGCAGGAGCGCGCCCACCACCGCGATGAAGACCATGGCGGTGCCGACGTCGGGCTGGAGCAGGATCAGCCCGAGGGGCATCGCCACGAGCCCCAGCGCGATCACCACCATGGCGCCGCCGATCCGTCCCGCGGCCCGTTCGAGCACCGCGGCCAGGAGCACGATCACCGCCAGCTTGGTGAACTCGGCGGGCTGGATCTGGAACTGGCCGAAGTCGAACCACGAGCGCGACCCGTTGACCATCTTGCCCAGCGGCGTCAGCACGGCCACCAGAAGACCGAGGCACAGCACGTAGATGGCCGGGGCGAGGTCGCGGACCCGTCGGTAGTCGATCACCGTCGCCACCGCCATCACCGCCACGCCGACGACGACGAACGCCGCCTGCTTGGCGAGGAACTCGGTCCCGTGGGTCGAGCGAGTCGCCGAGTAGACCATGAGCACGCCGAGAGCGGCGATGGCCACGGCGGCCGCCACCAGCCCGATGTCGAGGTGCCGCCACGGGGCCGCCGGGTTGCGGCGGAACGATGCCGCGGGGTTCGACCGGGGCACCGACGACGAAGGGGTGAGCACCGCCATCAGTCCCCCGGTCCGTTGAGCGGGGCGAAGTCGACGCCCACCTCGGCCTCGAGCCCGGACAGCTGCCCGAAGAGGCGGCGCGCGACGGGGGCCGCCGACGACGCCCCGAATCCGCCCTGCTCCATGACCACGGCGGTGACGTAGCGCACGTCGTAGGCGGGCGCCATGCCCACGAACAGGGCGGTGTCCTGCCGGGGCGGGGCCTGGGCGGTGCCGGTCTTGCCGGCGACCGGGTACTGGTCGAGCGGGAACCCCCGGAAGGCGTTGTACGCGGTGCCGGACGGGTCGGCCACGGCGGCGATGAACCCTCCCATCACGACGTCGCGAGCGGCGGGAGGGATCTCGACCTGGGCCGCCACGCGCGGCGAGATCTCGCGGATCAGCTCGCCGTCGGTCGTCTGCACCCGCAGGGCGATGTTGGGAGCGAACCGGGTGCCGTTGTTGGCATAGGTGGCATAGGCGTTGGCGAGCTGGATCGGCGTCACGGTGAGCTCGCCCTGGCCGATCGCGTGCGTCACGTTGTCGCCCGTGAACCACCGCCCCTCCGGGAACGCGGTGGGGTGATCGGCATGGAGCTGGGCCTTCAGCGCCGGCGTGATCAGCCGCGCCCTCGACTCCGACGGCAGCGGCACGCCCGACTGCGAGCCGAAGCCGAGGAGGGCACCGGTGTCCTGGATGGGCGACTCGCCGTACTGCTCGCGCTGGATCCAGAACTGCGCGCCCAGGTTGTAGAAGTAGACGTCGGAGGACACCGCGAGGGCCCGGCGCATGTCGACCAGGCCGTAGGATCTCGATCCGGCGTTGCGCCTGATGCAGCCTCGACCCGTGCAGTCGCCCGGCAGCGTGTAGGTGCCGGGGTCGTTGATCGTGTACGACGGCGGCGCGAGGCCCGTGCGGACGGCGGCGTCGGCCACGACGAGCTTCCACGTCGAGCCGGGCGCATACTGCCCCTGGATGGCGCGGTTGGTGAACGGCGCCCCGCTGTCCTCGCCGAACAGCAGCTCGGCCTCCGCCTTGGTGATGCCGTCGGCCAGCCCGGGCAGGTCGAAGGTCGGGTTCGACGCCAGCGCCACGACCGTGCCCTCCTTGGCGTCGAGCACGACGACCGCGCCGGCGTCCGCTTTCAGCAGCTGGGGCCCGTCCTCGAACCGCTGCCGGCGGGCGGCCTCGAGACCTTGCTGCAGCGCCTCCTCGGCAACCCGCTGCACCCCGATGTCGATCGACAGGACCACGTCGTGGCCCTGGACCGGCGCCCGCCGGTCGAGGATCCGGATGGGCGTGCCGCGGGCGTCGACCTCGATGACCTGTTCGCCGTCGTCACCCCGGAGATCCGACTCGTAGACCTTCTCGACGCCGGCCTTGCCGATCACGTCGCCCAGGCGGTACTCCCCAGGGTGGGCGTCCATCTCCTCGCGGTTGACCTCGCCGACGTAGCCGAGGACGTGGGCCGCAAGGTTGCCGTTCGGGTAGGTGCGCACCGCCACCCGCTTGGCCACCACCGGCGGGAACTCCGACTGCCGCTCCCGCAGGAGCACCATCGTCTCCTCGGGCACGTCCTCGGCCACGGGGACCGGCGTGTAGGGGCTCACGCCGCGGTCGTCGTAGCGCCGGCGGAGCTCGTCGTGCGTGGTCCCGAGCACGACCGCGAGACCCGCCAGCAGCTCGTCGCGCTGCGCGTCGTTCGCCACCTTGGAACGGTCGACGGCCACGACGTTCGACGCCCGGTTGTCGACCAGCACCACGCCGTTGCGATCGAGGATCCGGCCACGGGGTGCCGGCTCGGGGACGATCCGCACCTGGTTGGCCGCCGCCGCGAGCTTGTACTCCGGCGCGGCGAGGACCTGGAGGAAGTAGAGGCGCGCGAACAGCGCCGCGAAGAGGGAGACCGCGACGATGCCGACGATGGCGAGCCGGAGGCGCGGGGTGTCAGCCGTCATCCGCCGACCAGTCTGCCGTGGTCATCGAGGAAGGAGGCCGGACGGCGCGGTGTCGGCGACGGCCCATCGCATGAGGCGAACGGCGGGCGGAGCGAGCAGGGCGTGGAAGACCGAGAGCACGCCGGCCACCTCGACCACACGCAGGGAGAACAGCTGGTCCTGACCCACGACGATCCCCAGCAGGACGTAGCCGACGACCCCGACCGCCGACGCGACAGCGGCGGTGATGGCCGGGATCCACCAGGACGAGTGCAGGACGCCGGTCTGGAAGACGCCCACGCCGTAGCCGACCACGGCGAACACCAGCGCCGAGAGCCCGAACGGCGTCAGGAGGAAGCAGTCGGCGAGGACACCGCAGGTGAAGCCCACCGCGGCGCCCCGCTCGGGGCCCGCGGCGACCCCGGCCGCGATCGACAGCAGCAGCAGCACGTCGGCGGACACGCCGAACACCCGGAGGTTGGGAGCCAGCGCCGTGTGCACGAGCACGGCCGCGAGCAGCACCGGCGGCAGCCGCAACGCCCAGTCGTTCACGGCGCCGGCACCTCCTCGCCTTCGGGCGGTTCGACCGGGATCGTCGACGTCGTGGTCGCCCGCACCCGCTCGGGCTGGTGCAGCAGGACCTTGACGAACCGGAGCCGCGTGAGATCCGCCAGCGGCGCCAACGACACGTCCTGCTGCAGCTCGCCCGGCTGCGAGGTCGCCTCGGTCACCCGGCCGACGGGGATGCCGGCGGGGAACACGCTGTCGTTGAGCCCGCTCGTCACGGCGAGCTCCCTGGTGCGAACCTCGACGCCGATCTCGACGAAGCCGACCGACAGCAGCCGGTTGGCGCCCTCGCCCTCGGCGATCGCCAGCTCGTCGCTGCGCGTCAGTCGCACCCCGACCGACGACCCGGGATCGGTGATGAGCTGCACGATCGCCCGGCGGCTCGAGACCTGCACGATCCGGCCGACGAGCCCGTCGCCGCTGATCACCGCCATGTCGACGTCGACGCCGTCCTCGAGGCCGACATCGAGCTCGATGGTCTGGGCGAAGTTCGAGACCGGCGCCCCCACGACCCGAGCGGCGACCGACGGGATGTCCCCGATGAAGCTCACGCCGAGCAGGCGGAGCGCCTCGGCCAGCTCCCGACGGGATGCTTCTCCCTGCAGGGCCTGGCCCTCCAGCTCGTCGATCCGGGCTCGCAGGCGGGCGTTCTCGGCCCGCACGTCGCCGTAGCCGGTGATGCCGCTGAAGGCGTCACCGACGGGCGAGAAGATGTCGCTCGCGAGATCGCGCACCGGCGCCAGCGCATCCGTGGCGCCGTCGCGGATCGTGTCGATCACACCCGAGTCGCCCCGGAAGTCGAGCGTGATCAGCGTGATCGACAGCAGGACGAGGAAGACCAGCGTCACCCGGGAGCGACCGTTGCGTCGCGTGAGCGCCAACGCGCTGCGCTACCCGGAGTAGGAGGCGAAGAGCACGCCCTTCAACGCCTCGAACGCTTCGAGGCACTGACCCGATCCGATCGCGACGGCGTGCAGCGGGTTCGGGGCGATCTTGATCGGCATCCCCGTCTCGGCCTGCAGCCGTTCGGGCAGGCCGAGGAGCAGCGCACCGCCACCGGCCAGCATGATCCCCTGCTCCATGATGTCGGCGGCCAGCTCGGGCGGCGTCTTGTCGAGGGTCACCTTCACGGCGTCGACGATCGACTGCACGGGCTCCTCGATCGCCTCGCGGATCTCCTCGGTCGAGGTGATGATCGTCTTCGGCAGACCGGTGACGAGATCGCGGCCGCGGATCTCGGCGGTGAGCTCCTCTTGGAGCGGCCAAGCCGAGCCGAGGGTGATCTTCACCTCCTCGGAGGTGCGTTCACCGAGGGCGAGGCTGTACTCCTTCTTGATGTACTGGATGATCGCCTCGTCGAGCTCGTCGCCCGCGACCCGCACCGATTGCGAGGCGACGATCCCGCCGAGGGAGATGACCGCGACCTCGGTCGTGCCGCCGCCGATGTCGACGATCATGTTCCCGGTCGGCTCCTGCACCGGGAGCCCGGCGCCGATGGCGGCGGCCATGGGCTCTTCGATGATGAACGCCGGCTTGCGAGCGCCGGCGTACTCGGCGGCCTCCTGGACGGCCCGCTGCTCGACGCCCGTGATCCCCGAGGGCACGCAGATGACCATCCGCGGCTTCACCCACCGGCGCTGGTGCACCTTGTGGATGAAGTAGCGGAGCATCTTCTCGCAGATCTCGAAGTCGGCGATGACGCCGTCCTTCAGCGGCCGGATGGCCTGGATGTGGCTGGGCGTGCGGCCGATCATCCGCTTGGCCTCGGAACCCACGGCCAGCGGGCGCCCGTCCTTGGTGTTGACGGCGACGACCGACGGCTCGTTGAGGATGATGCCGCGTCCCCGCACGTAGACGAGGGTGTTGGCGGTGCCGAGATCGACCGCCATGTCGCGCCCCATGAGGTCGCGGAACATCGAATCTGACATGAGATCGCAAGGTTACCGGTCGGCCCAACCGGGTGCCCAGGCGCCTACGTGGCGAGGTCGGGGAAGAAGATGCCGATCTCCCGTTCGGCCGAGGCCGCCGAGTCCGAGCCGTGCACGAGGTTCTCGGTGAACTGGGCGCTCAGATCGCCGCGGATGGTGCCCGGCGCCGCCTTGGCCGAGTTGGTGGCGCCCATCATCGTGCGGACGATCTCCCAGGTGTCCTCCGGCCCCTCGACGATCATGAGCATCGCCGGGCCCCGGGTGATGAACGACACGAGGCTGTCGAAGAACGGCTTGCCCTCGTGCTCGGCGTAGTGCCGCTTGGCCGTCTCCTCCGAGATCTGGCGCAGCTCGGCGGCGACGATGCGCAGGCCGCGCCGCTCGAAGCGGCTGAGGATCTCGCCGACGAGTCCACGCTCGACGGCATCGGGCTTGCAGGCGACGAAGGTGCGGTCCACGGTCGGGCGACGTTAGTGCACGGCGCGCCGGGCCTCGCCCACGACGTAGAGCGACCCGGCGACGAGCACGAGGTCGTCCTCGGTGGCGACCTTGCGCGCGAGCTGCACGGCATCGGCGTCGCCGGCGGCCTGCACACCGATCGACTCGGCGGCGGCGACGATCTGGTCGATCGGCACCGCACGCGGGAAGTCGGCCGCGGTCGCGACGACGAGGCGGGCGCGGCGCGCGTCGAGCGCTTCGAGCATCTCGACCGGGTCGTGACCCCGGTTGGTGCCGAACACGATGATGCGGTCTCCGGCGATGCTGAAGTCGTCCATGGTGTCGGCCGCGGTGCGGGCGCCGTCGACGTTGTGCGCGCCGTCGAGGATCACGAGCGGCGCGCGGCCGACGATCTCGAACCGGCCGGGGACCGTCACCGTCCCGAGCGCCTCGCGCACGACGTCGTCGGCGATCGGGCGGTCGAAGAACGCCTCGACGGCCGTGACCGCCATCACCGCGTTGTCGGCCTGGTGGGCACCGTGCAGTGCGATGAAGACGTCCTCGTAGCGCGTCGTCGGGGTCCGGAGGTCGGCAGCCCGGCCGCCGATGGCGACGCGGTTCTCGAGCACGGTGAAGTCGCGCTCGCGCAGCCAGATGCGGGCGGCGGGGGTGCCTTCGAAGATCGGGAGGAGCGCGGGGTCGGTCTCCCCCAGGACGAGCGTCGAGCCGGGCTTGACCACGCCCGACTTCTCCCGGGCGATGTCGGCACGGGTCGGCCCGATGATCTCCACGTGGTCGAGGCCGACGTTCGTGACGACGGCGACGGCAGCGTCGGCGATGTTCGTGGAGTCCCACCGGCCGCCGAGGCCGACCTCGTTCACCATGGCATCGACGGCGAGGTCGGCAAACCATCCGAACGCGGCGAGGGTGAGGATGTCGAAGCGGGTCGGGCGCACGCCCGTGTGGAGCTCGAGGGTGGCGATCCGCTCGAGCTGCTCGGCGAACTCGGTGTCGGTGATCGGCTCGGCGTTGCGCGAGATGCGCTCGTTGATGCGCTCGAGATCGGGGCTGGTGTGCAGGCCCACCGAGAGCCCGTGCGCGCCCAGCAAGGCCGTGATCATGCGGGCCGTCGACCCCTTGCCGTTGGTGCCGGTGACGTGGATCGACGGCGCCGACGCCTGGGGGTCGCCCATGGCGGCCGCCAAGGCCCGCACCCGGTCGAGGCTGGGGGCGCCCTCCTTCGTCGGTGACTGCTGCTCGAAGTTGACGTGACCCTCGAGGTACTCGTTCGCTTCCTCGTAGGTCCAGGTCACGCCCGACGTTCTACCCGAGCACCGGCTCGAGATCTGGGAGCACTGAAGCACCAAATGGGTGGTTGCGTACTCCGCGACCCTGGGTTCAGACCGCGATGACGGCGGCCGGCAGGTCGAGGTCGGCCAGCTTCCGCTTGGCCCGCTCCGAGGCGAGGTCGGCGACGGAGCCGGCCCGCTCCCGGGTCGCCGCCGCGGCGGCCTGCACCTTCGGCATCGCGACGTCCGCGGCGTGCTCGGCCCGCTTGCGGGCCTCCTTGGCCGCGTGCTCGACCTTCGGTCGGGCCACGTCGACGGCATGCTCGACCTTCGGTCGGGCCACGTCGGCAGCGTGCTGGATGGCGGGAACCGCCACCTGGAGGCTCGTCTCGGCGAGGTTGCGCAGCTTCGCCATGCCCTTGGCCGATCGGGTCATGCGCTTCATCCGGCGCCGATCGCGGGCGGTGAGCAGCAGCCCGACCGCGGCGCCCGCCACGGCGGCCTCACCGGCCGTCTTGGCCACCCTCGGCGCGATCGCGCCCAGGTCGTCCTCGGTGGTCCGGAGGTCCTGCACCAAGCGGATCCCCCCGCCGACGACGGCGCCGAGGACGATGCCCTTCACGATCTTGCCCATACCCCCGTCCTACCCCGATGGCGACGGTCCGGCAACCCCGGGGACGGGGACGCTACGAGGCGGCGCGCTTGGGCCGCGTGGCCTTGGGGATGTCGCTGCGGGGCACCAGCGTGGGGTTGACCTTCTCGCGCACGACCTCGCCATCGACGACCACCTTGCCCACGTCGGTGCGGCTCGGAAGCTCGTACATGATGTTCAGCAAGACCTCTTCGAGGATCGCCCGCAGGCCCCGGGCCCCCGTCCCCCGGAGCAGCGCCTGGTCGGCGACGGCGACCAGCGCGTCGTCAGCGAACTCGAGCTCGACGTCGTCGAGCTCGAACATGCGCATGTACTGGCGTACGAGGGCGTTCTTGGGCTCGACCAGGATCCTGACCAGCGCGTCCTTGTCGAGGTTCGACACCGGTCCGATCACCGGGAGGCGGCCGACGAACTCGGGGATGAGGCCGAACTTCAGGAGGTCCTCGGGCAGCACCTTGGCGAGGATCTCGCCCACGTCCTTGTCGTCGGCTCGCCGGATGTCGGCCCCGAAGCCCACGCCCTTGCGACCAATCCGGCTCTCGATGATCTTCTCGAGTCCCGCGAACGCGCCGCCGCAGATGAAGAGGATGTTGGTGGTGTCGATCTGGATGAACTCCTGGTGGGGGTGCTTGCGACCCCCCTGGGGCGGCACCGATGCCGTGGTGCCCTCCAGGATCTTGAGCAGCGCCTGCTGCACCCCCTCGCCGGAGACGTCGCGGGTGATCGACGGGTTCTCGCTCTTGCGGGCGATCTTGTCGATCTCGTCGATGTAGATGATCCCGGTCTCGGCCTTCTTGACGTCGTAGTCGGCGGCCTGGATCAGCTTGAGCAGGATGTTCTCGACGTCCTCGCCGACGTAGCCGGCCTCGGTGAGGGCGGTGGCGTCGGCCACGGCGAAGGGGACGTTGAGCATCCGGGCCAGCGTGCGGGCCAGCTCCGTCTTCCCGCAGCCGGTGGGGCCGAGCAGGAGGATGTTCGACTTCGCCAGCTCGATGTCGTTCTCGTGGGTGCCCTGGCCGAACTGGATGCGCTTGTAGTGGTTGTAGACGGCGACCGCGAGGATCCGCTTCGCCAGCTCCTGGCCGACGATGTAGTCGTCGAGGAAGTCGTGGATCTCACGGGGCTTGGGCAGCTCGTCGAAGTGGAGCTCGGCGGTCTCGCTGAGCTCTTCCTCGATGATCTCGTTGCAGAGGTCGATGCACTCGTCGCAGATGTAGACGCCGGGTCCGGCGATGAGCTTCTTGACCTGCTTCTGCGACTTCCCGCAGAACGAGCACTTCAGCAGGTCACCTCCGCCGTCTCCGATCCTCGCCATGCGTCCCCCGCCTCCGAGTCTCTTGGTTCCGACTGTGCCAGGTGCCTATGCCGTCGCGACGGCGTCGACCGGAGCCGACTCCCGGACGGAGATGACCTCGTCGATGATGCCGTAGTCCTTCGCCTCTTGCGCGGACATGATGAAGTCGCGGTCGGTGTCCTTGTGGATCCGCTCGATCGTCTGGCCCGTGTGGTAGGCGAGCATCTCCTCGAGCTGCCCGCGCATCCGGTCGATCTCCTTGGCGGCGAGCTCGATGTCGACCGCCTGGCCCATGGCCTGCCCGTAGGGCTGGTGCAGGAGGACGCGAGCGCGCGGCAGGGCCAGGCGCTTGCCCTTGGTGCCGGAGGCCAGCAGCACGGCGGCGGCCGACGCCGCCTGCCCGAAGCAGATGGTGGAGATGTCGGGCTTGATGTACTGCAGGGTGTCGTAGATGGCGAAGAGCGACGTGATGTCGCCGCCCGGGCTGTTGATGTAGAGGCTGATGTCCTTGTCGGGGTTCTCGGCCTCGAGATGCAGCAGCTGGGCGCACACCAGGTTGGCGATCGTGTCGTCGATCGGGGTCCCCAGGAAGATGATCGAGTCCTTCAGCAGCCGGCTGTAGAGATCGAAGGCGCGCTCACCCCGGTTCGTCTGCTCGACGACGGTGGGGACGAGGTAGTTGAAGGCACGCAGGCGGTCGTCCCCCCCGGCCAGCACCTCGATGGGGTGAGTCATGCAACGGGCTCCTCGGGCTCGGTCGCTTCGTCCTCTGCCGGCGGGGGTTCGAGCAGCGTTCGATCGATCACGTTCCCCTCGTCATCGACGACCTCGGCGTGATCAGCCAGCCACTCGAGGGCCTTCCCTCGCGTGACATCCGAGCGTACCGCCTCGATCTGGCCGCCACGTTCGAGCTCGCGACGGAGCTTCGCGGGCTTCTGATCGACCTGCTGGGCGAGGCGCTCGATCTCGGCGGTGACCTCGTCGTCGTCGGCGGTGATGCCCTCGGCCTCGATGACCGCGCGGAGCGCGAGGTCGGCCTGCACCGCGCTGCGAGCCTGCTCGCGCAGCTCGCCGGTGAGCTGCTCGGCGCTGGATCCCGTCGCCTCGAGGTACTGCTCGATCGACGCGCCCTGGTGCGAGAGCCGGTGCACGAGATCGCGCACCCGGCGCTCGACCTCGCCCTCGACGAGGGCGGCCGGCGGTTCGTCGTCGACGAGCTTGACCAGCTCCTCGACGACGCCCTGGCGCAGGGCCATCATCGCCTGGACCCGCTTGACGGCCCCGATCCGGGCCCGGAAGTCGTCGCGCAGTGCGTCGAGGGTCTCGAACTCCGATGCCTCGTTCGCCCAGTCGTCGTCGAGATCGGGCAGGACCTTCTCCTTGACCTCCTTGACGAGGATGCGGAACGAGATCGGGTCGTCCTCGTCGGGGTCGGGGTGCTCGGCGTCGAAGACCAGGATGTCGCCGACCTTCGCCCCCCGCAGGTGGTCGTCGATCTCGGGGACGATCGATCCGCTCCCCACCTCGTAGAGGTAGTCGTCGACGGTGAGGCCCTCGACGGGCTCGCCGCCCACCGACCCGGCGATGTCGACGGTGAGGTGGTCGGTGTCGACTGCGGCCCGCTCCACCGTGCGCAGCTCGCCGAACTGGCTCCGGAGCCGCTCGAGCTGGGCGTCGACCTCCTCGTCGGTCACCGCGGGCGCCGGCACGACCACCCGGAGGTGGTCATAGCCGGCCACGTTGACCTTCGGGCGGACCTCCACGACGGCATCGAAGGCGATCTCGCCGCCGTCCTCACCGGCGGTGATGTCGATCTCGGGCGGCGCGATCACGTCGACGGCGTGCTCTGCGACCGCCTGGGCGTACCACTCGGGCAGCCCCTCCCGGAGCGCCTCCTGGCGGGCGACGTCGGTGCCCAGGTGCGCCTCCAGGACCCGGCGAGGCGCCTTGCCGGGCCGGAAGCCCGGGATGCGCACCTCGCGGGCGATGCGCTTGAACGCCCCGTCGATGGCGTGCTCGAGATCGCTCTGGTCGACCTCGACGGACAGCTTCACCTTGTTGCCCTCGAGGGCCTCGACGGTCGATCGCACAGGGCGGCGATCGTACTTGCCGCGGTCGACGGGCCGGTCAGCCGCAATTTCCGCGACGGCCCTTGCGCCGCTCCGGTCCGATTTGTCACTGTTTCGCAACACTCACCGGGGACGCCCTCGCCGTCGCCCCCTCCCGGGTTCGCTCCCGCACGTCCCCCGACCAGGTTCAAGGAGACAACCCCCCAATGCTCCGTCGTTCGCGCGCGTCCGCCCGCCCCCTCGCCCGCCTCCTCGCCGCCGGCGCCGTCATCGCCCTGCTGGCGTCGTGCCGACCCATGAGTGGTTCGGAAGCGAACCTCTTCGTGGCCACCAACGACCTCCGGGCCGAGCACGGCCTGACGGCGCTCGACCAGCAGGAGGGACTCGTCGACCAGGCGAGGGCGTGGGCGGCCACCCTGGCGGCTCGAGGTTCGCTGCAGCACTCCGACCCCGACGGGTGGAGCGTCGCGTGGTCGGCGGTGGCCGAGAACGTCGGCGCCTCGACGTCGATGGACGACCTCGTGGCCCGGCTCATGGCGTCGGACAGCCATCGCGCCAACATGTTGAGCACGAAGTACACCCACATGGCCGTGGGGACCACCGTCGGCGAGGACGGCCGCATCTACGCCGTCCAGCTCTTCTGGCGGGGTTGACCCTCGGCGCGCCACTAGCCTCGCCCGGTGCCCGGGGAGTGGCGCAGTGGTAGCGCATGTGCTTTGGGGGCACAAGGTCGTGGGTTCAAATCCCACCTCCCCGACCAGCGCCGAGCGCCGGCCGCGCGGCGCCCCTCGACGGCGCGTCGCGGATGCCCGGATCCCCCCCTTTTCCCCGCTACCGTGCTACCAACGCGGGTGTAGCTCAATGGCTAGAGCTCCAGCCTTCCAAGCTGGTGACGCGGGTTCGACTCCCGTCACCCGCTCCAAGATCAAGTGAGGTGATCCCCCCTTGAACCCTCGGCTCTCGCTCCTGGGTGCCGTTGCAGCGCTGCTGCTCACCGTGGGGATCGTCGTGGCCGTCGTCCAGCCCGGGAACCTCGGGGACGACGGCGACGACCGGGCATCGGCGACCACCACGTCGTCGTCGACCACCGCGTCGTCGACCACGTCGACCACCGACGGGACGACGACCACCAGTGAGACGCCCGGCCAGGAGACCACCACCACGACGGCGGCGCCCGACGGTGGGGCCTCGACGAGCACCACCGCGCCATCGGGGGGTGGCCTCGACAGCAACGGCGCCGGATCGGTCGACGACGACGAGCTGTCCGACACCGGCGGACCAGCCCTCCTGCTGCCGGTCGGGGCGTCGCTGCTGGCGATCGGCCTGCTCGGTCGCCGGGTCGCCCGGGCCGTCTGACCCGTCGCGCCCCCGGCACGACTCGAACGTGCGACCCGATGCTTAGAAGGCATCCGCTCTGACCAGCTGAGCTACGAGGGCAGGGGTTCCACGGTACCGGGGCGCGGGTATCGGATCGGGGACAGCAACGGCGGAACTGCCAGGAGGCCCCCCATGCCCAAGACCCTGAGCGACGTGATGAGCAGCAACCCGGTGACGGTGCCGGCGACGGCGACGGTGCTGCAGGCGGCGCAGCGCATGCGCGACGAGGACATCGGGGACGTGATCGTGCTCGACGGCGACCGAGTCGCCGGGATCCTCACCGATCGCGATGTCGTGGTGCGCGCCGTCGCCGAGGGCCGCGACCCCGAGGGCTGCTCGGTCCGCGACGTCTGCAGCGGCGAGCTCGTCACCCTCTCCCCCGGCGACGACGTCCAGCGCGCGATCGACCTGATGCGGCAGAAGGCCGTCCGGCGGATCCCGGTGATGGAGGACGGCCGGCCCGTCGGGATCGTGTCGATCGGCGACCTGGCGATCGCGTCCGACGGCGAGGACGCCCTGGCCGCGATCAGCGCCGCCCGGCCCAACAGCTAGGGAAGCGCTGGAGGCAAACGAGTGGCCCTGTGCCAGACTTGACGCTCCCGTGGTGGCCGTAGCTCAGCTCGGTTAGAGCGCCAGGTTGTGGCCCTGGAGGTCGGGGGTTCAAGTCCCCTCGGTCACCCCACCGCGACGTCGCCCCCGGGGTCTACCCGGGGGCGACCAGCGTCTCCCAGTACCTGCGCAGCCGGTCGGCATGGCGCCCCGGCACCAGCACGAGGTGGTTGCCGAGCGGCGCATCGAGGAGCTCGCCCACGTCGACGTCGTCGACCCGGACGAGGACCTGGGTCCGGCACAGGTGCTCGCGCTGGGGTGGGACCGACGCCGTGCCCTCGGCCACCCACAGCCGCTCGAGGTCGGTGCCGCCGATGCGCACGAGGGTCACCTCGGTCGCGGCCAGCTCGCCGGCGACGCCCACCCCGATGCCCGATTCGAAGTGGCTGCGCAGCCGGTAGGCGGTCACCAGCTCGCGGGCGATCGTGCAGTGGGCGAGGAGGATCTCGTTGCTCCCCCGGTCGACGGTGGCCGGGTTGGCCATCCACGAGCCGAGGCCGAGGAGGCGCCGGGCCCAGAGCATCGCGATGGTCGACGGCAGGTCACCCTCGCAGCCGGCGACGATCCCCTCGTCGTTGAGCTCGGACAGCGCCACGCAGCCCGAGGTGTGGAGGGCCCCGAGGGCGTCGAAGCAGCGGACGGTGATGGCGTCGAGCCCGTTCGACGTCGCCCGCTCCCGCAGGACCGGGTGGAGCTTGGCGGCCGCCTGCACGTCTGCCTCGCACGGTTCGGTGAGAGACCGGGCGCCGTCGGCCACGTCCTCGGTGAGGCGGCGCACGAGCGTGGCCGGCACCGCCCGCGCCTCGTCGATCACCTCGCCCAGATCGACGGGCACCACCGTCGGTCCCCATCGTCGGGCCACCACCTCGGGCACCGGCATGCTGGCGACGAGCCAGTCCGACGGGTCGCCGACCAGCCCGATGCGGGCGGCGCGCAGGGACCGGGCGCACGTGACGTCGCCCACGCGGCGGGCCAGGTCGGCGGACCCGGCGTCGTCCGCTGGCCCGGTCAGCATCGTGATCGAGCCCCGGCCGCCGTCCTGGTGGACGCGGGCAAGCGCTTCCAGGGCCGCCGGCAGCGAGTTGTGGAACGGGTGCGCCACCAGGAGGACCGGCTCGCCGGGTGCGCGCACGTGCTGCTCGGCCACGAGGTCGAGGATCTGCGCCTCGGTCCCGCCGGTGAGCACGAACACGACCTCGGGGCCCGCGTCGCCCCGGCCGGCCGACCGCAGGAGCGGCAGGTAGCCGTCGAGGAGCTCGGCGAGCGCCGCGGGGTCGTGGAGTGGTGAGGCGACGGTGCGCAGCGTGAACTCCACCATGGGTCAACCCTGCGCCCGGCCCCCGGCCGGGACCAGGGTCGAAGGCCCCACGTCGCATCCGAAGGCCCGGGATCGCTTCCGACGGGACCGGGGACGGCGGTTACACTCGCCCGCTCGCCGTTCTGGGCGGGATCCACCGGTCCACGGCCCGGAAATGCCACCCAGAACCGCAACGCGCCTCTAGCTCAACGGCAGAGCAACGGACTCTTAATCCGCAGGTTCTGGGTTCGAATCCCAGGGGGCGCACCACGTTTGACCTGCGGTTTCGCGGAGTTCGGATACCGGCGGTTCCGGTTCACCGCGTATCGCACCGCGTATCTGGATAGACACTCGATAGACTCCTCCCGTGCCGAGCCCCGAGGAGCGATTCCGGGCAAAGGTCAAACGCCGCGGCGGGCACGAGGTCTGGACCGGATCACGCGACAGCCGAGGCGTGGGCATGGTCCGCATCGACGGCAAGCTGCGAACGGTGCAGCGGGCGACCTGGGAGTTCGCCCACGGGCCGCTCCCCGCCGGCGTGCGGGTGAACACCTGCACCCGGAGAACGAGCCTGCGTCCGCGTGGAGCACCTGTCGTTGTC
>DATLFP010000172.1:0-3858 GCA_035540955.1 Acidimicrobiales bacterium
TCCCACCATCGGCCCAGTACCGGTGACTGCACGCCCACTCCCGGCGCGTGCTCAGGAAGATCCCGAGACCGAAGAGCGCGGCACCGGCGACGGCCGCCCAGCAAGGGCGGACGTCGCGAGGTCGCTCCGTGGGCGACGTCACGGAAGCGTGGCACTGGCGACGAACCGGTCGAGCCGTGGCTGCAGGCTCTCGAGGGCGATCGCCTCATCACCGCTGGGTGCAAGGCGGAGGCGCAGTCCGAGCCGCTCGCGTGCTGCTCCCTCCCCGAGACCCCAGCAGGCGAGCTGCAGCTCGATAACGAGGTCCACCGTCAGATGCACCCGGCCGTCTGGGTCGGCGACGAACTGACCGAGCGCCATGTCGATGGCGACACCCCGGCGCAGGCCGAAGAGCGCAAGGGATCCCAGCGCCAAGCCCCCGACCCCTGACCAGAACGGGGTCCCGGCCTCGAGGTGCAGACCCGGGAACGTCTCCAGGTGGGATGACCACGTTGAGCCGGGCGCGCTGGTGAAGCGGCCGGTGACGTCCAGCCAGGCACCGGTCGAGCCAACGCTGACGCTGCCGTCAAGGTCGACGAGGGGGCGCTGCTGCGTCCCCCAGCGTGCGGCGGCGACGACAACCTCGTACGAGCCGTGCATGGAGTACGGCTCCGGGTCCTCGACTCGGTTCGGTTGCTGGGCGGTGATCATCGCTCCCTCCTTGTTCGTGGAGGCAGGATCACGGCTGGTGCTGTTCGGTGGCTGTCGCGGCACTTGCACGGCCGCCCATCGGGCCATCATCGCCCGCCATGTGGAAGAGGAGCCGCCGAGAGCGCTCCGCCGGCGTGCCGGTGAAGGTCGATCTCACGTCTCAGGAGGCGGCTTCGCGTCGGTACTCCTCGAGTGCGTCCTCGGGAATGTGCGCGATGCCGTCGATCATCACATGGCGGATCTTCCGCTCGTAGACGAGGCGCAGGAGCTCCTTCGTCGAGAGATCAAGACGCTTTGCGGCCTCGCGTACCCTGAGCGGTTCAGCTGACATCAGCGCCTCCGTCGTCGAAGCCAAGCCTACGACTGAGAACCCGGATCTGAGCCTCGAGGGCGACGACGCCGGCCAGGTGCTCCGTATCTCTGAGCGTCACACACTTGCGTCCTCCACGGCCGCGAGAAGGCCGAGCGCCTCCTCGAGCGTGTACACGATCTGCATCGGAGGCTCCCGGGCTTAGTCCGGCACACGCGCTCAATCCGGCAACACGGCGCCGAGCAGCAGAGCTCCCCGGCGCGTCGCCATGTCCGGCTCGGCCAACCGCGCACGCGCCTGTTCGACGGTGAACAGTCGTCGCCGAAGGCAGTCGTCCACGATGCGCAGGAGGTGATCGGGCTCGACGTCGGGCGCGATGTCGATCACCGTCCGCAGGGCCGTCGTGCACGGGATGCCGTCGATCACCGTGAGGTCCTTCTCAGGAACGTCGTCGTAGTGGACCACGACCTCCTGACCCCCCACGAGGCGCGCCTCGACCGGACACCCGTTGCTGTCGCGCTCCATGTGGGCGAAGTCCTCGTCGAACCAGCACCCGCACGAGATCACCTGGCCGCGGCAGATCGGGCACCGCTGGAGGTCGCAGCCGAGGTGGTGGAACCCGCCCGGCAGCACGCCGCAGTCACCGCATCGTGCCCGTGCCGAGCGACGGCGTCGTTGCCATGGGGTCAGCGGGATCTCGATCCCGTCACGATGCAGGACCACCACCGAACAGGTCGGGGCTGTGGTCATCTCACGCCGGCACGAGCCGCACACGGCCATCTGTCGCCTCCTTCGTCACGGAACAACGAGCGAGGCCTCCCGTTCGGGAGGCCTCTCGGAAGCGAGTGCTTCGATAGTTGGTGGCGGGGGCGGGATGTGCGCGGTTGCAGCAACCTTGGAAGTGCCCCCACTGACCTACTCATTCTACCGCTTGCGCACGCGTTCGTACAGGGCTTCGCGGGTCCACGCGGGGCCGTCGCGATCGACTGAGTTGCAGTACGCCGTTCGCCTCGACGCCTGGCGCGGCGATGGCAACAGCGCCTGTTCCGCCCATCTGAGCTGAGGTCGCCGATCTCGACGTCCGCCGTCCCGGGTTCTGGCTCCGCGGTGCTCGGGGGTGGTTGCCGTGGGCGGGGATGCCGCCGTGGTCCCCATGAACGTGGTGTTGCGGTTGGTGAAGTCGTTCTCCGGGCCCCCGGAGCCCGGGTCGAGGTAGGAGGGACCGCAGCGACACGCCCATCGTGGTCACATGAAAGAGACCGTCGACCTCGTGACGGACGGCCGACTCGAGCTCACGCCCAGCGCGGCGGCCGTCCTCGCCGACATGATCGCGATCTGGCGGCGAGTCACAACGACGAAGTCGTAGGTGGCGGGGGCCCGAACTGAGCGTTGACGACCACCCTCGAACTGCGGGTGAAGGCGTCCGCCCATCAGTCATACTCATCGGTATGACTCACCGCGTGGGTGCCAAAGGGCAGGTCGTCATCCCGAAGGAGTTGCGAGACCAGCTCGGCATCGAACCAGGCGACGAGGTCAACTTCTGGCTCCACGAAGACCACGTCGCCGTCCGCCCCGCCGAACACCGTCGGCCGCTCCGGGGTCGGTTCAGCGGCTCCGCGCTGACCGACGAACTCGAGCGTGAACGGGCCGCGGACCGGGCCCGCGAAGCTGCATCGTGACTGTCGTCCTCGACTCCTGGGCGGTCCTCCGCTACCTGGAGGACGCCGGCCCTGCCGCCGAGACCATCAGTGACCTGCTCGGCCGGGAGACGCCACTGATGTCGTGGATCAACCTCGGTGAGGTCCACTACGTCCTACGACGGCTCCACGGCGAGGACGCTGCCACCGAGACGGTTCGGGACCTGCGCGACGTCGTCGACGCTCGACTCCCCGACGAACGGCTCGTCATCGACGCCGCCCGGATCAAGGCCGACCGACCCATGGCCTACGCCGACGCGTTCGCTGCGGCGCTCACCGTCGCCAGCGACGCCACCCTCTGGACGGGCGACCCCGCACTCCTCGTCGACGAGTCGTCGTGGCGCTGGCGGGACCTCCGGTCCTGACAGCGTGCTGAATGCGGGGCGTCACCACCAGTTCAGCCGTGCATGACTCCTCGAAGACGTGGAGGCGATGCGAGACCCGGGCGAACCGGCCCATGCCTTGATCGCCGACGTTGTCACGGCGGTCGGTTCAGCGTGTGTCCTGGACCTGCTCTCCCAGTGCCGCGATGCCGCCGCGGTAGCCGGGGTGACGGAGCTGCACGCCGAGCCTCTCGATCATCTTGTGGTTGCTGCTGACCTTGTCTTCGAGGAGCAGTTCGCCGACGACGGTGATGGTCGGCGCCGCAGAGCGAGTCGAGCTGCGTTCCATGAGAGAGCTCCGACCGGTCGAGCTCGATCACCCCCGGCACCCGACGATGACGATCTTGTCAGTGCCGGGCGGCGCGGGGTCGACGATGATCAGGTCGGTCCGGCGGCGATCTCGACCTCGTCGAACACCCTGACGTCCTGGTTCACGGCACGCACGACAAGCCGGTCGGGGTAGACGCTGATGTCGAGGAAGTGGTGCCAGGACCAGGCCGCGGCGGTGAAGTTCGCGCGTCCGGTATGTCGCGTCGCCGAGCCTGCGCCCCGGACGTTCACGGCGGCGAGGGTCGCCATGATGCCGACGGCGAGCAGTCCGCAGCCGCCGATCACGTTGCTGAGGTAGTGGCCGAAGGTGAACGCGTACACCGCGGTGGTCAGCACGTAGCCGACGATCAGTGGCCACGACAGGCTGCCGGCCAGCGAGCGGTGACCGAGCCGGCTGAGGAACGTGAACGCGCCGCCGCCCTCGCCGAACCGCTCCGCGAGGCGGATG
>DATLFP010000173.1:0-8098 GCA_035540955.1 Acidimicrobiales bacterium
CGAGGCGGCCGACAAGCTGGTCAGCCAGTACTCCGGCGGCATGCGCCGGCGCCTCGACATCGCGTCGAGCATCGTCGTCACCCCCGAGCTGCTGTTCCTCGACGAGCCCACGACCGGTCTCGACCCCCGCAGCCGCAACCAGGTGTGGGAGATCGTGCGGGTGCTCGTGGCCGAGGGCACCACGGTGCTGCTCACCACGCAGTACCTCGACGAGGCCGACCAGCTCGCCGACCGCATCGCCATCATCGACCACGGCCGGGTGATCGCCGAGGGCACGAGCGGCGAGCTCAAGGCGCTGGTCGGCACCGGCGCTCTCCACGTGCGGGTGCTCGACACCGCTCGCCGGGCCGAGGCCGCCCGGGTGCTCGAAGAGGTGCTGGGCGAGCCTGTCACCCTCGAGGGCGACCCCGCCGCCATCTCCGCGATCGGCCCCGACACCGAGCGGGTCGGCCTGGCCCTCGCCGCCATGGCCCGCGAGGGGATCGCCGTGGCCGAGGTCGGTCTCGGCCAGCCCAGCCTCGACGAGGTGTTCCTCGCCCTCACCGGCCACCCGGCCGAGCCCGACCCCGACGGCCCGAGCGACACGACCCAGGAGAGCGCCGCGTGACCACGACCGACGTTGCCCCCACCATCGAGGCCGCCGAGCTCCGGCGCGCCGCGCTCAACCTGCGCACCCGGCCGGCGCCGCCGTCGGCGCTCGAGGCGTCGCTCGTCTTCGCCTGGCGGGCGATGCTGAAGATCAAGCACGTCCCGATGCAGCTGTTCGACGTGACGGCGTTCCCGATCATGTTCGTGCTGCTCTACACGTACCTGTTCGGCGGCGCGCTGGCGGGCTCGCCCCGCGAGTACCTCCAGCAGCTGCTGCCCGGCGTGCTCGTCATGACCGTGGCGTGGATCACGATCTACACCGGCCAGGCGCTGAACACCGACATCAGCAAGGGCGTTTTCGACCGGTTCCGGTCGCTGCAGATCTGGCGGCCGGCGGTGCTCGTGGGGATGCTGCTGGCCGACGCCGTGCGCTACACGATCGGGTCGCTGGTGGTGATGGCCGTCGGCATCGCCCTCGGGTTCCGCCCCGACGGCGGTCCGGTGGGCGTGGTGCTGGCCATCGCGCTCCTGCTGGTGTTCTCCTTCAGCCTGTCCTGGGTGTGGAGCGCGGTGGGCCTCAAGGTGCAGACGCCCGAGGCGGTCATGCAGATGAGCATGACGATCCTGTTCCCGCTCACCTTCGCCAGCAACATCTTCGTCGACCCGGCCACGATGCCGGGCTGGGTGCAGGCGTTCGTGAAGGTGAACCCGGTCAGCCACCTGGCCTCCGCGGCCCGGGGCCTGATGCACAACGACCTGGTCACCACCGACGTGGTGTGGGTGCTCGGGTGGAGTGCGGCGCTCGTGGCCGTCTTCGCCCCCATCACGATGCGCCTCTACAACGCCGAGCGCTGACGGTCACGAGTCCCTCGCCGGCGAGAAATTGTTTGGCTGTTGAGGGTTCCCGATGGGGCAATCGGTCGATGGTGTTCACATGCGGCGATCGCGTCGACGGGTCGGGGTGGGCTCCCTCCTCCTGATGCTTGCCGTGGTGCCCATGACCGGCGTGGTGGCTCTCGCCGCCGTGTCGGCCGGAGAGCGCTGGGACGACCGTCGGGTGTCGGCGGCGGTACACGGCGTCGCCCACCGGATGCAGGACCTGATCGCGGCCCGCACCGCGGTGATGCAGGAGGGCATTGCCTCGGTGGTGCTCCTGAAGGCCGCCGACCTCGGTTGGGACCCCGCGGCGCTGCTCGAGCTCTTCGACATCGACTACATCGAGCGGCTTGCTGCCGCTCGCCGTCTGGTCGACCGGAACCCGACGCTGCGCGATGAGCCGGCGTTGGCCAGTCGCCTCGAGATGGTGCGGATGAACCGCCCTGCTGTCGACCAGCTCGCCGTCTCCTACTTCGAAGGTCGCCGTCCGCTGGATGCCCTCTCCGACGAGATCGACCAGCAGTGGCTCGCCGCCAATGCCGACCTGGAGGCCACCCTCGCCCGGGGTGCGGTGCCCGATGCCATCGACGTGCTGGCCGATGGGGCGAGGCGCACGTTCGAGGTGTTGACCGCCGGCGACGAGCTGGTCACGGTCGCCGATGTTCTCGTCAGCTCACCGCCGACCGCCGAGGCGCTCCGGACGCTGATCGCGTCCGAGGCGCGCCTGTCTGAAGACTTCCGTGCCGTGCGCGACAAGCTGGGCTCCCGGGGTGCCGCGGCCTACGATCTGGTGCGGACCGACTCGGCGAGCGACCGGTTCACCGCTGCCACCGAACGGCTCATCGATGATCTTCTCGATGGCCGCGAGCCGGTCGAGGCCCGCGATCTGCAGGCGTACGGGACCACCTTCGGCGACAGCGTCCGCTGGATGTTCCTCGTCACCGATCTGGCGGGTGCGGCGTCGAACGATCTCGATGACGCCGCCGCCGCCCACGCTGCCGCCGATGCACGCGTCTTCCGGCAGGTCGTGGGTCTCGCGCTCGCGATCCTCGTCGCGTCCGTCGTCGCTGCGGTCGCCATCAGCCGGGCCATCACCCGGCCCCTGCGCCGGATCGGGGTCGCCATCGAGGCCGTGCACGACGGGTCCTTCGATCTCCCGCCCCTCGACCTCGAGGGCCCGAGCGAGCTGGCCGACACCATCGTGGCCATCAACGACATGGCGCTGACCCTCGCGGCCGTGGAGGCGAGCGCCGTGGCTCTGGTCGAGGACTCGACCGGCGACGGGCGGCCGGCGGAGATCCCCGGCCGGACCGGGCGGGCCCTGCAGGCCGCGCTCGACCGCCTCCACTCCCTCGCCGTGCGCGACGGGCTCACCGGCCTGCTGAACCGGTCTGCCGCGCTCGAGGCGATCGCCCGCGACTCCGCCCGCGCCGAGCGGCTCGGCCATCGGATCATGGCCATCTTCGTCGACGTCGACGGACTCAAGACGATCAACGACACCTTCGGGCACGGCATCGGTGACGACGCCCTAGCCGCGGTCGCCGCCACCATGCGGTCATCCTCCCGTGCCGGCGACATCGTGGCCCTCTTCGGCGGCGACGAGTTCGTGGTCGCCGGCATGGTGGCCGGCGGTGTCGGCGAGGCCGAGGCGCTCGCCGCCCGGCTGCAAGCCGAGCTCGATCGCGTCGCGGTCAGCGTCGACGGTGTCGAGCTCCGCGTGCGCTGCAGCGTCGGCATGGCCACCGCCGACCCGGCGACCTCCACGGTCGACGAGCTCCTCGCCCGGGCCGATGAGGCCATGTACACCGTGAAGGCCGCCCACCGCGCCGCCGCCGCGTGAGCGCGGCGCCCGTCGCCGCTACCGGCGAGTCGTCGCCTCGATGCTGCGGAGGATGCGGGTCTCGCTGACCTTCTCGCGGGTGCCGAGCGACTGGGCGAACAGGCTCACCCGCAGCTCCTCGATCATCCACCGGATGCGGCGGTCGGTGGTGAGCGCGTCGAGCCGCTGCACCCGTTCGGTGAGCTCCCTGTCGCGGGCGGGGTTGCGGGGCAGGGCGTCGAGGCGCACGACGATCGCCCGCAGGTAGCGCTCGACGTCGGCGATGCGGTGCACGCCGGCGGCGCTCACGAACCCGGGGAACACGAGCCGGCCCAGCTGGGCGCTGATGTCCTCGAGGGCGTGGAGCTGGGCGGGCGCGGTGACGTCGAGGAGGCGGGCCTCGACCTCCTGCAGGGCGACGAGCACGCGGGCCACCGTCGACGCGAGCTCCGCGGCGCGGCCCGGCAGGTCGGCCTTCACCCGGGCGTGCAGGTCGCGCCACTCGGCCTCGGTCCACGCCGGCTTGTCGAGGAGCCCCTCCACCGCGCCCGTGACGATGTCGAGGTGCACGCCGGCGGGCGCCGCCGCCAGCGCCAGGCCGGCCTCGGCCCGCAGCACCCGGTCGACCTGGCGGGCCGGGGGCGGCACCGTGAGCCGCAGCAGCCGGCGGGTGCCGCGCCAGTGGTGGTTGATCTGCTCGGTCTGGGTGGTGAACGTGCGCACCCCCACCGTCTCGCCCTCGTCGACGAGTGCCGGGAACGCCTTCACCGTGTGACCGCCCACCACCGCCTGCACGACCCGGGGCAGATCGCCGCCCGGCCACGTCCGCAGCCCGGTCCGCTCGAGGGTGGCCGCGGCGCTGGTGATCGTCTCCTTCACCTGGTCGGAAAGGTGCTGGCGCAGCGCCTCGAGGTCCTTGCTCCAGGCGATGGCCCGGCCCTGCTCGTCGACGGCCCGGAACGTGAGCTGCAGGTGGTCGGGCACGCCGTCGCAGCTCCACCCGTCGACGCCGAAGAACCGCTCGAGGGAGGTGAGCAGCGGGCCGCTCGACGGGGTCACCGCTTCGAGGAAGCGGTGGGCGTGCTCGGCGGCGGGCACGAGGTCGCGCCGCACCGCCTTGGGCAGCGCCCGGATCAGGGCGGTCACGAGGTCGTGGCGGTAGCCGGGCACGTGCCAGTCGAACCCCGAGGGGATGACGCGGTTGAGCAGCGGCAGGGGGATGTCGACGATCACGCCGTCGAGCTCGGCGAGCGGCTCGAACACGTAGGTGAGGGGCAGCGACAGCTCGCCCTGGGTCCACTCGTCGGGGAACCCGCCGGGGTCGACGTCGCGCTCGACGAGCAGGTCGGTGGTGTAGCGGAGGAGCGTGGGATTCTCGGTGCGCTCGTCCTTCCACCACCGGTCGAAGTGGCGGGCGGAGATGACGTGCAGCGGGAGCCGCTCGTCGAAGAAGTCGAACAGCGTGTCGTCGTCGACGAGGATGTCGCGCCGCCGCACGCGGTCCTCGAGCGCCCGCACCTGCTCGACGAGCGCCTTGTTGTCCTCGACGAACGCGTGGTCGCTCTGCCAGTCGTGCTCCACGAGCGCGCACCGGATGAAGAGGTCGCGGGCGAGGACGGGGTCGATGCGGCCGTACTGCACGCGGCGGGCGGGGACCACGGGGATGCCGTAGAGCGACACCCGCTCGTTGGTCATCGCCGCCCCCCGGGTCGCGTCCCACCACGGCTCGCCGTAGGAGCGGGTCAGCAGGTGGGCGCCGAGGCGCTCGACCCACTCGGGCTGGATGCGGGCCGCCATCCGCCCCCACAGCCGGTTGGTCTCGACCAGCTCGGCCACCATGACCCACCGGGGCGGCTTGCGGGCCACCACGGAGCCGGGGTTGAGGGCGAAGCGGGCGCCGCGGGCGCCGGTGAACTCGTTGCGCTCGCCGTCGCGCACGCCCACGTGGGAGAGCAGGCCCGAGAGCAGGGCCTGGTGGATGTGGTCGCGGTGGGCGTGCTCGTGGCCGACGTGGATGCGCATCGACCGCGCGACCTGGCGCAGCTGGGTGAACACGTCCTGCCACTCGCGCACCCGCAGGAAGTGGAGGTGCTCGTTGCGGCACAGGCGGCGGAACGCGCTCGACCCGAGCGCCGCCTGCTGCTCCTGCAGGTAGCGCCACAGGTTGAGGATGGAGACGAAGTCGGAGCTGTCGTCGGCGAACCGGCGGTGCAGCTCGGCCGCCTCCTGCTCCTTGCCCGCCGGCCGCTCCCGCGGGTCCTGGATCGACAGGGCGGCGGCGATCACCATCACCTCCTCGACGCAGCCGAGCTCGTCGGCCTCGAGCACCATGCGCCCGAGGCGGGGGTCGACGGGCAGCTGGGCGAGGCGGCGGCCGATGGGGGTGAGGAGGCGGATCTCGTCGTCAGCTTCCTCGAGGGCGCCGAGCTCCTCGAGCAGGTCGATGCCGTCCTTGATGGCGCGGCTGTCGGGCGGGTCGACGAAGGGGAAGGCGGCGATGTCGCCCAGCCCGATCGCCGTCATCTGGAGGATGACCGACGCCAGGTTGGTGCGCAGGATCTCCGGCTCGGTGAACTCGGGCCGGTCGTCGTAGTCGTCCTCGGCGTAGAGGCGGACGCACGTGCCGGGCGCGATGCGGCCGCAGCGGCCGGCCCGCTGGTCGGCCGACGCCCGGCTCACCTTCTCGATGGGGAGGCGCTGCACCTTGGTGCGGCGGTTGAACCGGCTGATGCGGGCGGTGCCGGGATCGACGACGTAGTGGATGCCGGGGACGGTCAGCGACGTCTCGGCCACGTTGGTGGCGAGCACGATGCGCCGGCCGGCGTGGGGCTGGAACACCTTGTGCTGGTCGACCGTGCTGAGCCGGGCGTAGAGGGGGAGCACCTCGGTGTGCGGCAGCTTCAGCCGCTCGAGGGCGTCGGCGGTGTCGCGGATCTCCCGCTCGCCGGAGAGGAACACGAGCACGTCGCCGGGGCCGTCGCCCTGCAGCTCCTCGATGGCGTCGGCGATGCCCTGGATCGGGTCGGTGTCCTCGTCCAACGGTCGGTAGCGGACCTCGACCGGATAGGTGCGGCCGGACACCTCGATGATCGGTGCCGGGTTGCCGTCGGCGTCGGCGAAGTGCTCGGCGAAGCGTTGGGTGTCGATGGTGGCGCTGGTGACGACGACCTTGAGGTCGGGCCGCCGGGGGAGCAGCTGGCGGAGGTAGCCGAGGATGAAGTCGATGTTGAGGCTGCGCTCGTGGGCCTCGTCGACGATGATCGTGGAGTACTTGCTGAGCTTGCGGTCGCGCTGCAGCTCGTTGAGGAGGATGCCGTCGGTCATCACCCGGACGCGGGTGTCGCGCCGGACCTTGTCGGTGAACCGCACCGTGTAGCCGACGGTGTTGCCGATCTCCTCGCCCAGCTCCGAGGCGATGCGCTCGGCCACCGTCCGGGCGGCGATGCGGCGGGGCTGGGTGTGGCCGATCATGCCGTGCTCGCCGAGGCCGGCCTCGAGGCACAGCTTGGGCAGCTGGGTGCTCTTGCCCGACCCGGTCTCGCCCGCGACGACGACGACCTGGTGGTCACGAAGCGCGGCGAGGATCTCCTCGCGGCGTTCGGTGATCGGCAGCTCGGCCGGGTAGTGCACGGGACACCAGCATGGCGGCCGCGGCGCCGTCCGGGGCGGGATTCCCGGCCCCCCACCCTTCTTGGAGCATCCGGACGTGGAGAGCGCGTTCGTTTGCTCCAAGAAGCCGCGAGACACCCGATACTGGAGGATGCAGCGGGCGGTCCTCTTGGTGACGGCCCTCGCCGCCTCGTTGACGGTGCCGTCGACGTCGCCGGCGGGCGCCGACGCCTCGGGCCGGGTGGCGGGCGCCGACCGGTACGCCACGGCGGCCGCGGTGTCGGCGGCGACGTTCCCGGCCGGGGTGCCCGCCGCCTTCTTGGTCACCGGCGGGTCGTATCCCGACGCGCTCACCGCGGGGCCGGCCGCCGCCCGGGCCGGTGGGCCGGTGCTGCTCACCGGGCGCGACACCCTGCCGGCGGTCACCGCCGCCGAGCTCGACCGGCTGCGGCCGGGCCGGATCGTGGTGGTCGGCGGAACCGGCGCCGTGTCCGAGTCGGTGCGGTCCGCGCTTGAGCGCCACACCGACGGTGCCGTCACGCGCGTGTCGGGCGCCGACCGCTACGCCACGGCCGCCGCGGTGTCGGCCGCCGCGTTCGAGCAGGCGACGACCGTGTACGTCGCCAGCGGCGAGCGCTTCCCCGACGCCCTCGCCGGCGGGCCGGCGGCGTTCCGCGACGGCGCCCCGCTCCTGCTCGTCACCGCCGGCGGCGTGCCGTCGACCACCGCCGCCGAGATCCGGCGGCTCGGCGCCACCCGCGCCGTGATCCTCGGCGGCACCGGCTCGGTGGGGCCGGGCGCCGAGTCGCAGCTGCGGGCGCTCGTCAGCGACGTGGTGCGAGTGGCCGGCGACGACCGGTTCGCTACGTCGGCCGCCGTCGCCCTGCGCACCTTCGCGCCGGGCGTCGCCACCGCCTACCTCGCCACCGGCGCCGGGTTCGCCGACGCCCTCGCCGCGGGCGCGGCCGCCGCCGTGCAGGGCGCGCCGGTGCTGCTCGTGCGCGGCAACTGCATCCCCCCGTCGGTCAACCACGCGCTCGCGCACCTGCGCCCGAGCCGCACCGTGCTGCTCGGCGGCACGGCCGTGCTCGGCACCGGCGTGGAGCGGCTCGGCCTCTGTCCCTACAGCGGGGCCACCCTGCGCACGCCGGCGGTGGCCACCCGGCCCGGCCCGGTGTGGGACCAGCCGGCGCCCGATCCCCACCT
>DATLFP010000174.1:0-54273 GCA_035540955.1 Acidimicrobiales bacterium
GAGGCTGATCGACGCACCACCGAAGAACCGGCAGTCGGCGTGGCCCCACTCGCTTCTTGGAGCACCCCGACGCGTAGAGCACGCTTGCTTGCTCCAAGAACGCCGGCGCTCCGAAGTGCCGATCGGCGTCTCCCGCGAGAGACGGCAGGTGTGTTGCTGCTGTTGCTCGTGAACGATTCCGCGGAATCGTCCCTGCGCTCCGAAGTGCCTGATCGGCGTGAGAGGTGATGGGGCAGTCTGAACTCATGGACGTCGAAGTGCCGCCGGCCGTTGGCCGATGGACCGTTGCGAGCTGGGCGCTGGTCGCTTTCGTCATCACCCCGTTTGCGGTGCAAGGGCTGTATCGCTTGCTGCCCGACGAGGTGCCAGGACCAGACGTCTGGCCATTCCTAGCGGTAGGCGCTGCCGCGGTCGCTCTCGGTTGGTGGCGGCCCCAGTGGCGACTCGTGGCGCTCTCGGTGCTCTTCTCGAACGCTCTTTGCTTCGTGCTCTTGTGGTGGCTGCTGGCGTCGATGTCTGTGATGCAGTAGCGCCGACGAAGCCCACGGAGATCCGCTCCTGAGTGAGCCGATCGCGGTCTCGAAGATGCGGCACTAGGAGCGCTGGCGAGAAGTCCTTCTGAGGTGCCGGTTCAGACGGAAGTAGTCGAGCGCGAACAGGGCGGTGCTCGCGATCGGCCCACCGATCAGGATGTAGATGTAGTGCAGACCCTCGGTCGAGCGTTCGTCGCGAGCGACGGAGACAACAGAGACCACGGCTAGGACTGCAATGGCCATGAGTGCGATGCCTCGGAGCTGGCTACTTGTGATCTGGCGGGCCACCAAGACCGGCACGATCATCAGTAGCGCACCGATCGGCCACAGCACGACTGCTTGCCAGGCCCACAGCCAGTCGCCATTGGACTCGCCGGAGTAGAGCGGGGCGGACAGGCTCGCGACCACGAAAGGTACGAGTGGCACGAGTAGCGCCCGGAGCATGCAAACAGAGTGCCTTCTACCTCACGGAATCCCCCTTCGCTGCCGGGCTCAGCGGCCGGTGAGGCGGTCCACCTCCGCCCGCTCCTCGGCGGTCAGCGTCCAGCCGACGGCACCGGCGTTGGCCCTGACCTGCTCGGCGGACGTGGCGCCGGCGATGACCGAGGCCAGCCGCGGCAGCCCGGCCAGCCACGACATGGCGAGCTCGAGCAGCGTCCGCTCCCTGGCGGCGGCAAAGGCCTCCAGCGCCTCCACCACGTCGAAGGTGCGATCGCTCAGCGCCCGCTCCCGGCGGTCGGCGGGCGCCGAGGCCAGCCGGGTGCCGGTCGGCGGCTCCACCCCGCGCCGGTACTTGCCGGTGAGCATCCCGCTGGCCAACGGGAAGTACGGGAGGATCGCCATGTCGTTGCGCTCGCACGCGGCGATCAGCTCGCTGTCGCCCTTGCGGCGCAGCACGCTCAGCTCGTTCTGCACCGAGGCGAACGCCGGCGCGGCGTCGAGCATCTCGGGGGTGAAGTTCGAGCACCCGATCTCCCGAACCTTGCCCTCGGCCACCAGCTCGTGCAGGGCGCCCAGCGTGTCGTCGATCGGCACCGACGGGTCGGGCGCGTGCTGCTGGTAGAGATCGATCACGTCGGTGCCGAGCCGGCGCAGGCTGGCCTCGCACGCCGAGCGCACATAGGCGGGCGCGGCTCCTGCCATCCCGTCACCCATGGGCATGCCGAACTTCGTGGCGATGACGACATCCCGACGACGCTCGCCGAGCGCACGGCCGAGCAGCTCCTCCGAGGCACCCCCGCCGCCATAGACATCAGCGGTGTCGAACAGGGTGATCCCGGCCGCGATCGCGGCATCGACGACCTCGGCGGTCCTCGCCGCGTCGATGCGGCCGCCGAAGTTGTTGCAGCCGATCCCGACGACCGACACCTCGAGGTTCCCGATCCTGCGCGTCTCCATGGACAGAGCGTGGCACGAACACGGGCGTCGTGATCACGCCCGCTGCAGATCGGCTCCGCTCGACTCGAGCGGACGCTCACCGTCGATGCTCAGCCCCCGCTGGAGCAGCCGGCGTCCGGCGAGGGCGCCGTAGGCTGCCGCCGCCAGGCAGGCGACGCCGCCGACGCCGAGACCGACCCGGGCGCCGAGGCGCTCCGACACCCAGCCGATGATCGGCCCGCCGATCGGCGTGCTGCCGAGGAACACCATCGACTGCAGCGCCAGCGCCCGGCCCCGCATCGACGGGTCGGCCCGCAGCTGGAGCATCGTCGTCGAGGTGGTCATGAACACGACGCTCGACATCCCGACCAGCACGGCGGCCGGATAGGCAAGCGCCAGGGTCGGCATCACCGCCAGGACCAACATGGCGATGCCGTAGGCGAAGGTGGCCAGCACGATGTGGCGGAGGCGGACGACGGTGCGCTGCGCGCTCCAGAGGGCGCCTGCCATCGAGCCGACGCTGAGCGCGGAGAACAGCAGCGTGAACTGGGCGTCGGAGCCGCCCAGCGTGCGCTTCACGAAGACAGGCAGCACGACCTGGAAGTTGAACGCCAGCGTGCCCACCACCGTCATCATCACCAGCGGGATGAACAGCGCCGGGGTCTGCCGCACGTAGCGGAGCCCGGCCCGCACCTGCCCCTTCCCGCGTGACGCCGGCGGGGCCGGGCGCAGCTCCTCGGTGCGCATGAGCCACAGCCCGGCGAGCACCGCGGTGTAGGAGAGACCGTCGCCGACGAAGCACCAGGCATAGCCGACTGTCGAGACGAGCAGCCCAGCGATGGCCGGCCCGAAGATGCGGGATCCGGTCATCACCGCCGTGTTCAGGCTCACGGCGTTCTGGACGTGGCTCTCGGGGACCATCTCGACCACGAACGAGCGTCGGGTGGGGTTGTCCAGGGCGGTCGCGAAGCCGCCCGCGAGGGCCACGGCGTAGATGGCGAGCACCGGCGGGTCACCGCTGGCGGCGAGCGCCGCCAGCACGAACGACTGGCCCATGAGGCACGACTGCACGATCAGCAGGAGCTTGCGCTTGTCGGCGCGGTCGGCCACGAGCCCGGCCCACGGACCGAGGAGGAGCACCGGGAAGAACTGGCACGCCACCAGTACCCCGACGGCCACACCGTCGTCGGTGACGTTGAAGACGAGCAGCGCCATGGCGACCATGCGCATCCAGCTGCCGGCCTGTGAGACGAGCTGCCCGACCAGGAACAGCCGGAAGTTGCGGATGCGCAGGGAGCGAAAGGTCCGACTCATGGCGAAGCCGGGGGCTCGGGCGCGGTGAGCTGCTCGATCACGTCCACGGCCGCCACCAGCCGGTCGAGCGCGTCGGGATCGAGGCCGACCAGCTGCTCGGTCAGCCAGTCGCGACGGCGCGTCCACTCCCCGTCGAGCCATCGCCGGCCGGTCGCCGTGAGCGACACCCGGGCCACCCGCCGATCACCGGCGTCGACGACGCGCTCGACGAGTCCCGTCTCCTCCAGCTTGCCGAGCACCTTCGTGATGGTCGGTGGCGCGACCCGCTCGATGGCGGCCAGCTCGCCGAGGGTGAGGGGTCCTTCGCGGGCGATGGTGCCGAGCGTCGCCCGCATCGTCGGCGTCAGCTCACCCGTGTCCTGCTGGCGCAAGCGCCGAGCCAGCCGGACCGCGGCGTGCGCGAGGCGATCAGCGACCTCGGCGACGGCAGCGGGCGGACGGGTCCTCGACACCTCCGCAAGTATTTCACCGATCTAATTAGTTTGGTGAATGAATGTGCAGCCCTCGCCGCCGCCGGATCGACGCGGATTAGCGTCGCCTCATGTACCCGGGGGAGCATGCGCAGGCGCGGGCCGACGAGCCGGCGTTCATCATGGCCAACAGCGGCGAGGTCGTGACCTTCCGCCAGTTCGAGCACGCCGCCAACCGGGCGGCGCAGCTGTACCGGGCGCAAGGCCTGCAGCGCACCGACCACGTGGCCTTCTTCTTCGAGAACAACCCGCGCATGCTCGAGCTCGAGGGGGGCGCCGAGCGCACCGGGCTCTACTACACCTGCATCAACTCCTACCTCTCCCCCGACGAGGTCGCGTACATCATCAACGACAGCGAGTCGCGGGTCGTCGCCACCTCGGTGGCAAAGCGTGAGGTGGCCATGCAGCTGCCAGCGCTCTGCCCGAAGGTCGAGCGATGGCTGATGGACGGCATCGACGGGCCCGACGGGCCCTTCGAGCCACTGGCCGCCGCGCTCGCCGAGCACCCCGCCGAGCGCGTCGACGACGAGGAGTTGGGCGCGGCGATGCTCTACTCGTCGGGCACCACCGGCCAGCCGAAGGGCATCCTCCGGCCGCTCCCGGAGATCCACCCCGGAACGCCGCTCCCGACCATGGAGTTCGTTCGGTTCATGTTCCGGTTCCGGGAGGGGATGACCTACCTCTCCCCCGCGCCGCTGTACCACTCGGCACCGCAGGCCAGCGTGTCGGCCGGGATGCGGCTCGGCGCCACCTCCGTGATCATGGAGCGCTTCGATCCCGCACAGTTCCTCGACCTCGTCGGCACGCACCGCGTCACCCACAGCCAGATGGTGCCGACGATGTTCTCCCGGCTCCTGAAGCTGCCGGAGAACGTGCGGACCGCGGCCGACCTCTCCTCGCTCGAGTGCATCATCCACGCCGCCGCCCCGTGCCCGGTGCCGGTGAAGGAGCAGATGATCGAGTGGTTCGGACCGATCATCGTCGAGTACTACGGCGCCACCGAGGCCAACGGGTTCACGTATTGCACGTCGGAGGAGTGGCTCGAGCACAAGGGCACCGTGGGCAAGTGCGTGCTCGGCGAGCTGCTCATCCTCGACGAAGACGGCAAGGAGTGCCCCACGCGCACGCCCGGCACCGTCTGGTTCCGGGGGGCGACCGCGTTCGAGTACTACAACGCACCGGAGAAGACCAGGGAGTCGCGCAACGACACGGGTGACACGAGCACGGTGGGCGACGTCGGCTACGTCGACGAGGACGGCTACCTCTATCTCACCGACCGCAAGACCTACATGATCATCTCCGGTGGCGTGAACATCTACCCGCAGGAGACCGAGAACCTCCTCATCACCCACCCCAAGGTGATGGACGCCGCCGTCTTCGGCGTGCCCAACGAGGATCTCGGCGAGGAGGTCAAGGCCGTCGTGCAGCCGATGGAGGGCGTGGAGCCCGGCCCCGAGCTCGAGCGGGAGCTCATCGCCTTCTGCCGCGAGCACCTCGCGCACTACAAGTGCCCCCGGTCGGTCGACTTCGAGGCCGAGCTCCCCCGCCTGCCCACCGGCAAGCTCTACAAGCGGCTGCTGCGGGACCGGTACTGGGAGGGGCACGGCACCGCCATCGTGTGAGGTCGATCGTCTAGCGAGCGCGCTGCCGGCGCCAGATGTCGGCCCTCGATCCGTCGAAGGGCTCCTCGCCGGCCATCACCGCCGCCAGGACGATCGCCGCCGTCTCCTCGGCGTGCCGGACCAGCTCCTCGGGATAGCCGAGCGTCTCCCGGTGGAGCGCGAACTCGTCCTCGTCGACGAGCTCGACCCGCCCGTCGCGGTGGCGGACGACGTCGAAGTCGAGGTCGACCATCGTCACCGACCGCTCGTCGATCGCCGGGACGGTGGCGATGTCGACGTACAGCTCGAGCGGGCCCTCCTCGGGGAACCACGCCAGCCAGCCGCCGCGGTGCGACGCGCACATGATGCCGTCGTACTGGGCGAGGAACAGCACCTCGTCCCCCCGACGGATCGGGCTGCCCTTGCGCAGCTCGAGCCACGTGCCGTGCTCGTCGGAGCCGAGCACCCAGCCGGGGTGGCCGTAGTGCGGGGCGTCGGGCCACTTGCGCCGCTCGATCCACACCTCTCGCACCGCCACACTGTGGCAGTGCTGACGAGGTCGGACTGCGAGGGTTTCGACGGAGACGACCAGCTGGCGCCGTTCCGGGACCGGTTCGTGATCGAGGACCCCGACCTCGTGTACCTCGACGGCAACAGCCTGGGCCGCCTCTCCCACGACGTCGTCGCCGCCGTCGACCAGACGATGCGGGTCGAGTGGGGTCGGGGCCTCGTCGGCTCCTGGGAGCACTGGGTCGACATCGCCACCCGGGTCGGCGACCTCATCGGCACCAACCTCCTTGGCGCCGAGCCGGGCGAGACCCTCGCCGGCGACTCCACCACCGTCAACCTCCACAAGGTGCTCACGGCGGCGTGCGCCGACCGGCCGGGACCCATCGTGTGCGACCCCCGCGAGTTCCCGACCGACCGCTACGTGGCCGCCGCCGTCAGCGACGTCGAGCCCGGGATCGTGGCCGGCGCTGGTGTCGTGCTGCGGTCGGTCGTCGACTACCGGACCGGTGAGCTGCAGGATCTCGCCGCCGTCACCGTCCAAGCGCACGCCGCCGGCGCGCTCATGGTGTGGGACTGCTCCCACGCAGTCGGGGTCGTGCCCCTCGACCTGCGGGGGGCCGGTGCCGATCTCGCCGTGGGGTGCACGTACAAGCACCTGTCCGCCGGTCCCGGCGCGCCGGCGTGGCTGTGGGTGCGCGAGGAACACCACGATCGCCTGGTGCCGCCGCTGGCCGGGTGGTGGGGCCAGCGCGATCGGTTCGCCATGGACGCGCCGTGGTCGCCGCTGCCGGGGGTGGCGGGCTGGGCTTCGGGCACGCCGAACGTGATCGGGCTGGCGGCGGTCGAGGCCGCCGTCGGCATCGTGGTGGCGGCCGGCATCGACGCCATCCGGGCCAAGTCGCGGCGCCTGACCGCCGTCGCCATCGAGGTGGCGGATCTCTTCGGCCTCGACGTCGTGTCGCCACGCGACCCCGACCGGTGCGGCGCCCACGTCGCCGTCCGCCACGAGCACGCTGCCCCGATCGTGCTCGCGCTCCGGTCCCGCGGCGTGGTGCCCGACCTGCGGCCGCCCGACCTCGTGCGCGTCGGCCTCTCCCCTCTCACCACCCGGTTCGTCGACGTGTGGGACGGCATGGCGGCGATGGCTGACGTGATCGCTGGCGACGAGTGGCGGGCCTTCGCCGGCGTGGTCCCCGACGTCACCTGAAGTTCGGCGGCCGCGGCCGCGTCTTGTGGCGGTTCCTTTCGTCGGGCGAAAGGAAGCGCCACAAGAGTGGCGGGCGACGGAGAGAGCGAGGCGCGAGCATCGGCCGGGCTTCGGGGTCTACGGTGCCCGGCGCGGCGGAGATCTGGAGCAGCGTCATGCATCGCAGATGGCTCATCGTCGGCGGGGGCGTCGTCTTCCTGCTCCTCGCGTCGGCGCCCGTCGCGCACGCCGTCCTCTCCGGCCCGTGTACCGGCCAGGGAACGTTCGAGTCGCAGGGGCGAACCTACGAGGCGAGCACGTCGGACAAGCTCGTCCTGCCCGCCAAGGACTCGGTTGCCTACACCGGGACGATCGACGCCGCGCAGCCCGAGGGACGTTCCCACCGGGGCCAGATCACGTTGAAGCTGCCTCCGCCCCTGCCGAGCATCGCCATCGCCGACTGGAGCGACGACGACACCGACGCGCTGTCCGACACCGGCACCTATGACTACGACCTCCCGTTCATCGTGCCGCGAGGCGTGACCCTGAACCTCGAGGGTGAGCACGTCGACACCGCCGGCACCTGCACGGGAAGCGTCGAGGTCGAGATCGAAGGCGGCCCGTTCACCGCCCCGCTCCCCACCGTCATCTCCTTCGCCCTCACGATCGGCGCCGGCAGCATGGCCTGGGTCGCCGGAAAGGCCAGGTGACGTCATGAAGCGACGCGGACGCCCCGTGCTCGGAGCGATTGCCGGCCTGCTGTTCGGCCTGTTCCTCGGCCTCGACCTCTTCATCCTCGGCGTGGTGCCGCTCGACAGCGTGCTCATCACGATCCTCGTGCTGCTCGGACTCGCCGGCGGGCTCGCGCTCGGTCTCCTCGCACCGTTCGGGCCGAAGGCACCCACCGCCGCCGAGGCGGACGTCACCGCCGACTGACGGCGTCGTCCGCGCCTGTCTCACCGGCTAGGCCAGGGAGTCGATCCAGGCCTGGTGGAGGGCGGCGTATCGGCCGGTGCCGCCGATGAGGTCGGCGGGGGCGCCGTCCTCCACGACCCGACCGTCGTCGACGACGATGACCCGGTCGGCGATCTCCACGGTGGTGAGGCGGTGGGCGATGATGATCGCCGTCCGGTCGGCGAGGAGCGTCCGCAGGGCGTGCTGCACCTGGCGCTCCGACGGCACGTCGAGCGACGAGGTGGCCTCGTCGAGGATCAGCACCGCCGGGTCGGCGAGGAAGGCGCGGGCGAAGGACACCAGCTGGCGCTGGCCGGCTGACAGCCGAGCGCCCTTCTGGTGGACGTCGGTGTCGTAGGCGTCGGGCAGGGCGGCGATGAACTCGTGGGCCCCGATGGCCCGCGCCGCGTCCTCGATCTCGGCGGCCGAGGCTCCCGGGCGCCCGAACCGGATGTTGTCCGCCACCGAGCCGGTGAACAGGAAGCTCTCCTGGGTCACGGTGACGACCGCCCGCCGCAGCGTCTCCTCGGTGAGGTCGCGGAGGTCGACGCCGTCGAGGGTCACCGAGCCCTCGCTCGGGTCCCAGAACCGGGCTGCGAGCCGGGCGATCGTGGTCTTGCCCGCTCCGGTCGCCCCGACGAGGGCGATGGTCTGGCCGGCCGGGATGTCGAGGTCGAGGTGGTGGAGCACCACCCGCTCCCGGTAGCCGAACCGGACGCCGTCGAACCGGAGGGCGCCGTGCGGCTCGACGAGCGCCACCGGCTCGAGCGGCTCGGCCACCGCCGGCGCCTCCTCGAGGATGCCCGACAGCTTCTCGAGGGCCGCCGATGCCGCCTGGAACAGGTTGTAGAACTGGCTCAGCTCCTCCATCGGCGCGAAGAAGCGCCGCAGGTAGAGCAGGAACGCGGCGAGGACGCCGACGGTGATGTGCCCGTCGAGCACCCGGTAGCTGCCGTAGAGCAGGACGATCGCCGTCATCAACCGGCCCACGAACTGCACGCCGGGACCGAACGTGGCGGCCAACCGCGAGGACCACACGTTGGCGGCGCGGTAACGGTCGTCGAGGTGGTCGAAGATCTCCTGGTTGCGGGGCTCCCGCCGGAAGGCGTGCACGGCCTGGATGCCACCGAGGCTCTCCACGAAGTGCACGATCACCAGCGCAACGGCGTCGCGCGTCGCCCGGTACGCCCGCTCGGAGTGGTTGCGGAACCAGCGCGTCATCACGATCAGCACCGGGAACGCCGAGATCGTCACGAGCGCCAGCTCGAGGTCGAGCACCAGCAGGGCGATGCCGATGCCGATCATCAGCAGGACCGAACTGATCACGTTGACGAGTCCGCCCCCGAGCAGGTCGGCGATCGCCTCCACGTCGGAGGTCTGGCGGGAGATGACCCGGCCCGAGGTGTAGCGCTCGTGGAAGGAGATGCTGAGCCGCTGGAAGTGGGCGAAGAGCCGCAGGCGGATCTCGAGCACGACGTCCTGGCCCACCCGGCCGAGCAGCAGCAGGAACGAGTTGAAGGCGACGGCGCCCACGACCGTGGCGAGGCCCACGCCGAGCACGGCGATGACGAGGGGCCGGATGGTGCCGCTGCCGTCGGGGAGCAGCGGCGGGATGCCGTCGTCGATGCCGTACTTGATGAGGACCGGCACCGAGAGCTGGGCGACGATCGACAGAGCGATGAACGCGGCGGCCGCCAGCACCGCCTTGCGGTGGGGCCGGAGCAGGTCGCCGAGCAGGGCCCGGCTCCGCTCGCGCAGCAGCCCGGCCAGGCCGCCCTCGCCGTCGTCGACCTCCTCGATGTTCACGCCCCGCCACGAGTCGACCCGATCGTCGCCCGTCAGGTCGAGCGGCGCCTCGGGGTCGATGTCGTGGATCTCGTCGGGCTCCAGCGCGCTCATGTCTCCCGCTCCTGGCCTGCGGCCGGGCCGCAAGGGCCCCGCTCGCTCCGCTCGCTCATCGGCTACACCACCTCACTCATGCCATCTCCCCGACCGCGTCGAGGTCTTCGGCCTCCTCGCTCAGCACCGCCCGGTAGCGGGGCTCGCGCGCGAGGAGCTCGGTGTGGGTGCCCACGGCGACGAGCCGGCCGCCGTCGAGCAGCATCGCCCGGTCGGCCAGCGCCACCGTCGAGGGGCGGTGCACGACAAGGAACACCGTCGAGGTGGCGAGCAGCGGGCGCAGGGCGTCCTGCACGAGCGCCTCGGTGTGCACGTCGAGGGCCGAGAGCGGGTCGTCGAGCACGAGCAGGCGAGGCCGGCCGATGATGGCCCGAGCCAGCGCCAGCCGCTGACGCTGGCCGCCGGAGAGCGACAGGCCCTGCTCGCCGATGCGGGTGTCGAGGCCCCAGGGCAGGTCGAGGGCGAACCGGGCCTGGGACACCGCCAGCGCCTCGAGGACCTCCTGCTCGGTGGCGTCGGGGTTGCCCATCAGCAGGTTCTCCCGCACCGAGGCCGAGAACAGGGTCGGCTCCTCGAAGGCGAAGCCGACGTGGCGGCGCAGGCTGCGCACCGTGAGGTCGCGCAGGTCGTGGCCGTCGAGGGTGATGCGCCCCTCGGTCGGGTCGTAGAGGCGGGTGAGGAGCGTGGCCACGGTCGTCTTCCCCGAACCGGTGGCGCCGACGACGGCGATGGTCTCCCCCGGCGCGACGTCGAGGTCGATGCCTCGCAGCGCGATCTTGTCGCTGCCCTCGTAGGCGAAGCCGACGCCTTCGAAGCGGACCGCGCCTCGCGCCTCGTCCAGCTCGATGGCGCCGGGCCGGTCCTGGATCGCCGGCTCGGTGTCGAACACCTCGTAGACCCGCACCGCCGCGCTCTCGGCCTCGCCGGCGAGGGCCATGATCCACCCGAGCATGTCGAGCGGGAAGACGAGCATGAGGACATAGGAGACGAAGGCCACCAGGCCGCCGAGGGTCAGCCCACCGGATCCCACCGCCATCACCCCGGCGAGGAGCACGGCGGTGAGGGTGAGGTTGGGGATGATGCCGAGCACCCAGACGAACTTCGTGTGCAGCTTGATGCGGTCGATCTGGGTGTCGTGGATCTTCTGGCACTCGGCTCGGTACGCCTCGAACACCTCGCGCCGGCGGCCGAAGGCCTTGATGATGCGGACGCCCTTGGCGCCCTCCTCGATGGAGGTCGTGAGGTCGCCGGTCTGGTCCTGGAGCCGGCGGACGATCTCGTGGTACTCGCGCTCGAACCGGCCGCACAGCACCACGACGGGCACGGCGGCGGCGAAGGTCAGCAGCGTCAGCGGAAGGTGGAGGGTGGCGAGGACGCCGAAGATCCCGATCACCTGCACCGTGATGAGCACGAAGAAGACGGCGCCGAAGCCGATGAAGCGCCGCACGATCGCCAGATCGGTCATCGCCCGCGACAGCAGCTGCCCGGACTGCCAGCGGTCGTGGAAGCCGACGTCGAGCGCCTGCATCTTGGCGTAGAGCTCGTTGCGGAGGGTGGTCTCGAGGTCGGTGGACAGCATGGCCAGACGGGTGCGCCGGGTGTGGGCGAGGAACATCTCGACGAACGCGAGGCCCCCGGCGAGGGCACACCACCGGAAGATGCCGGCCCGGTCGCCGTCGGCCACCGGACCGTCGATGACGACCTTGACGATCAGCGGCAGGGCGACGTAGGCGATGGTCGAGAGGATCGACGTGGTGATGATGACCACGAGCCGGCCGGCGTGGGGCCGCAGGTACGGGAACGCCCGGACGAGCGCGCGCTGGCGCCAACCCCCTCGTCGCATGTCCGAAGTGTGACCGCCACGGCTCCCCGCTGTCGCCCGATTTGGAAGGATCACCCCATGACCTCAGGGACGAGCGGGCCGCCGATCGGGATCACCATCTTCCTCACCGACACCTCGATCGGCCCGGCGGAGCTGGCCCGGGAGGTGGAGGACCGCGGCTTCGAGTCTCTCTTCGTGCCGGAGCACACCCACATCCCGGCCAGCCGGAAGACGCCGTACCCGGCGGGCGAGCCGCTCCCCGACGAGTACTACCGGACCTACGACCCGTTCGCCGCCCTGAGCGCCGCGGCTGCGGTCACCGAGCGCATCAAGCTGGGCACCGGGATCTGCCTGGTCGGCCAGCACCACGAGATCAACGCCGCCAAGTCGGTGGCGTCGGTCGACCACCTCTCCGGCGGCCGGTTCGTCTTCGGCATCGGCTACGGGTGGAACGAGGACGAGATGAACAGCCACGGCACGGCGTACGGCGAGCGCCGGGAGGTGGTGCGGGAGCGGATCCTCGCCATGAAGGCGCTGTGGACCGAGGAGGTGGCGTCCTTCGAGGGCGCCCACGTCCACCTGCCGCCGACCTACCAGTGGCCCAAGCCGATCCAGACGCCGCACCCGCCGATCCTCATCGGGGGGGCCGCTGGGCCGAAGCTGTTCCAGGCGGTGGTCGACTACGCCGACGGGTGGATGCCGATCGGCGGCCGGGGCCTCACCACCAACCTGCCCAAGCTCCGAGCGGCCGCCGAGGAGGCGGGCCGGGATCCCGCCACCATCCGGATCTCGGTCTTCGGCTCGCAGCCCGACCCCGGTCGCCTCGAGCACTACGGCACGCTCGGCGCCGAGCGGGTGGTGCTGTGGCTGCCGCCCGCCGGCCGCGACGTGGTGCTGCCGATCCTCGACCGCTACACCGACCTCCTCCCGTCGTGAGGTTCGGCCCGGGCGGCCCCTCCGTCGTCAGCAGCGGGCGAGCTCGGACTCGAGGTCGCGGAGGCCGAGGGCGCCGAGGGCCAGCGCGGCGGCGTGCCAGCGCTTGAGGTCGAAGTCGGCGCCACCGGCCCGCTGCGCGGCCTCGCGGCCGGCGAGCCAGGCCCGTTCGCCGAGCTTGTAGGTGGTGGCCTGCGCCGGCCACGAGATGTAGCGCAGCACCTCGCTGTCGGTGAACGGCTTGGGGTAGCCGCCGTGGCGCTGCAACAGCTCCGAGGCGAGCGCGGGCGTCCACGCCCGCCCGTCGGGCAGCGGCCGGCCCGTGTGCAGGCCGATGTCGATCACCACCCGCACGGCCCGGAACGCCTGGGATGACAGGAAGCCGAGTCGCTCGGCCGGCGAGGCGAACAGGCCCAGCTCGTCCATGAGCCGTTCGGCGTAGAGCGCCCACCCCTCCCCGTGGGCCGAGTGGAAGCCGAGCTTGTGGGCCCGGGTGAGCGGCAGGAGCCGGGTCATGCCGAGCTGCAGGTGATGGCCGGGCACCGCCTCGTGGTAGGCGATGGTCACCTGATCCCACTTGGTGAACACGGTCTTGCCCACGGTCGGGAACCACGTGCGACCGGGCTGGGAGAGGTCCTCCGACGGCGGTGTGTAGTACGCCGCCGCCGCGCTGCCTTCGGGCGGGATGCCGATCTCGCACCGCAGGAGCGGCTCGGGGATGTCGAACTGCCATCCGTTCAGACGGGCGGTGGCACCGTCGGAGATCTCCTGCAGCCAGTCGCGATAGGCGTCGGCGCCGTGCAGGAGCTGGTCGGGGTCGGCGTTGAGGTGATCGCGCGCTTCCTCGTAGCCCGACCCCGGGACGATCTGTTCGCACACCGCCGCCTTCTCGGCCTCGATGCGAGCGAGCTCGTCCCAGCCCCAGGCATAGGTGTCGTCGAGGTCGAGGTCGGTGCCGAGCATGAACCGGCCCCACACGCGGTAGCGGTCCTCGCCGCAGCCGAGCTCATCGGACGCCGCCGGCGCATAGGTGGTGCGCAGCCACGACCCGAGCGCCGCGTAGGCGGCGCCCGCCTCCCGGGCGGGACCGTCGACAGCAGACGGGAACGAGGCGAAGTAGCCCTCGGCCCAGGTGGCGCACTGATCGGCGACGGCGAGCACCGACGGGCGCGGCGCGGCGTGACCGACGGCCAGTCCGGCCTCCAGCGACTGGCGGTAGCCGGCCAGCGCCGCCGGCACGTTGGCGAGCCGCAGCCCCAGCCGGGCGAGATCGTCGCCGGTCTCCCTGGGCATGAGGTCGAACACCACCCGCACCGACGACGTCGGCGCCGACAGCACGCTCACCTGGCGCTCGGTCTCCCCCGCCTCGATGATCCCGAGCAGGCCCTCGATGGCGTCGAGGAGGAACAGCTTGCCGAGCCGCTCCGGCTCGTCGACCGGCTCGGTCGCCCGCAGGTCGCCAGCCGTGCGCCGGTAGAGCTCGGCGATCCGCTCGACGCCTGCCGGCGAGTAGTCGGTGAGCGCCGTCGAGTCGCGGTCGAGGCCCAGTCGCACGGCCCGCACCGGGTCGGCCGCTGCCAGCTCGTCGATGTAGCGGGACGAGATCTCGGTGATGGTCGGTGCGGTCGGTGCGCGGGTCGCCGTCATGGCGTCAGCGAAGCACACCCGCGGCCCGCAGATCGGCGACGCGATCCTCGGCGAGGCCGTGATCGCGCAGCACGGCGTCGGTGTGCTCGCCCACCTCCGGCGCCCGGCCCCGGACTCGCACCTCCGACGCACTCAACGTGAATGGCGCGGCGAGCGTCTCGAAGTCGCCGGCGGGATGCTCGACGGTGGTGAACATGCCGATGGCCCGGGCCTGGGGGTCCTCGACGAGATCGGGCAGCTCGGCCACCGGCGCCCAGATGATGCCGGTGGTGTCGAGGCGCGGCGCCCAGTGATCGAGCGGCTCGGCGCCGAAGGTGGCGTCGAGCTCGGCGATGACGGCCCGGTTGTTGCGGAACCGGTCGACCGGGGTGGCGTAGCGCTCGTCGGTGGCCAGCTCGGGCCGGCCGATCGCCTCGCACAGGGCCGGCCACCGTCCCTGGTCCTGGGCCGAGAGGTTGATCCACGTGCCGTCGCCGCACCGATACTGGGTGTTCATCGGTCCGAAGGCCTCGGCCCGGCCCCGCTTCGACGGCTGGGCGCGGTCGACGAGCGCCGTCTGCACGTCGAGGCCGATGGTCCACGCTGCGGTGCGCAGGAGCGCCGTCTCGACCACCTGACCCTCGCCGGTCCGGTCGCGCTCCCGGAGCGCGGCCAGGATCCCCACCAGCAGGGCGAGCCCCGTGGGATGGTCGCCCTGCCCCGGGCGGAAGGCGGGGGGCGGGGCCCCGGGCTCGCCGATGAGGCTCATGATCGCGCCGCGGCCGAAGAAGGCGGTGAGGTCGAAGGCCACGCGATCGGCGTCGGGACCGGTGCTGCCGTACCCGGTCACCAGGGCGTAGATCAGCGCCGGGTGGTCGGCCCGGAGGTCGTCGGGCCCGAGGCCGTAGCGGTCGAGTCGGCCGGGCAGCAGGTTCGTGATCACCACGTCGGATCCGGTCGCGAGGTCGCGCACCAGTGCGGCGCCGCGCTTGTCGTCGAGCGCCACCGCGATCGACCGCTTGCCCCGGTTGTCGAGGTGGAACGGGTGGTCGGCGGCCGGCGCATCGACCGGTTGACGCAGCTTGCCCCGCATGCCGTCGCCCTGCAGCGGCTCGACCTTGACCACGTCGGCGCCCATGTCGGCCATGAGGGCGCCGGCGCTCGGCCCCGCCACCCAGTTGGCGATCTCGAGCACGGTGATGTCGTCCAGCGGTCCCGGCATGGACGTGGTTCGTAGCATGCCGCCCATGGGTGACACCGTCCGCTACGACCTCGACGCCGACCGCCACGTCGCCACGATCACCTACAACCGCCCCGACGCCCTGAACGCGGTGAACGCCGAGATGCGGCGCGACCTCAACGCCGCGTTCGCCCGGTTCCGCGACGAGGAGGACGCCTGGGTGGGCATCGTGACCGGCGCCGGCCGGGCGTTCTGCGTCGGCGCCGACCTGCGGGGCGGCGGCAACAGCGCCGGTGACTTCCCGGGCACCTTCTGGGAGAAGCCCACCCAGAACTCCTTCGAGAGCGGGTGGGAGATCTTCAAGCCGGTCATCGCCGCCGTGAACGGCCACTGCCTCGGCTACGGGCTCACCCTCGTCACCTGGTGCGACTTCGTGATCGCCAGCGAGCGGGCCACCTTCGGCTTCCCCGAGGTGCGCATCGGCGTCCCCACCATCGTCGGGGCCATCCGGCTGCCGGAGCGGATCGGGTGGCAGCACGCCATGGAGCTCCTCCTCACCGGCGAGCGCATCGACGCCGAGCGGGCAAGGGAGATCGGGGTCGCCGGCTGGATCGTGCCCCATGACTCGCTGCTGGAGGAGGCCAACGCCCTCGCCGACCGGCTGCTGCAGGGGGCGCCGTTGGCCCAGCGGGTGATCAAGGAGATGGCGATGCGCAGCCCGTCGATGTCGACCGTCGAGGCCATCCGGTTCGGCGAGACGATGCGCAAGGTTGCCGGCGCGACCGACGACGCCGCCGAAGGGGGCCGCGCCGTCCGCGAGGGCCGGCCGCCCCGATGGACCGGCCGCTAGCCCCGCCGCCCGCCAAGATCTCGGAGCACCCAGACCGGCTGTACCGGCCTGGATGCGCCGAGAACTGCACGTACCGAACGATGATCAGGCCGTGAGGGGTCGACCGGTGACGCCGTCGACGGTGGCGAACTCGGCGACCTCGGCGCGGGTGAGCTTCGTCGGTTGCTTCACCGGCTTGCCGAGGCAGACGACGGCGGCGAGCGCCAGCTCGTCCGGGGCGTCGAGCAGCGCCTTGACCGCCACCTCCTCCCGCACCGGCATCGTGGTGATCACCCCGGCCAGGCCCTCTTCGCGGGCGGCGAGCAGGATGCTCCACACGAACGGGTACACCGAGGCGCCCCCGGCGAACGGGTAGCGGTCGCCGTCGCGGTCCACCGCCGCCAGCGCCCGCAGGTCGGCGAACACGGCGAGCAGCACCGGTACCTCGTGCAGGTGCTCGGGGAACCCGGTCTCGATCGGCTGCGCGGCGGCCACGGCGGCCGCCTCCTTCTCACGGTCGGTGATCGGCGCCCACGGTGTGAGGCCGGCGGCCCGCATGGCGAGGTACTCGTACCATCCCGGCAGGTAGAGGTCGCGCAGTGCCGCCCGCTTCCCCTCGTCCTGCACGACGACGACCCGCCAGCCCTGGCGGTTGCCCCCGCTCGGCGCGAAGCGGGCGGTGTCGAGGATCCGGGCGACGGTTGCCTCGTCCACCCGGTCGGGAAGGAACTCGCGCACCGCCCCCGTGGTGCGGAGTGTCGGGATCAGGTCGGCCATGCGCCTAGGTTGCCAATCCAGCGATGCATCACGCGCCGTAGGTACCTCGGAGCCGCCGACCGATCGGAGACCCTGATGGCCCTCGACACGACCCGCACCTCGATCGACGTCCTCTTGACCCCGGAGGACTGGGAGCGCTCGCTCCGGGAGGAGGCGCGGGCGGGGCTGACATCGACCCCCAAGGACCTGCCGCCCACCTGGCTCTACGACGAGCGCGGCTGCGCGCTGTTCGACGAGATCACACGCCTCCCCGAGTACTACCCGACGCGGGCCGAGCGCTCGATCCTCCGCCGCCGGGCGGTGGAGGTGGCGACCGTCGCCGGGGCCGACACCCTGGTCGAGCTGGGGGCGGGCACCGCGGAGAAGACCCGCCTCCTGCTCGATGCGATGCGCCTCACCGGCCACCTGCAGCGCTACGTCCCCTTCGACGTGGCCGAGGCGACGCTGCGGGCCACCGCCGACGCCGTCGCCGCCGAGCACCCGGACGTGGCGGTGCACGGCGTGGTCGGCGACTTCCGCCGCCACGCCGGGCAGCTGCCGGCCGGCGGTCGCCGGCTGGTCGCGTTCCTGGGCGGGACCATCGGCAACCTCCCGCCCGCGGGACGCGCCACCCTGCTCACCACACTGGCGGCGGGGATGGCACCGGGCGACACGCTCCTCCTCGGCACCGACCTCGTCAAGGACCGCGACCGCCTGGTGGCCGCGTACGACGACGCCGCCGGCGTCACCGCCGAGTTCAACCGAAACGCCCTGCGCGTCCTGAACCGAGAGCTCGGCGCCTCCTTCGACGTCGACCGGTTCGACCACATCGCCCGCTTCGACGACGACGCCGAGTGGATCGAGATGCGATTGCGATCGCGCGGCGAGCAGACCGTCACCGTGCCCGCCCTCGACCTGACCCTCGCCTTCGCCGACGGCGAGGACCTTCGCACCGAGATCAGCGCCAAGTTCCGACTGGACGGCGTCGAGCGGGAGCTCACGGGCGCCGGTCTGCGGCTCATCGAGCAGTGGACCGACGATGCCGGCGACTTCGCCCTGAGCCTCGCCGCGCGATGAGCGCGACCGCCCGCTACTGCGAGGTCCGCTCGCTCACCGAGCAGCTGGCGGCTCCGCTGTCGGCCGAGGACCAGACCGTGCAGTCGATGCCCGACGTCAGCCCCACGAAGTGGCATCGAGCCCACACGACCTGGTTCTTCGAGACGTTCGTGCTCGGACCGCACGCGCCGGGCTACACGGCGTTCGATCCGTCCTACGCGTACCTGTTCAACTCCTACTACGAAGCGGTCGGGGCCCGGCACACGCGCGCGGAGCGGGGGCTGGTCACCCGGCCGGGCATCGCCGAGATCGCCACCTACCGCGACCACGTCGACCGCGCCGTGGTGCCGCTCCTCGACACCGGGGTCGACGCCGACGTCGCCGCCCTCGTCGAGCTCGGCTGCCACCACGAGCAGCAGCACCAGGAGCTCCTGGTCATGGACATCCAGCACGTGCTGTCGTGCAGCCCCCTGCAGCCGGTCTACGGCGAGCTGCCGTGGGCGGCGGCGGGACCCGGTGTCGGCGGTTGGATCCCGCACGACGGCGGTGTGGTCGAGATCGGCCACGACGGCGCCGGGTTCGCGTTCGACAACGAGGGGCCGCGCCACGAGGTGCTGCTGCGGCCGTTCGAGGTGGCCGCCGCGCTCGTCACCAACGCCGACTGGCTGTCGTTCATCGACGACGGCGGCTACCGGCGATCCGACCTGTGGATGTCCGAGGGGTGGGCCACGGTCCAGGCCCTCGGGTGGGAGGCCCCGCTCTACTGGGGCCGCTCCGACGACACCGGCGGGTGGTCGGTGTTCGGGCTCGACGGGCGCCGACCGGTGGACCCGTCGGCGCCGGTGGCCCACGTGAGCTGGTTCGAGGCCGACGCCTACGCCCGGTGGGCCGGGGGGCGCCTGCCGCTCGAAGCCGAGTGGGAGGCGGCCGCACCCGACGTCGGCGCGCCGGACGCCGACGGCTGGTACGGCGCCGTCTGGCAGTGGACGGCGAGCCCGTACGTCGCCTATCCCGGCTTCCGGCCCGCGGCCGGCGCGGTCGGCGAGTACAACGGCAAGTTCATGGTCAACCAGCAGGTGCTGCGGGGCTCGGCCCGGCTCACCCCCCCTGGCCATGCCCGCCGCACCTATCGCAACTTCTTCCCCGCCGTCGCCCGGTGGGCGTGCGGCGGCGTGCGGGTGGCCCGCGACGCCTGACCTCCGGCCACCGGTGGGATGAGACCGGCCGCCTCGGGCGTTGTGTCGATGCACACGCACCGACGACGAAGGTGAGCATCCGATGCCCGCAGTCACGGCCGACACGTTGAGCCTGCCGAAGATCGCCCCGACGGCACCGGGGTCCGCCGAACGGCGGCCACGGTCGATCACCACCGGTCCCCGCGGCTACGAGGGCGAGGGCTTCCCGGTGCGCCGCACCTTCGCCGGAGTCAGCGCCGCCGACGTCGACCCGTTCATCATGATGGACCAGATGGGCGCCGTGGAGTACGGGCCCTACGAGCCCCGCGGCACCGACTGGCACCCGCATCGCGGCTTCGAGACGGTGACCTACATCATCGACGGCGCCTTCCAGCACCAGGACAGCCACGGCGGCGGTGGCCTGATCACCGACGGCGCCACGCAGTGGATGACCGCCGGCGGCGGCATCCTCCACATCGAGACGCCGCCCGAGAAGCTGGTCGTGTCGGGCGGGCTGTTCCACGGCCTCCAGCTGTGGGTGAACCTGCCGGCCAAGGACAAGATGGTCGCTCCCCGCTACCAGAACCTCGAGGCCGACCAGGTCGTGCTCCTCACCTCCGAGGACGGTGGCGCCCTGATCCGCCTCATCGCCGGCGACCTCGCCGGGCACACCGGGCCGGGCTCGACCTACACGCCGATCACCGTCGCCCACGCCACCGTCTCCCCCGGCGCCCGTCTCACGCTCCCCTGGCCGACCGAGTTCAACGCCCTCGGCTACGTGCTCTCCGGCCGCGGCACGGTCGGCGCCGCCGAGCCGGCTCCGATCGAGGGCGGCAACCTCGTGGTGTTCGAACGGGCCGGTGACGCCATCACGTTCACCGCCGCCGGCGGTGAGCTGCCGCTCGAGCTGTACCTGCTCGGGGGACGGCCCATCGGCGAGCCGGTCGCCCAGTACGGCCCGTTCGTGATGAACACCCGGGCCGAGCTGCAGCAGGCACTCGACGACTTCCGGGCCGGGCGGTTCGGCCAGGTCCCCGCCAACGGCCTCCGCCCCTTCCGCGGCTGAGGGCGACTTCCTACACTCCGCAGCCGAGCACTTCCCCCGTCAACCTCCGCAGAGCGATCGTCGTGATCCGAGCCGGATCGTGGCAGATCACGTCGATTGCTCTGCAACAGATGGAGCGGGAGCGACATGCGACGACTGTTCACGTCGGCCGAGAGCGGGCGGCCGTGCTCGCGTCCAACCGCGTCGCTCGCGGCGGGCTGGCCGGGGTGCTGCTCGGGCTCGATGGTGTCGGGCTCGACGGCCGACCCACACGTCGCAGTCGCGTGCCGACCGAACACGTCGTCGAAGTCGGCGGCGTCCGGTGCGCCGACGCCCTGATCACGCTCCTCGACCTCGCCGCGACCCTCGATGACGACCGCTAGGAGCAGGCGCTGGAGACGGCCTTGCGGAAGCGGCTGGTGTCGGTGGCCGACCTCCGATCGGTCGGCGCCCGCAGCCCCGGCGTTCGCCGTGTGCGCCGCGTGCTCGACCGGCGCCCGCCGGGGGCGCCGCCCACGGAGAGCCTGCTCGAGACCCTGATGGTGCAGCTTGCGCGCCCGGTGGCCGGCATGACGCTAACCGCCAGACGGCGGTGATCGCCGCAACGGGGTGGCTCGTCGGACGGTTCACCTGGCGTGAGGTCGTGCGGTCACCGCGGGCGACCGCCCGTCGGCTTGCCGCGTTGGTCGAGCAGGCCCGGCGGAGAACCGAGGCCCTTGCTACATGACGCCGAGGAGGTCGACCACGAAGACGAGCGTCTCGCCGCCCTTGATGACGCCACCGGCGCCGCGGTCGCCGTAGCCGAGGTGGGGCGGGATGGTCAGCCGCCGGCGACCGCCGATGCGCATCCCCTGCACGCCGTCGTCCCAGCCCTTGATCACCTGGCCCCGGCCGAGGCTGAACACGAACGAGTCGTCTCGGTCCCACGATGCGTCGAACTGCTCGCCGGTGCTCCACGCGACCCCCACGTAGTGCACGACCACGTCGTTGCCGGCAGTGGCCTCGCTCCCGTCCCCGACAACGAGGTCCTCGACCCCGAGCTCGGCGGGCGGATCACCGGCCGGGATCTCGACGGTGGGCTTCCGGTCCAGGTCCTCGGCCATCTCCCCGACCGTAGACGTAGGTTGAGGGCGTGCAGTACGGCGACGATCTGCGGGCCGAGATGGAGGCGAACCTCGCCGCCCACGAGCGGCTCGCCATCCCCCTGGAGGGTCGCCGCCACGCCGCCGTCGCCCTGGTCGTGGTCGACAGCGACGCCGAGGTCCACGGCGCCGACCACCACGCCTTCACCCCCGACCGGCTGTCCCACATCCCGGGCGGCGAGTCCTACGACCTGACCGGCAGCATCGCCGGCACCGCCGGCGGCCCGGCCGTGCTCCTCACCCGCCGGGCCGCACGGCTCCGCCAGCACGCCGGACAGTGGGCCATCCCCGGAGGCCGCGTCGACGACGGCGAAGCGCCACTCGACACCGCCCGCCGGGAGCTGCACGAGGAGCTCGACCTCGTGCTCGATGACGACGCCCTCCTCGGGTGCCTCGACGACTACCCGACCCGCTCCGGCTACGTGATCACCCCGTTCGTGTTCTGGGGTGGGCCCGACCCCGCCATGGCGCCGAACCCCGACGAGGTGCTGTCGGTGCACCGCATCGCCTTCCGGGAGCTGTGCCGGGAGGACTCCCCCCGGTTCGTGGCGATCCCCGAGTCGCCCCGGCCGGTGGTGCAGCTCCCCATCGGCGGCGACCTCATCCACGCCCCGACCGCGGCCGTGCTCCTCCAGCTGCGCCGGGTCGCCATCGAGGGCGTCGCCGAGCGGGTCGCCGAGTACGAGCAACCCGTCTTCGCCTGGCGCTGACGTTCGAGGATCAGAGGAGCGGCTCGACCTCGTCGTGCTCGAGGATGCCGAGGATCGCCTCGGCCAGCCGGCGGGCCGACGGCCCGTCGAGCTCCACCGCCACCCGCTGGCCGTCGCCCCAGACGTCGATGCAGAGGGCGTGGTCGAGCGGGGCGTCCTGCGGGTGGTCGAAGTACACGACGGCCCGGTCGAGCCCGAACCAGTCCTCGCCGCGGTAGCCGCTGCCCGTCACGTCGGTCGTCGTGGTCACGTAGGTGCACATGGCGTCATGCCCCCTTGAGGTGGGTGCCGAAGAACTCCCAGATCCGCTTCCACCCGTCCTTGGCGGCATCGAGCCGGTAGCTCGGTCGGTCGACCGAGAAGAAGGCGTGCCCGGCGCCCTCGTAGGTGTGGAAGTCGAACTGCTTCCCGTTCGCTTCCAGAGCGGCTGTCATCTCGAGCACGTCGTCGGGCGACGGGCTCTGGTCCTCCACGCCGAAGAGGCCCAGCAGCGGGCACCGGAGGTCGGGGGCGAGGCTCACATCGGCCCGACCGCCGTAGCAGTCGACGGCGGCGTCGACGTCGAGCGTGCACGCGACCATGAACGCCTGCCGGCCTCCCGAGCAGTAGCCGATCACGCCGACCTTGCCGTTCGACTCGGGCCGGCCCCGCAACCGGTCGACCGCCGCGCGCACGTCGCCCCGGCACTGGTCGTCGGGCACCCCGCCGGCGTCGCGCGCGGCCGCGGCCTGGTCGGCGGGCTTGGCGCCCGGCGCGTAGCGGTGATGGAGGTTGGGCATGAGCGTCGCGTAGCCGTACACCGCGAAGGTCCGGGCGATCTCCTTGGTGGCCCGGTCGTAGCCGGGCATGTGGTGGATCACGACCACTCCCGGTTGGCCGCCACCGTCGACCGGCCGGGCGAAGTAGGCCTCGATCTCGTCGCCCCCGTGACCGGTGAGGGTGACCGTCTCGGCGATCATGGCGTCGCTCATGCTCTCGACCTCCTGGGGCGACAGTATGTGCCCGTGCCCGACTTCCGCCCCGGCCTCGACGGCTCCGCTCACGGCTCCCCCGACGACCACCTGATCGTCGTCCGCGCCGACAGCCACGTGGCGCTCCCGTTCCTGCGGCTCGCCGACGCCGAGGACATCGGCGGCCGCCGTCACTTCCTGGGTGAGCTCGACGGCGCCGGGGTGTGGGCGGTGGAGCACGACGAGGAGCCGGAGACGGCAGCCTTCACGCCGCTGATCATGGCCCACGGTCGTCTCGGCGACGAGCTGTGGGCCGTCGCCGGCCGCGCCGTGCAGATCACGACCTGGTGGCGGACGCACCAGTACTGCGGCGCCTGCGGCAAGCCCAACCAGCTTCGTGACGTCGAGCGGGCGCTCGGCTGCGACGACTGCCGCACCCTCGCCTATCCGCGGCTGGCACCGGCGGTCATCGTGCTCATCCACCGCGACGACGAGGTGCTGCTCGCCCGGGGACGCAGCTTCGGCGCGCCGATGTACAGCACCTTGGCCGGGTTCGTCGAGCCGGGTGAGTCGCTCGAGCAGTGCATCACCCGCGAGGTGAAGGAGGAGGTGGGCGTGGACGTCGACGACATCACCTATCGCACCAGCCAGTCGTGGCCGTTCCCCCACTCGCTGATGGTCGGCTTCACCGCCCGCTGGCGGTCAGGCGACATCGCCATCGACGAGGACGAGATCGTCGACGCTCAGTGGTTCCCGCTCGACGACCTGCCCAACATCCCGCCGCCGTTCGCCATCAGCCGCTGGCTGATCGACGAGCACGTCGCCGGCCGGCGGGCGGCGCGCGAGAGATCGGCGAGCTAGAGACCGAGGTGCTCGAAGTAGAACGCGACGGTGCGGGCCACGATGTCGGCGCGCTCCTCGCGGAAGGGCACGTGCACGTCGCTCTCGTAGGTGACGAGCTCGACCGGGATCCCGGCCTCCCGGAGCGCGTCGTGGGAGTCCACCGACCACTGGAACGGGACGATGGGGTCGCCGGTGCTGGCGATGAGGATGCCCGGGGCGTCGCCCGGGCCGGCGAACAGGCCGCCGGGAAGGCCCCCCGACAGCGACTGCCACGCCTGCACCTCGGAGGAGACGCCGGGGGTGCCGCTGTCGCCCGGCGAGTCCGACCAGGTGCCGGCCCCGTAGGCGATGATGGCGCCCGCGGACTCGCCGCCGATGGCGATGCGGTCGGGGTCGATGCCGTGCTCGGCGGCGTTGGCCCGCAGCCACCGCACCGCCGCCTGGCCGTCGTGGATGCCGCCGATGACCGCTTCGGTGCAGGTGCTGTCGCCGGTGCTGCTGCCCACGCAGCCGCCCGGGGCCAGGAGCCGGTAGTTGATCGAGGCCGCCACGTAGCCGAGGGTGGCGAAGTGCCGGGCCATGACCGGTGAAACGCCCTGGGCCTTGTCGCCGAACCCGAACCCGCCACCGTGCACGAAGATGGCGAGCGGGCGCGACCGCTCGGTGTCACCGACCGGCAGGTAGAGGTCGAGTCGCAGGCGCTCGGGCTGGCCGTCCACGCCCGGCGCGCTGCCGTACTCGAGGTCTTCGATCACCTCGACGTCGTCGAAGACCGGCTCCCGGTACCGAGCGAGGGTGACCGTCGTCGTCGTGGTGACGACCGTGCTCGTCGTCGTGCTCGTCGTGATCGCCGGTGTTGCCGAACCCGTGTCGGCACTGCACGCGCCGAGGGCCAGCACGATCACGACCGCCGCCGCCGAGGCTCTTGTCATGATCGCGGCCGGCCGCGCCGCTTCGATCATGGCGACAGCGTCGATCATGGCAACAGCGTCGCGCGCCGCCTCACGATGGCGGGCGCGGGAAGGTGTCGAGGTCGCGCAGGGCCGGGAACCGCACCCACCACACGCCGGCCACCGCCACCGTGGCGACGCCGCCGATCACGACGGCCGGCCCGGCACCGAACCATTGGCCGGTGAGGCCCGACTCGAAGGCACCCAGCTCGTTGGTGGCCCCGATGAACACCATCTCCACCGCCGAGACCCGGCCCCGCTTCTCCACCGGCGTGGCGAGCGGCACGATGGTGGATCGGACGTACACGCTGATCGCGTCGGCGGCCGACACGACGAGCAGCGCGGCGAACGCCACCGCGTAGACGGTCGTGGTGCCGAGGACGATGGTGCCGGCGCCGAAGACCGCCACGGCAACGAGGAGCGAGCGCCCGACGTGGCGGGTGAGCGGCCGGCGAGTGAGCACGAGCGTCATCGCCCCGCCGCCGATCCCGATGGCGGCCCGGAGCCAGCCGAAGCCGACGGCGCCGACACCGAGGCGCTCGTCGGCGATCGCCGGGAGGAGCGCCATGGCCCCGCCGAACAGCACCGCGAACAGGTCGAGCGACAGCGCACCGAGGAGGAGCGGGCTCCGGCGGACGAAGCGGAGGCCGTCGAGCGTGTCGTGGAGGCGGCTGGCCGGAGCGGCGGCAGCGGCCGGAGGTGGCAGGGCCCGCACCTGCATCGTCGCCAGCAGCGCCGCGCCGGTGAGGCTGAGCAACGTGGCCGCCACGTACGGCACCGTGGGGTCGACGGCATAGAGGGTGCCGCCGAGGACCGGGCCCACGATGAACGCCGCCTGGGTGGCCACCGACCGCCGGGGCACCAACCACGGGAGGCGGGCCGGTCCCGCAACGTCGGCGATGAGCGCCCGCGTGGCGGGCGAGGAGAACGCCCGCGCCACCCCGAACGCCACACCGATGGCGAAGATGGGACCCACGGCGGTGGGCTTCGTCCCCACGTACAGCCCCATCGCCGCGCACGTCGCCGCCTGGCCGGTGAGGGCGACGGCCGCGACCTGCTTGCGACTCCGGCGGTCGGCGACGGTGCCGGTGAACAGGATCAGCAGGAGGGCGGGAGCGAACTCGGCGAGGCCGATGAAGCCGAGATCGATCTCCCGGCGGCTGATGTCGTAGACCTGCTTCCCGACCGCGGTGGTCAGGGTGAAGATGCCGGCGAGCGAGGCGAAGGAGGCGACGACGAACGACGCCGTCGAGCGGTCCCAGCCGGTGTCAGCCTCGCCGGCAGTGGTTCCGCTGCTCACCGAGCCCTTCGATGGCGGTGACGACGACGTCGCCGTCGGCGAGGAAGCGGGGTGGGGTGCGGGCGGCGCCGACGCCGGCGGGGGTGCCGGTGGCGATCACGTCGCCCGGTTCGAGGGTGATGAACGTCGAGAGGTAGGCGACGACCTCAGCGGGGCTGAACAGGAGATCGTCGGTGTTGCCGTCCTGCAGCAGGTCGCCGCTCACCTCGCAGGTGATGCGGCGCGACGGTCCGGGCGACTCGTCGGCGGTGACAAGCCAGGGACCGAGGGGGGTCGATCGCTCCCAGGTCTTGCCCTGGAGCCACTGCTCGGTCCGCCGCTGCCAGTCGCGCACCGACACGTCGTTGAGTACGGCGAAGCCGGCGATGGCCGCCGCCGCCTCCTCTCGGGTCGCCCGGCGCACGGCGCGACCGACGATCACGGCCAGCTCGGCTTCGTAGTCGACGGCGCTCGACTCGCTCTCGTCCGGAAGCACGATGTCGTCGCAGGCGCCGACGAGCGCACCCCGGTACTTGGCGAAGAGGGTCGGGAACGCTGGGGTGGTCGCGCCGGTCTCGGCGATGTGGCTCTTGTAGTTGAGGCCGACGCACACGATCTTGTCGGGTGCGGTGACGAGGGGCGCGTACTCGCAGCCGATCAGCGGGTCCCGGCGCCCCTCGGCGCCCGCCGCCCACGGGAGCCAGTCGGGACGCCGGAGCACGGCCCCGACATCGGGCGCTCCCAGATCGACGATCTCGTCGCCGTCGATGCGCACCGCCCGGGTGCCGTCGCCCTCTCGGATCGTTGCCAGCCGCATGGGCGACCATGATGGTGCACATGGAGGTGCAGTCCACCGACGGGGTCACCATCGCCGTGCACGACCTGGGCGGTGCCGGCCCCCCGCTCGTCATCTGCCACGCCACCGGCTTCTGCGCCGGTGCCTACCGCCCGCTGGCCGAGCACCTGGCCGGGGCCCGTCACGTCTGGGCCCTCGACTTCCGGGGCCACGGCGACTCGTCGGTCCCCGACGGCGACCGGTTCGACTGGGACGGCTCGGCCGACGACCTCCTCGCCGTGCTCGATGCCCTCGGCGGCGAGCCGGTCGACGCCGTCGGCCACTCCATGGGCGGGGCGTCGGCCATGCTCGTCGAGCGGCGCCGGCCGGGGGCGCTGCGGTCGGCCTACCTCTACGAGCCGATCATCTTCCCGCCCGAGATGGGCCGGCCGGCCGGGGCGGAGAACCCGATGGCCGAGGCCGCCCGCCGCCGGCGCGACGAGTTCCCCACCAAGGCGGCCGCACTCTGGCGGTACGCCACCGCCACCCCGCTGCGGGTCCTGAACGCCGGCGCGCTGGCGGCCTACGTCGAGCACGGGTTCGCCGAGACCCCCGAGGGCACGGCCCGGCTCAAGCTCTCCCCGGCCCACGAGGCGGCGGTGTTCGAGGCGTCGGGCGCCGCCACCCTCGAGACCGTCCAGGGGTTGGACCTCCCGGTCACCGTCGCCGTCGGCGGCGCCAGCGGCGAGGGCAACCCCGGCCCCGCGCTCTGGGCACCGGCCGTCGCCGCCGCCCTCCCCAACGGCGCCCTCCGCACCTTCGAGCACCTCGGCCACTTCGGGCCCCTGCAGGACCCTGCCGCGGTGGCCGCCGACATTCTCGGGTTCCTGGAGCGAGCGGGCCGCTAGCCCTCCCACTCGACGTGGGCCTGGACCCGGCCGTCGTCGTCGACCCAGCCCTGGGTGGCCGCGTGCGCCACCATCGCGTCGAAGCGGTCGTCCCAGTCGTCGGGCACCCGCCCCTCGGCCAGGGTGCGCAGCGCCTCCTGCTCGATCCAGGCGCGATCGCCTTCGAGGGCACCGAAGCCGCTGAGGGCGCCCGCCACCTCGTCGGCGCCGACGTCGCGCGCCACGAGGTGGAACCGGCCGCAGTCGTCGGGCTCCTCCAGGTCGACCCCGTCGGGCGACACCACCACGTACATGCGCGGGTCCCCTACGGGCGGGCCATCGGCTGCGGGGTCCCCGCCGGCTCGGTCGGGTTCATTCGGAAGCTCGGGTCGTGCTTGCGGATCTCCCGGCGGGCGATGGTCATCTTGTGCACCTCGTCGGGCCCGTCGGCGATGCGCAACGTGCGGGCGTGCGCGTACATCGACGCCAGCGGCGTGTACTGCGACACCCCGGCGGCACCCCACACCTGGATGGCCCGGTCGATCACCTTCAAGGCCATGTTGGGGATGGCGACCTTGATCCCCGAGATCTCGACGGCGGCCGCCTTGTTGCCGACGGTGTCCATCAGGTGCGCGGTCTTGAGCACGTACTCGCGCGCCATGTCGATCTCGATGCGGGACTCGGCGATCCAGTCCTGGATCAGACCCTTCTGCGCGACCGCCGAGCCGAAGGTGGTGCGCACGAGCGCCCGCTCGACCATGAGCCCGAGCGCCCGCTCGGCCACGCCGATCGTCCGCATGCAGTGGTGGATCCGACCCGGTCCGAGCCGGGCCTGGGAGAGGGCGAACCCCTCCCCCTCGCCCCCGAGGATGTTGTCGGCCGGCACCCGGACGTTCTCGTAGATGACCTCCGGGTGGCCGCCGCGGTCGGCGTAGCCGAACACGTGGGGCTCCATCCCGATCGAGATGCCGGGGCTGTCCTTGGGCACCACGATCATCGACTGCTGCTTGTGGGGCGCGGCGTTCGGGTCGGTCTTGCCCATGACGATGAACACCTTGCAGCGCGGGTTCATGGCGCCCGAGCTGAACCACTTGCGGCCGTTCAGCACGTAGTGGTCGCCGTCGCGCTCGATGCGCAACCCGATGTTGGTGGCGTCCGACGACGCGACATCCGGCTCGGTCATGCCGAAGGCCGAGCGGACCTCGCCATCGAGCAGCGGCTGGAGCCACTGCTCCTTCACGCGTTCGGACGCGTAGTGGTTGAGGAGCTCCATGTTGCCGGTGTCGGGCGCCGAGCAGTTGAGCGCCTCGGACGCGAAGCCGACCTTTCCGAGCTCCTCGGACACCGGCGCGTAGTCGAGGTTGCTGAGCTTGGTGCCGGGGGCGTCGGGCGACAGGTGCGGGAGGAACATGTTCCACAACCCGCGCTCGCGCGCCGCCGCCTTGAGCTTGTCCATCATCGGCGGGTAGCCGTGGGTGCCGACCTCGGCCTGCTCCTTCGTGTACGCCTCCTCGTTCGGGTAGATGAAGTCGTCCATGAACGACTTCACCTCGGCGAGGAGGGCCTGACCCTGGGGCGTGAACTCGTACGGCATCCCCCGATGTTGCCACCGCTCGCTACGGTCGGGGGCGGTGCGGGGCGATGGCTTCATCACGCTGGCCGACGGAACCGCCCGGTGGGGCCGGTTCGGTGCCGCCGGCGTGCTCGTCCGCCACCGCGACCAGGTGTTCGTCGCCCAGCGGTCGCTCCACTGCCACAACGGCGGCACCTGGGCGATTCCCGGCGGCGCCCTCGACCTCGGCGAGTCACCGCTCGAGGGTGCGCTCCGCGAGTTCAGCGAGGAGATCAGTATCCGGCTCGAGGCCTTCGAGGTGGCGGAGATCCACGAGGACGACCACGGCGGCTGGAGCTACTGGACGATCGTGGTCGACGTCCACGAGCCGTTCGAGCCGCCGGTCGACCTCCACTGGGAGACCGCGGCGGTCGCTTGGGTCACCCTCGGTCGCCTCGGCGAGCTCGAGCTCTTCCCCGCCTTCCGGGCCACCCTCGCCCGACTCGGCCTCCTCCCGACCTGACGGTCAGCAGCCGCCGCTGCCCCCGTTCGGGACGTTGGGGATGCTCGGGTCGACGACCTCCAGGTGGACATGGGGCCAGGCCGGGTCGGCGGTGCGGAACTCGTCGACCTGCGACTCGAAGGGCAGCTGGGTGGGGCGGGGGGCGACCACGGTGATCCCGGCCTCGACCCGGTCGCCGGCCCGCACCTGCACGCCGTCGATGTGGAGGAGCTTGACCTCCCACGCCGGGTTGGCGTCGGGCGCGATCACGAGGAAGTCGTCGGAGTACTTGCAGTACAGGACGTAGGTGCCGGCGCGCTTCACGACGCCCGAGACCGGCGCCCGCACCTCCGCCGCCGGGTCGGCCACCATGTCAGCGGCGCTGTGCGGGCCCGTGAGCCGGGAGCGGGACTCGAGCACGAACGGCCACACCGCCGTCGGCAGCGGCGTCATCTCCTGGGCGCCCTCGTGGTTGGACTGGTGGAAGCCCACGTGCTCCATCCGGGCCGAGGGGTGGTGGAGCGTGATCCCGCCGACGGTGGCGAACGGGGTGTAGGGCTGTTCGGTCACGCGCCGCTGCGGGACCGGGGGTGCCGTCGTGGTCGTCGTGGGCGCCTCGGTGGTGGTGGTCGCCACGGTCGTCGTGGTGGTCGAGGTGGTCGTGGTGGTCGACGTCGTCGAGGGCGCGACGGTCGAGGCCGATGATGCCGCCGTCGTGCACCCGGTCGCGAAGAGCAGCAGACCGAGCAGCCACGCGGTCCGCCGTCCGCTCTGCTGTCCGATGGGAGACAGGGTAGGGGCTCCTCAGCGGACGAACACCGCGGCGCGCGACGCGGCGGCCATGGCCCGGGTCATGTCGATCACCCACGGCCCGTCCCGCTCGACCCTGAAGCGCACGGCCGCCCCGTCGGGCACGACCCGGCGGCGGTCCCCGTCGAAGGCGAGGATCCCCGGTCCGGTCACCTCGACGACGGCGCCGAGCGGGACGGCCCGGCACCGTTCGACCTCGACGTCGACGTAGAGACCGGGCGAGATCGGCGCCCGCACGGTGCACCCGGCCCCGAACCGCACCTCGACCGCACCGTCCTCCTCACGGCCGCACGGCTCCAGCAGCCCGCCCAGCGGGGAGATGCCCACGGCGGCGGGGTCGGCGATGGCGAGCACCGCCATCCGCAGCCGGTCGGGGGCGAACGGCGTGCGGTCGCCGACGACCCGGTCGCTCGTCAGGACCGCGTCGACGAGGGCGAGGTCCGGCTCCTCGCCGTCGATGTCGACGTGGACCACCTTGGCCCGGCGGGCGACGGCCTCGAGGGCGAGCGTCCCGCTGGCCACCAGCCCGGCGGCCACTCCCCCGATGGTCGGCTCGACGTGGGCCGGGAAGACGTTGTTGGTCCCGGTGGAGAGCGGCACCAGCGGCACGTCGGGCCACCCCTTGGCGAGCGCCCGGTTGGTGCCGTCCCCGCCCAGCACCACGACGGCGCCGGCGCCGCGGTCCCGGAGCACGCCGGCCGCGTTGATCGTGTCCCGCTCGTCGTGGGTCACCGGCGGGTCGAGCTCCTCCACCTCGACGTCGAGGTGCACGGTGCTCAGTGCCCGCCGGCACAGGCCGTGGGGGTCGGGGAGCACCAGCAGCCTCGTGGCGCCCGCCTCGACCGCGCCGATGGCGACCCGGCGGATGATGGTGACCTTGTCGGCCAGGCTCGAGCGGGCGGCGTTGGCGAGGAGGCGGCGCACGTCGCGCCCCGACACCGGGTTGGCGATGATCCCGACGGTCCCCGTCACCGGGCCGGCTCCACGCAGCACATGCGAGACATCATGGCCGCATGGAAGACGTGCTCGATCCCGACCTCCCCATCTGCGATCCCCACCACCACCTCTGGGACCACCCCGGCTCGCGCTACATGGTCGAGGAGCTGCGGGCCGACACGGGCAGCGGCCACCGGATCGAGTCGACCGTCTTCGTCGAGTGCGGATCCGGCTACCGCGACGCGGGGCCCGAGTCGATGCGACCGGTGGGCGAGACCGTCTTCCTGGTCGAGGCCGATCCGACGGGGTTCGTCGCCGGCATCGTCGGCATGGCCGACCTGCGGGTGCCCGACATCGACGACGTGCTCGCCGCCCACGTCGACGCCGGCGCCGGCCGATTCCGCGGCATCCGCCACGCCTCGGCGTGGGATGCCAGCCCCGACATCCGGGAGTCGCACACCAAGCCCCCGCCCCGCCTCCTCGCCGAATCCGACTTCCGACGCGGGTTCGCGGCGCTGGGCCGGGCCGGGCTGCGGTTCGACGCCTGGCTCTACCACCCCCAGCTGCCGGAGCTGGCCGCCCTCGCGCGCGCCCACCCGGACGTGCCGATCGTGCTCGACCACCTCGGTGGCCCGCTCGGGATCGGCCCGTACGCCGGCCGGCGGGACGAGGTCCGGGCGTCGTGGCGGGCGTCGATGGCCGAGGTGGCGGCGTGCGAGAACGTCACGCTGAAGCTGGGCGGCATCGGCATGCCGATCTACGGCATGGGCTGGCACAAGGCCGGTGGCGCCACCTCCGAGCAGCTGGCCGAGGCCTGGGGTGAGCCCATCCGGTGGTGCATCGAGACCTTCGGCGCCCGCCGGTGCATGTTCGAGTCGAACTTCCCGGTCGACCGGGCGTCGTGCAGCTACCGCGTCCTCTGGAACGCCTTCAAGCGCATCGTCGCGGACGCCTCGCCGAGCGAGAGGGCCGACCTCTTCCAGGACACCGCCCGGCGGGCGTACGGCCTCGGCGGCGGGGCCACCGCCGAATCTTGACCAACTAGGTCGGGATTCGGCTAGCCTGGCCGCATGGCTCGCCTCTTCGCCTTCCCCGACCCGGTCAACGAGATCTCCGCCCGGCTCGTGGCCGCCGGCGTCGTGACCATCGCGGTCGCCACCATCGCCCTCGACCAGCCGTGGCTGACCCTCGTCCTCGCCTACGGCTTCGTGGCCCGCGTCCTCACCGGCCCGACGCTCAGCCCCCTCGGCCAGCTCGTCACCCGCGTGATCACCCCGCGGCTGCAGCTCGCTCCCCGGTGGACGCCGGGCCCGCCCAAGCGCTTCGCCCAGGGGATGGGCGCGGCGTTCTCGATCACGGCCGCCGTGCTCGCTCTCGGCTTCGACGCCCGCGGCGCCGCCTACGTGGTGCTGGCCATGCTCATCGGCGCCGCCAGCCTCGAGGCCTTCGCCGGCTTCTGCCTCGGCTGCCGGATCTTCGCCCTGCTCATGAAGGCGGGCGTGATCCCCGAGACCGTGTGCGAGCGCTGCAACGACATCTCCCTCGCCCGCGCGTAGCGACAGCGCTCAGGACACCTCGGCGGCGGCCGCCGCGAACTGGGCGTTGTAGAGGTTGCAGTAGGCGCCGCCCAGGGCGATGAGCTGGTCGTGGTTCCCCTGCTCCACGATGCGCCCGCCGTCCATCACGAGGATCGTGTCGGCATCGCGGATCGTCGACAGCCGGTGGGCGATCACGAAGCTCGTGCGCTGCGAGCGGAGCGCCGCCATGGCGTGCTGGATCAGCACCTCGGTGCGGGTGTCGACCGAGCTGGTGGCCTCGTCGAGGATGAGGATCGGGCGCTCGGCGAGGAAGGCGCGGGCGATGGTGATGAGCTGCTTCTCCCCGGCGCTCACGGTCGACCCCTCGTCGTCGAGCACCGTGTCGTACCCCTCGGGCAGGGAGTGCACGAACCGGTCGACGTAGGTCGCCCGGGCCGCCTCCATGATCTGCTCCTCGGTGGCGTCGAGGTTGCCGTACGCGATGTTCTCCCGGATGGTGCCGTTGAACAGCCACGTGTCCTGCAACACCATGCCGATGTTGGCGCGGAGCTCGTGGCGCGGCATCTCGGCGATGTCGTGTCCGTCGATGGTGATGCGGCCGCCGTCGAGCTCGTAGAAGCGCATGAGCAGGTTGACGAGCGTCGTCTTCCCGGCGCCGGTGTGCCCGACGATGGCGACGGTCTTGCCCGGCTCCACCACGAGCGACAGGTGGTCGATGAGCGGCGTGTCCGGGTCGTAGGAGAACGAGACGTCCTCGAAGGCCACCCGCCCGCGGGTGACCTCGGGCGCCGCGCCCCGCAGCTCCGGCGTCTGCTCCTCGGCGTCGAGCAGCTCGAAGACCCGCTCCGCCGACGCGATGCCCGACTGGAGCATGGCCGCCATCGACGCCAGCTGGTTGAGCGGCATCGTGAACTGGCGCGAGTACTGGATGAACGCCTGGACGCCACCCAGCGTCATGGCCCCCGAGGTGACCTGGAGGCCGCCGAGCACGGCGATGGCGACGAAGTTCAGGTTGCCGATCACCATCATCGTCGGCTGGATGATCCCCGACATGAACTGGGCGTTGAAGCTGGCGCCGTACAGCTCCTCGTTCGTCTGGCGGAACCGCTCCTCGACCTCGCGCTGGCGCCCGAACGCCTTCACGATGGCATGACCGGTGAAGGTCTCCTCCACCTGGGCGTTCAGCGCCCCGGTGTGCATCCACTGGGAGATGAACCGCGCGCGCGACCGCGTGGCGATCTGCTTCGTCGCCCAGAACGAGAGCGGCACCGTCACCAGCCCGACGAGGGCGAGCACCCAGTTGATCCAGAACATGACGCCGAGGATCCCGATCACCGTGAGCGTCGACGTGAGCATCTGGCTCAAGGTCTGCTGGAGCGTCTGGGCCACGTTGTCGATGTCGTTGGTGACCCGGCTCAGCAGGTCGCCGCGCTGGTTCCGGTCGACGTAGCGCAGCGGGAGGCGGTTCAGCTTGTCCTCGACGTCGGCTCGGAGCCGGAACATCGTCCGTTGCACGATCCCGGCCAGCAGGAACGACAGCGCGTACGCCAGCAGCGACGAGAAGATGTAGAGCCCGGCGGCGAGGAGCAGGGTGCGGTGGAGGCGGGCGAAGTCGATGCCGGCGTCGGAGAACACCCCCCGGACCACGATGTCGGTGGCGTTTCCGAGGATCTTCGGCCCGATCACCAGCATGAACGTGCTGGCGAACGCGAGGACGACGACGACGGCGACCCCGGCCCGCTCGCGACGGAGCCGGGTCAGCAGCCGGCGGACGACGCCGCCGAAGTCCTCGGACCGCTCGACCGGCATGCCGATGTTGCCCCATCGGGGTCCGGCGCCTCCCGGCTGGGGCGGCGGCTTGACCGGCAGCTCGCGACTCCTGTCGGTCATCGAAGGTTCCCCTCGCACCGGCAGGGCGCCCACGACAGTGGCGCAGTCGAGCGGAGCTTGCGTAGCGAGACCAATGTCATGCCGCCTCCTCGGCGGTCAGCTGCGACGCCACGATCTCGGCGTACGTCGGACACGTGACCAGCAGCTCGTCGTGGGTCCCGAGGCCGACGTTCTCCCCGTCCTCGATGACGAGGATCTGGTCGGCGTTGCGGATCGTCGACACCCGCTGGGCGACGATCACGACGGTCGACGCCGCCGTGTAGGGGCCGAGCGCCGCCCGGACGCGCGCATCGGTTGCGAGGTCGAGCGCCGAGAAGGCGTCGTCGAAGAGGTAGATGTCGGGCTTGCGAACGAGCGCCCGGGCCATCGCCAGGCGTTGCCGCTGGCCGCCGGACACGTTCGTGCCCCCCTGCGCGATCTCGGCGTCGAGGCCGCCCGCCATGGTGGCCACGAAGTCGGCGACCTGGGCGACCCGCAGCGCCTCCCAGATCTCCTCGTCGGTGGCGTCGGGCTTGCCGTAGCGGAGGTTGCTGGCCACCGTGCCCGAGAACAGGTACGGCTTCTGCGGGACCAGCCCGATGCGGTTCCACAGGATCTCGGGATCGAGCTCGCGGACGTCGACGCCGCCGATCAGCACGGAACCCGAGGTGACGTCGAAGAGGCGGGCGATGAGGTTGACCAGGCTCGTCTTGCCCGACCCTGTCGAGCCGATGACGGCCATGGTCTGGCCGGGCTGCGACGTGAAGGAGATGTTCGACAGCACCGCGTGCTCGGCGCCCGGGTAGTGGAAGCCCACGTCGCGCAGCTCGAGCATCCCGGCGGTGCGCAGCTCGCGAACCGGCGCGACGGGGACGAGGACCGACGTCGGCGTGTCGAGCACCTCCATGATGCGCTCGGCCGACACGGCCGCTCGGGGCGTCATCATCGCCACGAAGTTCGCCATCATCACGGCCATCAGGATCAGCGTGAAGTAGGTGAGGAAGGCGACGAGCGAACCGATGCTGAGCTCACCGCTGCTGATGCGGTTGGCACCGAACCACACGACGGCCACGCTCGAGCCGTTCACGATCAGCTGCATGACCGGGAACATGAGCGCCATGAGCCGGCCGGCGTTCAGCGAGGTCTCCGTCAGATCGCCGTTGACCCCGTCGAACCGCCGCACCTCGTAGGGCTCGCGCACGAACGCCCGCACCACCCGCATCCCCACGATCTGCTCGCGGAGCACGCCGTTGATTGCGTCGATCCGCTCCTGCATGAAGCGGAACTGCGGGACCATGCGGGAGACGATCATGCCCAGGCTGATGGCGAGCACGGGGATGGCGACGAGGAGCAGCCAGGACAACCCGACGTCCTGCCGCAGCGCCAGGATCACGCCACCGACGATCGTCATCGGTGCCGTCACCGCCATCGTGCAGGTCATCACCACGAGCATCTGGACCTGCTGGACGTCGTTGGTGATCCGCGTGATGAGCGAGGGTGCGCCGAACTGGTTGACCTCCTTGGCCGAGTAGTCGGTGACGCGGTGGAACAGCGCGCCGCGCACGTCGCGCCCGAAGCCCATGGCGGCCTTGGCTCCGCAGAACACGGCGCCGATGGCGAACAGCATCTGGACGGCGGACAGGCCGAGCATGAGGCCGCCGTGCGCCCAGATGTAGCCGTTGTCGCCCCGCACGACGCCCTTGTCGATGATGTCGGCGTTGACCGTGGGCAGCAGCAGGTTGGCGATGGCCTGCACGCCTTGCAGGGCGACCACCGCGTACAGCCATCGCTTGTAGGGGCGCAGGTGGGTGCGCAGGAGTCGGATCAGCACGGACGCTCCTCGGAGGTCGTCGGTGGGACGCGGATGCCGTCGAGCAGCAGCGAGACGATCTCCGGCGGGGACATCGGCTCATCCGCGATGAGCACGGGATGGCTCACGGCGAGGGTGAGGGCTCGCAGCCGGCGGGCGGCGGTGACCGGGTCGGCGCGCAGCCGGTCGCGTGCGGGTTCGAAGAGGGCGGCAAGGGCCGGCGAGTCGGGCGGCGGATCGGGCGGGGGGCCGGTCACCCCGACGTTCGACACCAGCTGCCAGAGGTCGGCGAGCCGGCGCTGGATGATGGCCACCGCTTCGGCCAGCTGCGCCTCGAAGGGCAGGCCGCGGTCGATGGCGGCGAGGGCCCGCTCGACGGGCTCGGGGTCGAAGGCCAGCTCCACGGCGGCGCGGACCACCGCGTCCTTGTCGGGGAAGACGCGGAAGATCGTGCCCTCGGCGATGCCGGCAGCCTCGGCGATCTGTCGCGTGGACACCGCCGTGCCCCGCTCGAGCAGGAGGGGAAGCGTGGCCCGCACGATGGCGTCCCTCCGCTCCTCGGCCGGCATGGCCGGCGCCCGCTGCGACACGGGCCGAGCGTATCTGAGTGAGCACTCACTCACATAATCCGGTACGGTCCGCCGATGGCCGTGCGGGCGCTGGCGATCGACCTCGACGGGACGCTCTTCGGCCTCGACGGCCACGTGTCGGACCGGAACCGCGCCGCCGTCCGCGCCGCCGTCGACGCCGGGCTGCACGTGGTGCTCGCCACCGCCCGGTGGTTCCAGCTGGCCGAGCGGACGGCCACCGACCTCGGCCTCACCGACCCCGTCATCGCCTGCTCAGGTGCCGAGGTGCGTCGCCTCACCGACGGCGTCGACCTCATGGACGTGCGCCTGCCCGCGGCCTTCACCGAAGCGGTCTACGCCCTCTGTGATGCCACCGGCGCCATCGTCTGGGTCGCGGAGGAGGAGCGGGTGCTCTTCCGGATGGAGGGTGATCCCCCGCCCGGCCTCGGCGACGAGCTCGTCAAGGTCGACGCCCTCAGCGGCGAGGCCGCCGCCCGTCCCCGGATGGTGATGATCTACGGGCCCGACACCAACGCGCAGATCGTGGAGGAGCTGGCCCCGAGGTGGCAGGGCGAGGTGCGCTTCCCGATGTCGGTCATCGGCAACCACGGCGCCACCGTGCTCACGCTCACCGGCCACGGCGCCGACAAGGGCCTCGCCCTCCGGGTGGCGTGCACCGAGCTCGGCATCGACGTCGCCGACACCGTCGCCTTCGGCGACTCGGAGACCGACATCGAGATGTTCCGGGTCGCAGGCACCAGCGTTGCGATGGGCCAGGCGGCCGACGACGTGAAGTCGGCGGCCACGTCGGTCACCGCCACCAACGCCGAGGACGGCGTCGCCCTCGCCATCGAGGATCTCCTCGACGGCCGGTAGGCCTCAGCGTTCTGCCTGCCCGTCGAGCCAGTCGAGGAGCGCCGAGTCGACCGCGGCTCCCTTGTAGGACCGCTGCCGCTCGGTCCACCCGCGGAGCGCAGCAGCGAGATCCCGGCACCGGTCAGGCCGCGCCGCGAGACGTCCGACGGGCACCTGCTGGGTGCGGATGGTGAACACCACGGCGTCGGCGGCGGACAAGCGCACCAAGGTCTGGTACTCGCTCCGCAGCCACCGCTGCTCGGGAGCGGGCGGCTGCTCCGGCGCCGGCGGATGCGCCGGGACGAACAGGTCGGGCTGGGCATGGATCGACCAGTTCCGGCGCCAGACCCCCTGGCCCGGCCGGAGTCGCCCGAGGAAGCCGTCGACGCGGGCGGCGAGCGTGCCCGCGTAGCCCGGCACGGGCCCGTGCACCTCGCCGAGCGGGCGACCGACCTTCTCGGCGAGGCGCCAGAACGACGGGAAGCACACGCAGCCGGCGGCGAGGATCCACCCGCCGTCATGGGACGTCAGGATGCACAGGTCCTCGGCGACGCGGGCCCGGGCCGCGGCCAGCGGGTCCGCCTCGGCCGCGTGCCCGCCGTCGAGGAGCTGTGGTGCGTGCTCGGCCATCCACCGGTCCAACCGCTCGGCGACCTCGACCCCCGCCGCCACGAGGTCGGAGGCGCGACTGGTCGCCAGCACGTCGGCGCGCCGCTCGCGGAGGAGGCGTCGGGATTCGTCGCGCTGCGATGACCAGTCGCCGTCCACGAGCACCCACCGCGCCGGGTCGAGGGCGCGGGTGCCCATGGCGGCCTCCGGCCCGCCGGCGTGCAGGTCGAGCTCGTCGACCCAGCTCGGGGCGTCGGCCGGTGCGCTCACGGTCTCCTCCTCGACCGACCGCGGGAGCGGTCGGCTGCTCACTAGCGTGCCCGCCGCGGTGGCGAAGGAGCCCGATGAGCACGTGGTACGTGAAGAACATCGACGCACCGGACGAGACGTTCCGGTTCCAGAACGGCCAACAGGACGCCGTCGACCTCGGTGACGTGACCGTCGCCCGGATCACGATGCAGCCGGGCTGGCGGTGGTCGAAGGACGTGCGGCCGCTGGTCGGCGGCGAGTGGTGCCAGGCCCGCCACGTCGGCATCCTCGTGGCCGGCGGCCTGGACATCACCCTTCAGGACGGGACCCGGTTCTCGGTCCGGCCCGGCGACGTCTTCGAGATCCCGCCCGGCCACGACGGCCACGCCTCCAGCGACGAGGTGACCGTCACCTACGAGTGGACCGGCGCCCGCGCCTTCGCCGGGTTCCGCGTCGGTGGCGCCGGGCGGATCCTCGCCACGCTCGTCTTCACCGATGTGGTCGACTCGACCGCGCTGGCGGCGCGGCTGGGCGACCGCGCGTGGCGCGACCTGCTCTCCCAGCACCTCGAGACGGCCCGCGGCGCGATCGACCGCTTCGGCGGGCGGGAGGTCAAGACGACCGGTGACGGCATGCTCGTCACCTTCGAGAGCCCGGCGTCGGCACTCGGCTTCGGTGCCGCGGTGTGCCGGGCGGCGGCCAAGGAGGGCCTCGAGATCCGCGTGGGCGTCCACGTCGGCGAAGTCGAGGTCGTCGGCAGCGACGTGCGCGGCATCGCCGTCCACGTGGCGGCGCGGGTGATGAGCCTGGCGGGGCCGAACGAGGTGCTGGTGTCGGAGACGGCGCGGGCCCTCAGCCTCTCGGCCAACGTGCCCTTGGAGCCCAGCGGCACCCATGAGCTGAAGGGGGTGCCGGGCGAGTGGGCGCTGTTCGCCTACCGGCCCCTCGCTGAGACCACGTGAGCTCGGGCGCCGTTCCCTCGGGGCCGCGCCCGGTCGTCCTGGCCGTCGACGACGACCCCGAACAGCTGCGCCGCATCGGCGACGAGCTGCACCGTCGCCTCGGCAGCGACTACCGGGTCATGACCGCCGGCTCGGCCGACGCCGCGCTGCGCCACCTGCAGGTCCTGCGGGACACGCAACAACCGGTGGCGGTGCTCCTCGTCGATCAGTGGATGCCGGGCGCGAACGGCGACGTCGTGCTCACGCGCGCCCGTGAGCTGCATCCGCTCGCCAAGCGCGCGCTGCTGATCGGGTGGGGCGACTGGGCCGACGCCGAGACGGCCGCCGCGATCCGTCGCGCCATGGCGGTCGGGACCATCGACTACTACGTGCTCAAGCCGTGGAAGACACCCGACGAGCTGTTCCACCGAACGGTGTGCGAGTTCCTGCACGAGTGGGCGCGCGGCGACTCGTCGGCCCCGCAGGAGGTCCGGCTCGTGGCCGACCCCCGCTCGCCGCGCGGCCACGAGCTGCGGAACCTGCTCACCCGGAACGGGGTCCCGCACGTCTACTTTCCCACCGACTCCGTGGAGGGCAGCGCCGTCCTCCGCGACGTCGGGCGCGACCGCACCCGCGAGCCGGTCGTCGTCCTCGTCGGCGGCGAGGTGCTCGTCGACCCCTCCGACGAGGATGTCGCCCGCGGCTACGGCGCCATCACCAGGTGGGCGGCCGACCGGGAGGTCGACGTCGTCGTGATCGGCGCCGGACCGGGAGGGCTGGCGGCGGCCGTCTACGCGACCTCGGAGGGGTTCGACACCCTCGTCGTGGAGCGGGAGGCGATCGGCGGGCAGGCCGGGTCCAGCTCACGCATCCGCAACTACCTCGGCTTCGCGCGCGGCATCTCGGGCGCCGAGCTCGCGCAGCGGGCGTACCAGCAGGCGTGGGTCTTCGGCGCCGACTTCGTCCTCCTGCGGACCGCCGCCGGGCTGCGCTCGACGGGATCGGGCCACATCGTCGAGCTCGACGACGGCACCGAGATCCGTTGCCGCGCCGTGGTGCTGGCCATGGGCGTGACCTACCGGACGCTCGGCGTGCCCGCCCTCGACGACCTGACCGGAGCCGGTGTGTACTACGGCGCGTCGGCGGCCGAGGCGGCGCTCTTCACCGGGGGCCGCACCTTCATCGTCGGTGGCGGCAACTCGGCCGGTCAGGCCGCCGTGCACCTTGCCCGGTTCGCCTCGCAGGTGACGCTGCTCGTGCGGGGCGAGACCCTGGCGACCAGCATGTCGCAGTACCTCCGGGACGAGATCGCCGCCGTCCCGAACATCGAGATCCGGTACCGCGGCCGCGTGTTCGGCGGTGGTGGCGACGGCCGGCTCGAGTGGCTCGACCTCGAGGTCGCCGACGTCGAGGAGAAGGTCCCGGCCGACGCGCTGTTCGTGATGATCGGCGCCCAGCCCCACACCGGTTGGCTGCCGGCCGCGGTGCAGCGCGATGAGCACGGCTTCGTGACCACGGGCGTGGCCGCCGGCGACTGGCCGCTCGACCGCGCCCCGTTCATGTACGAGACCACGGTGCCCGGCGTGTTCGCGGTCGGCGACGTGCGCTCGCGATCGGTCAAGCGGGTGGCGTCGGCCGTGGGCGAGGGCTCGGTGGTGATCCAGCAGGTGTGGCAGCACCTCGAGGAGGCGGCGATCACGGCGCGTTGAGTCTCTGAGCCCGGAGATCGACGGGGTGATTCGCCCGAGAGATCCCATCCCGCCCGCTTGTCCGCGCCGCCGCCCGCGTCTGTCGCGAAGTGATCCGGTACCGTCGCCGGCGGCGAGAGAGGGAGACACCGAACCATGCCGCCGCCGCCTCTGCACACGCCGAACCGCGCCACGATCATCGTCATCGACGAGCCCGGTCATCGACGGGATCTCGCCGAGGCCGAGCTGCGACGCCGCTACGCCGTCGACTACGACATCCTCGTCGTCGACCACGGTCCCGCCGCCGCCACAGCCGTGACCACGCTCCACGACGAGCGGACACCGGTGGCGCTGGCCCTCGTCGCGCCGCAGGAGGGGTCCGACTTCACGGGCCTCTTCGGCATCATCGAAGCGCTGCATCCGGCGTCGAAGCGGGCCCTCCTCGTGGACTTCGGCGCGTGGAGCGTGCCCGCCATGGCGAGCGCGATCCGCATCTGCATGGCCGCCGGCCGCGTCGACTACTACGTGCTGAGCCCATCGCGCCCGGGCGACGAGCTGTTCCATCGCACGGTGGTCGAGTTCCTGTTCGAGTTCGCTCGGACGAACGTCTCCGGCGAGCGGCGAGAGTTCGTCGTCATCGCCGACCGCTGGTCGGCGCGTGGCCATGAGATCCGTCAGCTCCTGGCCCGCAACGGTGTGCCTCACGTGTCCTACGAACCGGGGAGCGTCGTCGCGGCCCGTCTCCTCGAAGATCTCGCGATCACCGACGTGTCCGGACCGCTCCTCGTGACGCCGACCGGCGAAGCACTGCTCGACCCGCTCGATCGCGACATCGCCCGCCACTACGGCGTGGCCACGGCGCTCGACGGGCGCGCGGACGTCGACGTCGCCATCGTCGGTGCCGGTCCCGCGGGGCTGTCGGCCGCCATCTCCGCGGCCGCCGAAGGGCTCGAGGTGCTCGTCATCGAGAGCCAGGGGATCGGCGGGCAAGCCGCCACCACGTCCCGCATCCGCAACTACCTCGGGTTCTCACGCGGGGTGAGCGGCGCCGAGCTGGCCCAGCGGGCGTACCAGCAGGCATGGGCGTTCGGCGTCGAGTTCGTGCACATGTCCACGGTCACGGGCCTGCGGCCCACCGGGAGTCGCTACGCGCTGTCCTTCACCGGATCGCCCGACGTCACCGCCAGCGCCGTCATCCTCGCCACCGGCGTGGCGTACCGGCGCATGGAAGAGCCCACCATCGAGGCGCTCCTCGGCAAGGGCGTGTACTACGGCGCCTCGGTGTCGGAGGCCCGCTCGCTCGAGGGTTCGCGCGTCGTGGTCGTCGGGGGCGGCAACTCGGCGGGACAGGCCGCCGTGCACCTCGCCCGGTTCACCGACCACGTGACGATCGTGACGCGCAAGCCGACGCTCGGCTCCACGATGTCGCAGTACCTGCGCGACGAGATCGACGCCGTCGCCAACATCGACGTCCGCTACCGCTGCACGCTGGTCGACGCCGGTGGTGCTCAGCATCTCGAGTGGGTCGTCCTGCGGGACGATGCCGGCGACCACCGGACCGGCGTGGCCGCCGCGTTCCTCTTCATCGGCGGCCAACCGCGGACCGACTGGCTGCCCCGGATGGTGGCCCGGGACCCCGGTGGCTACGTCCTCACCGGCGCCGACGCCGCTGCTCTCGGCGCCGGCGGCCGGACGCTGTTCGAGACGACGGCACCGGGCGTGTTCGCGGTGGGCGATGTCCGGGCCGGTTCGGTCAAGCGGGTGGCTTCGGCGGCCGGCGAGGGCTCGGTGGTGGTGCCCCACGTCCTCGCTCATGTGATGGAAGCCACCAGTCAGGTGGCGGCGGCACGGGCGGCGTCGGCATGATCGAAGCGCTGATCGACGCCGTCCCCGACGCCATCATCACCGCCGACGCGTCGGGTCGCATCGTCTCCTGGAACCCGGCCGCGGAGCGCATCTTCGGCTACTCCGCGGTGGAGGTGGTCGGGCAGTCGCTCACGGTGCTCATCCCCGAGCGCTTCCAGGCGGCCCACAGCGAAGGTCTGGCTCGGGTGGCGGCGGGGGGCGACCCGCGGGTGATCGGCACGACGGTCGAGCTCGTCGGCGTGCGCCGCGGCGGTGCCGAGTTCCCGATCGAGCTGTCCCTCTCCACGTGGACCGTCGAGGGCGCCCGCTACTTCGGCGGCATCATCCGCGACACGACCGAGCGCACGAGGCTCACTGCCGAGCTGGCCGAGTCCGAGGCGCGGATGGCCGCCATCCTGCGGTCGGCGACCGATGCCATCGTGGCGGCCGACCAGCTCGGACAGATCACGCTCTGGAACGACGCCGCGGAGCAGATGCTCGGCTACCGCGCCGACGAGGTGGTGGGCCGGCCGCTCACCGTCATCATCCCCGAACGCTTCCACGACGCCCACAACGCCGGCATCCTCCGGATGACGAGGGGCGAGGAGCCGAAGATCATCGGCTCGACCGTCGAGGTCTTCGCCCTCCGGAAGGACGGCTCGGAGGTGCCGATCGAGCTGTCGCTGGCAACCTGGGAGCTCGGGGGCGACCGCTTCTACAGCGGCATCCTGCGGGACATCAGCATGCGGCGGTGGGCGGAAGAGCGGATCGAGGCCGCCAACACCGAGCTGGCCGAGAAGAACCAGCAGCTCGAAGCGCTCTCGGCCAAGCTCGCGAAGTACCTGTCGCGCCAGGTGTACGACTCGATCTTCGCCGGTCGGACCGAGGTGCGGGTGCAGTCGTACCGCAAGCTGCTGACCGTGTTCTTCTCCGACATCAAGGGCTTCACCGACCTCACCGACATGATGGAGGCGGAAGCGCTCAGCGACCTGCTCAACGAGTACCTCAGCGAGATGTCGGCCATCGCCTCGGCCCATGGCGGCACCATCGACAAGTTCATCGGCGACGGGATCATGATCTTCTTCGGTGACCCCGAGTCGCATGGGTCGAGCGAGGACGCGGTGGCCTGCGCCCGCATGGCTCTGGCGATGCGCGAGCGGGTCACGACCCTGCGAGAGGAGTGGCACCTCCGCGGCGTCCAGCGCCCGCTCCACGTCCGAATGGGCATCAACACCGGCTACTGCACGGTCGGCAACTTCGGCTCGGACGAGCGCCTCGACTACACGATCGTCGGCGGTCAGGTGAACGTGGCCTCGCGGCTCGAGGCCAATGCCGAGGACGACCAGATCCTCATCTCCCACCAGACCTGGGCCCTGGTGCGCGACGCCATGGTCTGCGAGCCGGTGGGCGAGATCAAGGTCAAGGGGATCGCCCACCCCCTGCTCACCTACGAGATCCTGGGCGCCGCCCCCGAGACCGAGGACGACGAGACCGGCACGTCGACCGAGGAGCCGATCGGCGCGTAGGAGCGCCCGCCTGGAGATCTCGGGTCGACGGAGGCCCTGGTAGGGCCTCCAACAGCCCGAGATCTGTGAGTGCCGATTGCCGCGTCGCGGACTGTTGGTGTCCGAGGGGCGTTCGACACGATGAGCACACCGACCGAGTGGAGCGGCACCCTCGACCTCGCCGCCGCATGATCGAAGCCTACGATCCAACCGACAACCCAAGTGGCCGGGGCGACGCGTCAACGTCCCCCGGCCTGGCCACCAACAGCACAAAGGAGCTGGTGACATGACCAACGTAGACACCGAACGCGCCGCAGCGAGCGAGGACAAGGCGGCCGAGACGTGGGGCCTCATGCGGGTCCGGGCCCTCGACCTGCTCCACGGGGTCGAGTTGCTCGATGAGCAGGCTCAGGCGTTCAGCACGGCCACACAGAGCGCCTACGCATCGAACGGTGAGCAGGGAGCGCCGCCCGATGTCGAGGCGGCCGACGTGGCGATGCTCGCTCGCCTGCTCGACCACGTGCAGGAGTGCGCCACCATGACGGTTCACGATGCCGAGGCGGCGCGCTCGATGGTCGAGGTCCTGGCGCGGAGGACGACGCTCTAGAGCGACCCGTCCACCACGCTCCTGCGTAGCGCGGCGAGCACGTCTGCGGTGGGGATGCACTCGCGCTCGCCGAGCAGGAACGCTGCGACCGTCAGGAGCTGGGTGAGGGTGTAGATCACGCCCTCGACCAGCTCCCGGTCGGCGACGATCTCGTCAAGGGAAGCCATGAGCACGTCGGACACCGCTCGCTCGTCGGTCGTGCCCTCGTCGAGGTCGACGCGCGCGGTGGCCAGCAAGATCGCCAGGTCGCCGGCCCTGGTCATCTCATCGCGTCTCGGAGGTGGCGCACGATGATGGACTGGACTTCCTTCTGCGTCTCCCGCATCGTCTGCTCTAGCCACTTCGCCCGGCGGCCTTGGTTGTGCCCGAGGCGGGTGTCCTCGTGCTGGCGCACGGCGTAGGGCGTGTCATAGAACACGACGGCCCGCATGTTGGCACCGTCCAGAGCGACGCCACCGGAGCGCATGAGCGTGCCCTCCTCGATCGGCACCGTGCGGTTGGCCTGTTCGAGGACGTACTCGGCGGCCTCGGCCAGGCCCTTGGCGGTCGCCTCTCGCACCTTGCGGGCGACGGCGGCACGGTTGTCGTTCTTCCACTTGAACTTGATCGACATGCCCTTGGGCAGGGTCGAGGTCGAAGCGGCGGTGTCCTTCAGGATGGATGCGTACTCCTTGAGCCACGCCCGCATCTTCTTGGCGTAGTCCTTCATGCCCTTGACGACGCGGTCGGCCAGCTTCTTCGCGCCGACCCGGATGATCGCTCCCCACATCAGTCCTCCACCCCCGTTGCGAACAGGCCCTCGATGAGCTCGACCACGAGGCGCACCGGCAGTGAGGCGCTCTCCCGGTCGGCGAAGCCTTCGAGGGCGAGGATGCGAGCGATGGCGTCGGCGGCGTCGACCGGCACCGGGTCGAGGTCTGCGACTCGGGCCAGCAGCGCCTCGGCGGCCTCGACGGCCTCCTCGGCCTCGACGAGCTCGCCAACGGTGACGTTCATCAGGAGTTCGATGTCCTCGGGCGAGGCCGACTCGCCGTCGATGATCCATGAGAAGGGGTCGCCGACGTCGCCGGCCTCGGCGCGCGCCGCCAGCTCGATCCGTCGACTCCGCAGGTCGTCGGTCATCGGCTCGTGGTCGTGCGGTCGATGACTGTGCCATCGCGCGTCATGCCTCTCGGAACGGTGCGCCAGTTGCGGTGCCAGACGCTCATGGCGACGGCAAGCACGATGTCGTCATGGTCCCGCTCGCGCAGGGCCTCGTAGGTGTCGTTCCCGCTGGATGACACCTTGACCGAGAAGCTGCGCAGCTCGTGCTTGGCGACCTCGGCGAGCGGCAAGCCATCGGCGAACAGCAGGCGCCCGGTCTGAGCGAGGGCGACGACCTTGGACACGAGCAGCCGCTTGGGGACGTTCCATCCGTGGGCCTCGTTGCCGCTCGTGATCGTCAGCGGGCGCGGGTAGTAGTTCCCGCACTCACCACGGCGGTACGCCTCGGTGAACAGGTCGACGACGGGCCGACCGACTCCGGTGGCATCGACCACGAGCTCGGCGTCGACCAGCTCGGGCGCGGCCAGCAGCCGGCCGACCTGACGAACCTGCGCGGGGTACGGCGTGCCGAGGGCGGCGCGCTCGATGTGGCGGACCACGTACACGTCCTCGAGCTCGGTCCCGCCACCGCCGATGAGGTCGTCGGCGCGCGGCCCGGTGATCCGCTCCAGGCGCTCGGTGACCACGATGGCGGTGAAGTCCGACGCCTGGCCGAGGTCTACGCCAACGGTCGCGTTGATGGGTGTCATGTGGCTCCGATCCGAAGCGGCTCGATCGTGGTGGCGAACATCGCCTCGACCAGCTCCGAGCTGAACAGCTGGTCTGTGGCATCCCTGAACTGGCACTCGTACTCCTGGGCGTAGAACCAATCGCCGATCGTCGCCCGCTGGTCGGCCAGCCACTCGGGGTCAATGCGCGGGCATGCCGAGGCGGGCACCTCGACGCGCTCCCATCCGGCGCCGCCCTCGTGCCACATGCGGGACCACCAGCCGCGCAGACCGAAGGGCGTGCTCATGGCGATGAGCTGGCCACCGGAGACGGCGAGCATGGGCGCCACGGCCTCGTAGAGCGAGTCCTCCACCCTCGATGCCTCGTCGATCAAGAGCAGGTCCGCGGTGTAGCCGCGCACCGTCGCCTCGGTCCCCGGCAGCGAGAGGACGCGCGAGCCGTTCTCCAAGGTCAGGCTCGTGGCGGACTCCTGCTCGACGGCGACGGGCCGGCCGAGCTTGCGGTAGGTCTGGCCGATCTTGCGGAACAGCTCGCCCGACTGGCGCATCGAGGGCGAGACGCACAGCACGAGGGACTCGGGCCGGTACACGGCTCGATGGGTGGCGATCACCGCCGTCGTCGTGCTCTTGCCGACCTGGCGCGCCGCGTTCACGAGCACCCGGCTCGATGTCGAGCGCAGGAGGTCGACCTGCCAGGGGTCAGGTTCCATGCCGATGTCGCCGGCCAGCGCCACCGGGTCGAAGGCGCGCACGAGGTCGCGGGCCAGGCTCATCGGGTCAGCTCGACCTCGGCGAGGGCCTCGGTCACTGCCGCTCGCGCGTCCGGGTGCGGGGCGAGGGCGCCGAGCAGCCGGCCCCGGATGCTCAGCCACTCGGTCGAGCTCACGAGGTTGACGACCTGCACGAGCCCATCGGGCTTCAGCTCGCCCGACGCCCGGCCGAGCAGCTCCACCAAGCTGCGCAGCTCGCGGATCGCGGCCAGCGCCATGGCGGGCTTGCCAGCAGACTCGGCCTCATCGAGGACCTTCTCGGCCCGGCCGACCAGGGCCTCGATCCGATCGAGCAGGGCGCCGCCACGCTCCCGCTCACGCTCGACCACGACGGCCCGGAGCGCCTCGGAGACGTGCCGCTCCCGATGTCGGGACAGGGCCGAGGTCGATAGCGAGAACTGTCCCGCAACGTCCCGGTACGGCGTACCGCCCACGAGGGCGGCGTCGATCGAGTCCCGGTCGTCGTGGTCGCACACGGAGCATCGCCGGGCCATCAGCCGGTGTCCCCGTCGTCCTGACGGATCAGGCGAGGGCGCCGGCCCGCCAGGGCGTCGGCGATCGAGGCATGCAGGGTCGCCAGCACGTCCTCGGGGCTCATGTGGTCGTCGTTGATGGACTCGGCGAAGGCCCGGCTCATGACGTGCTGGGCGACCAGCTCGCCGGCCAGCAGCCGATTGGCGAAGCGGCGGACGCCATCGGCATCGAGTCCCGCCAGCCTGTCGGCGAGGGTGTGGATGCCGATACCGACGGCGAGGCGGTGGGCGGGCTTGGCGCCAGCGAGGCGAGGGTCGGATACCGGCTCCATCAGTCGTCGAACCTCATGGCGGTCCCGTTGGCCACGATCCCCCGGGCCTTGGCCCCGGCCACCTTCACCGCTGCGAGGGCGGCGGCGGCCTTCTTGCGGTCGGGGCTCGAGCTCCGTGCGGCGGCACCGAGGGCGGCGTCGATGACCGCACTGTGGTCGGCGTCCGGGTCGGCCTTGGCCAGGAGGGAGCGGCCGAGGCGCCCGACCGCAACCGCAGCGAGGGCCTCGTCGTCCCCGGTGGCGATCTTGATGAGCACCGACAGCGGGTCCGAGGTGTTGGCCAGCAGGAGGGGGAGCTCCTGGCGAGCGTGGTCCTCGGCCCGGTCGCTCGGGGCCTTGGGGAGGGACCGGGCACGGAGGCGGGCCTCCATCGCTGCCAGCCCGGCGTCGGCCTGCTCCAAGCTCCTGGTGACCGTGGAGCGGCCCTTGTCCATCGCCTCACGGCTCAGGCGCTCGCGTCCTTCTCGGGGCGTCAGGTCGTCCTCAGCGAGGGCCTTGCGCCTTGCGGTGGCGCTGTCCGCACTGGCGGCGGCCTGGTCGAGGGCCTGGCTCACCGTCCGCACGAGCGGGCGCATGTCGGGGTCGTGGCTCACCGCCTGGGCCAGCTCGCCGAGGTGGGCCGTGCGCATCTTCAGCAGGTCGCCTGCGTGGTCGTCATCGAAGATGGGATCGGGCATGGGTCATCGCTCCTTGGTGTGGTGGTCGTGGTGGATCGGGCCGAGGGAACCGCCGACCTTCAGGCCAGCTCGGGCCTGTTGACGCGGGGCGTCGGTCGCCTCGGCGCAGGTCGGCGTGACGGTCCGGAGGAACCGCGTCCCCGCGGCCCGATCGGTTATGTGCGCGCGGCGCTCGTGGTGGTCGCTCAACCGACTTGCACCCTGCACATGGCCGAACGTCTCGGTTCGTCGAGGGCGTCGCGCTTCAGGGCTACGGTCGTCTCCATGGCAACACACGACGAAGTAGCTCAGGCCCTGCTCGATCGGATCGAAGCGCTGGTGGGGAACCCCAATTCCTCTCCCTCGGTGATCCTGAAGCTCGCGGAGAGCTGGGCTTGGCTGAACAGCCCGAGCCAGCCGCATGGTGGCGGCGGGGAGTAGACGGCTCATCGCAGGTCCGCTCGGTCGAGGTCGTCCCATGGAGGGGTGTCCCTTGCGTCCCCCTGTCCCTCTCCTGAGTCCCAAGGGGACAGAGGGACTAGGGGGACAGGTAGGGAGTAGGTGCCGCGGTCGACGGTGAGCTGGCCATCGTCGGCCATGCGCCGGCAGGTCTTCTTCACCAGCTCGTGGTCGAGGGCGAGGATTCCGGCGAGCTCCTTGGGCGGCTTGGGGCCGAAGTCCCTCACGGCACCGAGGATGCGGCGACGGGTGTCCCCGAGCTCGTAGTCGTCCGCCGGGCCATCGAGCAGGGTCCAGCGCCCGGACCGGAGCGCCAGCGGGAGCTTGGCCTCTGCGATGTCCCGGCCGGTGATGTTGAGGGTGGCGTCGGCGCTGCCTCGACTCCGAGTGAGCACGGCCACGGTGTCGGCGGCGCCGGCCAGTCCGTGGGTGCCGCTCACGGTGTCGAGGTAGTCCTCGGCGCCGGCCTTGCGGGTGTGGTGGACCACGAGCACCGCCACGCCGTGCGCGTCGGCGAGGGCCTTGAGTCGGCTCATGGCCCGGTAGTCGGCGGTGTAGCGGTCCTCGCGCTCGCTGACCGAGCCGCGCACCTTGGCGAACACGTCGACCACCACCAGGCGCATCGAGGGCGCGGCGGTGAGTCGCTCGGCGAGCAGGTCGGCGCCGCCGTCGTGCAGGAGCGGCCATTCGGTCTCGAAGTGGAGTCCGGGCGGTGCCGGGTCACCTTCGAGCACGACGGCGAGGCGCTCCCGGAGGCGCCGGGGCGGGTCCTCGAGCGCGAGGTACAGCGCGTCGCCGGCCTCCACCTCGACCTTGCCGAGTGCTCGACCGCCGCACCCGACCGCCATGGCGACGTTGAGCGCCAGCCAGCTCTTGCCGAGCTTGGGCGGGCCGGCCAGGAGGGTGACGCCTTCGGCGAGGATGCCGGGCACCGCCCACCGAGGCTCGGGGAAGGTGGCGGCCAGGAGGTCGACGGCGGACCAGCTCGACTGGCGAGCGGGCGCCTCGGTGAAGTGCTGTTCGAGCTCGCGGTCACGGTTGGTCTGAGCGATTGTCACGCCGAGCGCTTCCGGCCGATGACGCCAACTTCGATGAGCAGGCCGACGAGCTCGTCGAGCGCCTCCTCGACCTCGCGGTCGTCCACGAACTCCCGCCAGAGCCCTCGGTCCTTCCTGCTGGTCGGCCGGGCCCGGAGATTGGCGACCACCTCCCAGCGGCCGAGCGTCTCCCAGCCTGGGTAGCGGGGTCGGCGGACATCGGTCACGCGGCCTCGCCATCGTCGCCAGCCTGAGCGGACGCGGACAGGCGTTCGACATCGCGCAGGATGGTGAGCAGTAGCCGCGCCAGCCTCGGCGTGAGCACCGGCGGGGTCGAGGGAGGGACCACCTCGGTCACGCGCCGGTCACCTCGGCGAGCTGGCGCAGCAGGGCGGCGTAGCGGGCGCCGGCCTCACCGCGCGGGCGATGATCGCCGGACTCCCACGAGCGCACGGTGTCGACGTGGACACCGACCACCTCGGCCACCTGGCCTTGCGTCACGTTGGCAGCGAGGCGGATGGCGCGAGCAACCGGGGGCGACGGGATCATCAACCGCTCCCGCGCCTGCTCGACCAGGGCGGCGGCATCGAGGGGCACTCCACTAGGGGACACCGGGCGACCCGCCCGCCGATAGCCCGCCTTAGTGCTTGATCATGTCCACCCTATGACGTACGGTGCTCGTGGAATGACTCGCCGATCGAAGCCCGCAAAGGTCGTCATCGCCTCCGAGGTCGAGCTCGAATCCGAGCCCGGCGAGCGGTGGGTACGGGTCGAGCGGTCCCCGCACCTCGTCGACGAGGTGACAGATCTCCTGTTCGCCTTCGAGGGCGACGGCGACGGTGTGACCTGCCGGGGCGTGGTGATCCGCACCGATGGCGCGCCGAGCGGGGCGCTCATGCGGGACCTGCGGCTGGCATCCCTCGAAGCCGACGCGCGCGAGGGCGCTCGCCTCCTGCTCGGTCAGAAGCCGCGCGTCACGGCCGCACCTGGCGCCGGTCGAGCAGGGCACCCACCCGAGTTCATCCGCCAGATAGGCGCGCTCTACCGCTACGCCGAGCGCCACCACCCGCGCCGGCCCATCCTCTGGATGCACACCGAGGGCCTCCCGCCGCTCCTGCGTGAGAGCTGCGACATCAAGACCGTGCGGCGCTGGGTCGCCGCCGCTCGCCACGACGAAGGGAACCAGACATGACCACGAGGTTCGCGTTCTACGGACGTGTGAGCACCGAGGACAACCAGGACCCGACCGCATCGAGGGCGTGGCAGCTCGACCGCTCGCTCGCGCTCATCGGCGACGGTGAGCTCGTGGCCGAGTTCTTCGACATCGGCCAGTCGCGGTCCCTGCCGTGGAAGCGCCGCCCCGAGTCGCGCCGCCTGCTCGACCTCGTGAAGTCGGGCGCTCACGACTTCGATGCCATCGTCGTCGGCGAGCTGGCGCGCGCCTTCGGCGACTCAACCGATCAGGCGCTCACGCTCAGGGCGCTAGAGCACTACGGCGTCGAGCTCTGGCACCCGGACGCCGCGGGCCGACACGATCGCCTGAACATCGGTCACCGCATCACCGCCGCACTCCGGGCCGAGCTGGCGCAGGAGGAACGCGAGACGATCCGCCGGCGCGTGCACGATGCGATGCAGTCCCAAGCGCGCGACGGACGGTGGCTCGGCGGTCGTCCGCCCTACGGGTATCGCCTGGTCGAGGCGGGCCTGCACCCGAACCCTGGCAAGGCGGCGCTGGGCATCCGTGAGAAGCGGCTCGAGGTCGATCCGGTCGCGGCGCCCATCGTGGCGCGCATCTTCGCCGAGTACCTCGATGGGCGAGGCATCTACGCCATCGCCGAGGGCCTCACCGCCGAGGGCATCCCGTCGCCGAGCGGCCACGATCCTGCGCGCAACCGTCACCGGGCATCGAGCGGTGGCGCGTGGGGCAAGTCGGCGGTGCGGACCATCCTCCGCAATCCGGTGTACGCCGGCCGCCGCGTGTGGGGCAAGCAGCGCCGCTCCGAGGTGGCGTTCGATGTCGAGGACTTCTCCCTCGGCAACCGGACCAAGTTCGTGTGGAACGACCGCTCGGCGTGGGTGTGGTCGGCCGAGGCATCCCACGAGGCGATCGTCGATCCCGAGACGTTCGCTCGCGCGCAGGAGGTCGCCGCCGCGGGCCTGCACCGCCCGCTCCCGAACGGCAAGCGCCGCACGACGGCCCGCCGGTATCTCCTGAGCGGCCGCGTCGCCTGCGGGCTCTGTGGGCGCCGGATGCAGGGCTCGTGGAACAACGACCGAGCGCACTACCGCTGCCGGTTCGCGGCCGAGTACGCGCTGGCCAAGGGCGTCGACCATCCCAAGACGGTGTACCTGCGGGAGGACGTGCTCGTGCCGGCGCTCGATCGGTGGCTCGCCGAGCTGTTCGACGAGCGCAACGCCGAAGCGGCGTGGGAGGCTCTAGCGATGGCGTCCAGGTCGCACGACGAAGGCGCCGCCGCTCGCGCCGAGGCGGCCCGCCGCAAGATCGCCGATTGTGATGAGCGGTTGGCGCGCTACCGGGCCACCCTCGATGCCGGGGGCGATGCCGTCGTCGTCGCCGGATGGATGGCCGAGGTCAAGGGCGAGCGCCTGGCGGCCGAGCGCGAGCTGGGCGCCAGCGTCCCGGCCGAACCGCTCACCAAGGAGCAGGTGCGGTCCCTCATCGCCGGCCTGCAGGACATCCTCGCAGTGCTCCACGATGCCGACCCGAAGCTGAAGGCCGAGGTCTACGCCGAGCTCGGCGTCAAGGTCACCTATGACCCACTGAGCGACCGTGCGACCGTCTCGGCAAGGCCCGGACCTGCCCATGTGCAAGATCGTGTCCGAGGGGGGACTTGAACCCCCATGCCCTTGCGGGCACATGGCCCTCAACCATGCGCGTCTGCCAATTCCGCCACTCGGACGTGGGAGGGGTGAGGATAGCCGCCGCCAACGGGATCTAGACCACCTCCATGGCCTCGGCGAAGTGGCAGGCGCTGGGGTGGCCCTGGCCGCGGTCGATCAGCTCGGGCTCCTGCTCGGCGCAGATGTCCTGGGCCTTCCAGCACCGGGTCCGGAACCGGCAGCCCG
>DATLFP010000175.1:0-47721 GCA_035540955.1 Acidimicrobiales bacterium
TCCGGCGGTTGCGTGTGGAAGCGCCGTCGCTCAACGGATAAAAGGTACCCCGGGGATAACAGGCTCATCTTCCCCAAGAGTCCATATCGACGGGAAGGTTTGGCACCTCGATGTCGGCTCGTCGCATCCTGGGGCTGAAGCAGGTCCCAAGGGTTGGGCTGTTCGCCCATTAAAGCGGTACGCGAGCTGGGTTTAGAACGTAGAATCACTGCGTCCCTACGGAGTAATCTGTAGGTGCTCTCCGGCTCAAATCGGTGGAACCCTCCACCCTCAGACCGAATGGGGTAAGGGCAATACCGAGGGTAAGGCCATTGCAATGAATGACGTCCAAGCTGCGTATGTTGCAGGATTTCTCGACGGGGATGGAAGCATCCACTTCCAACTCGTCCGGCAGAAGGAATACCGACACGGTTTCTACATCCGGTCGTCGGTCTCGATGACACAGTGCACGGCCGAACGTGCGGGGCTGGAGTATCTCCAGCGCCTCGTGGGCGGTGGGTACGTCAGGGATCGTGGGACTGGCATGAGCGACCTCGTCATCACGAGTCGGCCGATCATCGGACGACTTCTGATGGAGGTGGCACCGTACGTCGTGTTCAAGAAGCCCCAGGTCACGCGAGCGCTCGAGCTGCTTCGGCAGCTCCGGCCGCGCGTCGAACCCGAGGAGTTCCTGCGGCTTGCGCACGAGGTGGATGCATTTGCAACCCTAAACCATTCGAAATCGAAGCGAGTATTCGCCGCAGATGTTGAGCGACATCTGCGTGGCAAGGGCGCACTGGCCCCCGTAACGACTTCCTCGGAAGCTACAACGAGGAGAGGGAGAAATCCCTAATACGCCGGCCCCTGGAAACAGGGTGAAGGTATAGTCTATGCCCGCCGAAATGCGGGAATTTCATGCGTGAGACAGTTCGGTCCCTATCCGCCGCAGCCGTAGGAGATTTGAGGAAGGCTGTCCCTAGTACGAGAGGACCGGGACGGACGCAGCTCTGGTGTGCCAGTTGTCCTGCCAAGGGCACGGCTGGTTTGCCACCTGCGGAAGGGATAAGCGCTGAAAGCATCTAAGTGCGAAGCCCGTTCCAAGATGAGATCTCCCACTGGGTCAACCAGGTAAGGCCCGTGGCCAGATGACCACGTTGATAGGCCGGAGGTGTACGCACAGCAATGTGTTCAGCCGACCGGTACTAATCGGCCGAGGGCTTGGATTCAGCTCTGAGAAATGCTTGTGCTCGCTATCGAACGCTCAAGGCGCGCTGCCTCGCCCCATCCGGGGGCTTGGCGCGTGACAACCAGCAACGATTTCCGGTGGCCATGGCGGCGGGGATACACCCGTTCCCATCCCGAACACGGCAGTTAAGCCCGCCTGCGCCGATGGTACTTGGGGGGAGACCCCCTGGGAGAGTAGGTCGCCGCCGGAATAATCCGCAGAAGGGCCCCGCGAAGGCGGGGCCCTTCGTCGTTTTGCGCGGCGGTGGCGCCGGTAGGGTGCGCCCATGCCCCCGCGCCAGCCCCCCCGCCGTGGTGGGGCCGGCGGGAAGGGCCGTCCGGGCCCCGCCGGCGGTCGCCGGGCCGACCCCAAGCCCGGGGCTCGTCAGGGCCCGAAGCCCGGCGCCAAGCCGAGTGCGCGGCCGGGACGCCCGGCGCGGGCCGGTGAGCGCCGGGACGGGCCGCCGGGGGCCCGCCGGGGCGAGGGCACGGGCGCGCCGAAGAAGCCGGGAGCCCGGAGCGGGCCGCCCCGCCCCGAGCGGCGCACCGAGCGCTCGGCCCGGGGTCGTCCGAGCGAGGTCGAGGGCTCGAACCGGCCCAAGCGGGCGCCGGCCGGCAAGGCGGACAACCCCCGCACCAAGTCGTGGGGATCGGTGGCGAAGCGGGGCGTCGGCAAGCTGAAGCCGTCGCCGGCCGGGAGCGCGTCGGCGGCGTGGCGGGAGGCGGCCAAGGAGAGCGACGCCCGGGAGCGCGGCCGCATGGGCGGTCGCCGACCCGACTGGCAACCCGACGAGTGGATCGACGCCGGACCGGTGCGCGACGAGGCCCGGGACGCGGTCGGTCGCGGCCGCGCCCCCGAACCGGCCCCGGCCCGACGGGAGCGGGCGCGGCGAGGCCTCCCCGACGACGTGCGGGGCGAGGTCGCCCGGGAGGCGGGCCCGGCCTGGGCCGGCCGGGTGCAGGACCGGCTCCAGGAGGCGGCCAAGGCCTACGAGCGCGAGCGCTACCGCGACGCCCTCAAGCTGCTCAAGCCGCTGAGCGAGCGGGCGCCCGGGAGCGCCGCCATACGAGAGCTGCTGGGCCTGACGCTCTACCGCATGGGACGGTGGCGGGCGGCGGTGAAGGAGCTCGAGGTCGCCGAGCTGCTCTCGGGGTCGGTCGACCACCACCCCGTGATCGCCGATGCGCAGCGCGCCCTCGGCCGCCACGCCGAGGTCGCCCGGTTGTGGGACGAGCTGCGCCGCGGCGGCGCCGGTGTGGAGGTGCTCGTGGAAGGACGGATCGTCCTCGCGGGCTCCCTCGCCGACCAAGGGAAGGTGCGGGAGGCGGTGACCGTGCTCGAGCAGGGTCCGGTCAACGTGCGCAAGCCCAAGGACCACCACCTGCGGCTCTGGTACGCGCTCGCCGCCATGTACGAGCGGGCGGGTGAGGTGCCGCGCGCCCGGCAGCTCTTCGGCCGGGTGCTCGACGCCGATCCCGACTTCGCCGACGTGGCCGACCGGTACGACGCGCTGTCGTAGCGCCGAACGCGCCGCCCGACCTGACGTCACCCCCAATAGCGTCGGGACGGTGGAGGGGGGATGGATCCGGCGGCTGTGGCCGTACCTGACCCGTCATCGCCGCGACCTCTTCCTCGTCTTCGGCGCGGCCCTGGTGGGGATGGGCGTCACGTCGGTGCTGCCGCTCCTCAACCGGACCGTGGTCGACGACGCCATCGTGCCCGCCGTGCAGGGGCGGCCGGCGGCCGACGTGGTGCCGCTCCTCCTGCTCATGCTGGTGCTGGGCGTGGTGCGCTTCGGTCTCTCGTTCGTGCGCCGGTTCGGGGCCGGGCGCCTCGGGATCGACGTCGAGTACGACCTCCGGAACGACATCTACGACCACCTGCACCGGCTCGACTTCGCCCGCCACGACGAGATGCAGAGCGGGCAGCTCGTCTCCCGGGCGAACACCGACGTCCGGGTCCTGCAGAGCCTCCTCGGCTTCCTCCCGTTCGTCAGCGGGAGCGTCTTCCTCTTCGGCCTCTCCCTGGTGTTCATGCTGCGGCTCTCGCCGTTGCTCACCCTCGTGGCGTTGGTGACGGTGCCGGTGCTGCTCCTGATGGCGGTCCGGCTGCGCACCGTCGTGTACCCGTCGAGCTGGGACGCCCAGCAGAAGGCGGCCGAGGTGGCGACGATCGTCGAGGAGGCGACGAGCGGTGTTCGAGTGGTGAAGGCCTTCGGGCAGGAGCGCCGCCACCTGGGGTTGCTGCGGGCGGCCGCCATCCGGCTCTACGGCGCCCGCATGCGCAACGCCCGCATCTCGGCCAGCCGGCAGGCGACGATGTCGGCGGTGCCGAGCCTGGCCCAGGTGGTGATCCTGGCCCTCGGCGGCTGGCTCGCGCTGCACGGCCGCATCACGCTCGGGACCTTTCTCGCCTTCCAGACCTACCTCGTGATGCTCGTCCAGCCCGTGCGGATGCTGGCGGGGATGCTCGTCATGTCGCAGACGGCGCGGGCGGCCGCCGAGCGCATCTTCGAGCTGCTCGACGCCACGCCCGTCGTGCAGGAGCGGCCCGATGCCCGCGCCATCGGGCGGGTGGCCGGCGAGGTGACCTTCGACAGCGTCAGCTTCGGCTACCTGCGCTCCGAACCCGTCCTCGAAGGCTTCACGCTCCGGGTGGCCCCGGGCGAGACCGTCGCGCTGGTGGGCGCGTCGGGGTCGGGCAAGTCGACGGTCTCCCTGCTCCTGCCGCGCTTCTACGACGTCCACGACGGCGCCATCGCCATCGACGACGTCGACATCCGCGACCTCACCCTCGCCTCGCTGCGGGCGCAGCTCGGGGTCGTCTTCGAGGAGACGTTCCTCTTCTCCGACAGCGTGCGGGCCAACATCACCTATGGCGTGCCCGACGCCACCGACGAGGACGTCGAGCGGGCGGCCCGTTGGGCGCAGGCCCACGACTTCATCGCCGCCCTGCCGCACGGCTACGACAGCGTGGTCGGCGAGCGAGGCCTGACCCTCTCGGGCGGCCAGCGTCAGCGGATCGCGCTGGCCCGGGCACTGCTCACCGATCCCGCCGTGCTGCTCCTCGACGACGCCACCTCCTCGATCGACGTCCGGCTCGAGGAGGAGATCCACGACGTCCTGCGGGAGGTGATGAAGGGGCGCACGACGATCCTCGTGGCCCACCGCCGGTCGACGCTCAACCTCGCGGATCGCATCGTCGTGCTCGACCGCGGTCGGGTGCTCGACAGCGGGAGCCACGAGGAGCTCATCGAGCGCTGCACGCTCTACCGCGAGCTGCTCGCCGGCCCCGACGACGACCTCGACACCATCGTCGAGGAGGACGAGGCGTCGACTTCGGCGTGGGACCGGGTCGACGACGTGGCGGTGCTGGCGGCGAAGCGCCAGCGGTACGCCCAGCTGCGCCAGGGGATGGGGGCCGGCGGCGCCGGGGGCGGCATGGGCTTCGGCGGCGCCCGCCTCAACGAGCCGCCGACACCCGAGCTCCTGGCCAAGATCGAGGCGCTCCCGCCGGTTCGCGACGAGCCGGGATGGGACGTCGACGAGGAGACGATCGATGCGCCCGCCGAGCTGTCGCTGCGCCGGCTCCTGCGCCGCCATCGGCGGCTGCTCGTCGCGGGCGCGCTGCTCGTGGGCGCCAACGCCGCGGCCGGTCTGACGGGGCCGTATCTGATCCGCCTGGGGATCGAGCGGGGCGTCGAGGTCGGTGACGAGGGGTGGTTGTGGATCGCCTGCGGCCTGTTCGTCGCCAGCGTCGCCGCGGCGCGAGCGCTCACGTGGTCGGCGGCGATCGTCACCAGCCGGTTGGGCCAGGACCTCCTGCTCCGGTTGCGCCTCCGGGTGTTCTCCCACCTCCAGCGCCTCGGGCTCGACTTCTACGACCGCGAGATGACCGGCCGGGTCATGACCCGGATGACCTCCGACATCGAGGCGCTGAACTCGCTGCTGCAGACGGGCTTCATCGACGCGCTCGTGCAGGTCGTCACCTTCGTCGGTGCCCTCGCCATCCTCACGAGCATGAGCGTCCAGCTCACGCTGGTCGTGGCGCTGATCGCCCCGCCGCTCGTGGTGGCCACCCTCGTGTTCCGGCGCCGGAGCGAGGCCGCGTACGGGCGGGTCCGCGATCGGATCGCGGCGGTGAACGCCACCTTCCAGGAAGGGGTGTCGGGCGTTCGGGTGACGCAGGCGTTCGTGCGTGAAGGCCGGAACATGGCCGACTTCCGGTCCGTCGCCGGCGAGCACCGGGCGGCCCGCATCGAGTCGTCGATCGTGAGCTCGACCTACTTCCCGTTCGTCGAGATGCTGTCGAACGTGGCGACCGTCCTCGTCCTGTGGGTGGGACTCGACCTGGCTCGGGAGGGCCGCATCGGCGTCGGCGAGCTGATCGCCTTCGTGCTCTACCTCACGGTGGTGTTCGCGCCGATCCAGCAGCTGTCCCAGGTGTTCGACAGCTACCAGCAGGGCGAGGTCGCCATGAAGCGACTGCAGGACCTGCTGGCGACGCCGGTCTCGGTGCCGAACCGGCCGGGGGCGGACCGCCCCGCTCGTCTGCACGGCGAGATCCGCTTCGAGCACGTCACGTTCCGCTACGCGGGCGCCGAGGCCCCGGCGCTGGTGGACATCGATCTCACGATCGCCGCCGGCGAGACCGTGGCGTTCGTGGGGGAGACCGGGGCGGGGAAGTCCACGATGGTGAAGCTGGCGGCCCGCCTCTACGACCCGACCGAGGGCCGCGTGCTCGTCGATGGCACACCGCTGCCCGACCTCGATCTGGAGGCGTTCCGCTCGCAGCTCGGGTTCGTGCCGCAGGAAGCCTTCCTCTTCACCGGCACGGTCCGCGACAACATCGCCTTCGGCCGGCCCGAGGCGAGCGACGCCGAGGTCGAGGCGGCGGCGCGGGCGGTGGGCGCGCACGAGTTCGTGAGCCGACTGCCCTACGGCTACCACCAGCCGGTCATCGAGCGGGGCCGGTCGCTCGCGTCCGGCCAGCGTCAGCTCATCGCGCTCGCCCGGGCCCAGCTCGTCGACCCGGCCATCCTCATCCTCGACGAGGCGACGGCCAACCTCGACCTCGGCACCGAGGCGCGGGTCGTACGGGCCATGGGGGTGGTCAGCGAGGGGCGGACGACCCTGCTCATCGCCCACCGCCTCCAATCGGCGGCGCGCGCCGACCGCATCGTCGTGCTCGACGGCGGTCGCGTGGTCGAGGTCGGTCCGCCCGAGGAGCTCCTGGCGGCGGGCGGCCGCTACGCCGCGCTGTGGTCGACCTACGTGGGGGCGGGGCCCGACGAGGCGGCGGCGGTTCCGAGGTAGGAGGCCACGACGCGCGGGTGGCGCAGCACGTCGGCGGGCGGGCCCGAGGTGACGACTTCGCCGAGGTCGAGCGCGAGGAGCTCGTCGGCGATCTCGGAGATCAGCCCCATGTCGTGCTCGATCACGATCATCGTGGCGCCGGTGGCATCACGGACGCGTCGCAGCATGGGCGCCATGGCCTCCGCCTCCCGCTGGGCGATGCCCGACGACGGCTCGTCGAAGAGCATGACCACCGGGTCGTGGGCCAAGAGGCAGCAGACGTCGACGATCCGGCGAGTGCCCGTCGACAGCTCCCGCACGAACTTGTTCCTGAACGCCCCGAGCCCGACCAGCTCGACCAGCTCGTCGACGCGCTTGGCGATCTTGGCTTCGGAATGTCGCGCCGCCGGCAGTCCGACGGCGGTGGCGAACGGGTCGCGGACTTCAACGGAACGTTCGAGCGCGAGTCCGATCGTCTCGGCGATGGTGAGGCCGGGAAACAGCTTGGCGTCCTGGAAGGAGCGGCCGAGGCCGGCGCGGGCGCGGGCGTCGGGCCCGAGCTCGGTGATGTCGCGCCCCCCCAACAGGAGCGAGCCGGCGTCGGGCGGTAGGTAGCCCGACAAGAGATCGAAGAGGGTCGTCTTGCCGGCGCCGTTGGGCCCGATGACGCCGAGGATCCGGCCGGAGCCGGCCGCGAAGGAGATGTCGCTGACGGCCCGCACGCCGCCGAACGAGCGGGTGAGGCCGGTCGCCTCGAGCGCCATCTCGCTGCTGGGCGCTCGGGGGGAGGCGGCCTTGATGGAGGGCGTGGCGCCGAGGAACACCGCCCGCAGGATGTCGGGCCGTTCGAGCAGCTCGGCCGTGCGACCGTGAAACCGGACCTCGCCCTTCTCGAGGAAGTAGGCGGTCTCGGCCACCGAGAGGGCGACCGTGACGGACTGCTCGACGAGGATGATGGTCGTGCCGCGGGCGCTGATCGCCCGCACGATCTCCAGGAGTCGGTCCACGACGAGTGGCGAGAGGCCGAGGGAGAGCTCGTCGATCATGAGGAGGCGGGGCCGGGAGATGAAGGCCATCCCGAGGGTGAGCATCTGCTGCTCGCCACCCGAGAGGTTGCCGGCGACCTGTTCCCATCGCTCCCGGAGGATCGGGAAGTAGCCGAGCACCTGGTCGGTCGCCTCCGCGAGGTAGGCAGGGTCGTCCTGGTGCGTCCATCCGGCGAGGCGGAGGTTCTCCGCCACCGTGAGCGACGGAAGCACCCCACGCCCCCCGGGAACCTGCACGACGCCGCGCCCCACGATCTCGTCGGCCGGGGTGTGGGTCATGTCCTCGCCGTCGAAGACGATGGCACCCGCCGATGGTTCGACGAGGCCGGAGATGGCCCGCAGCAACGTGCTCTTGCCGGCTCCGTTCGTGCCGAGCAGGGCGATGAGCTCGCCCTCGGCCACCTCGAGGTTGATGCCGAACAGCACCTGGACCTGGTCGTAGTGCACGTCGAGGTCCTTGACGAGCAGGAGCTTCACCTCGCCGCGGCGCCGGGCGGCCCGGACCTCGGACATGGCGACGCTGGCCGACTGGACCTTGCTGATGTCGGGAGCGATGAAGGTGCCGGCGGTGCTGATGATGTACACGCCGAGCAGGATCACCGGGCAGAGCACGATGATCGCCCGCTGGAGCCCCCAGGTGTCGGCGACACCGCCGATGATCGGACCGACGAGCAGCGTCGGGATCACGAACAGGTTCCCGATCGTGAAGCCCATCGATCGCACGCGGGGCGGGATCACCAGCGACAGCCCGGCGGCCAGGGCGGGCGCCGTCGACGCAGTGACGAGGGCGAGGATGCACCGCATCACCACCACGACCGGCAGGTTCTTGGTGAAGACGAGGAGGAAGAGCGACACCACCTGGAGCACACCCGTCACCGCCAGGAATCGGATCAGGAGCGCGGGGTCTCGGCGGAGAAGCTTGGTGGCGATGGGGATGCCGATGAAGAGACCGACGAAGGCGAAGGGCTCGCCGACGGCCGCCAGCATCCCGCGTTGCGCGCTGTTGAGCCCGAGCTCCTCCTCGTAGAAGAGCGACAGCAACGGCGAGATGGCGTAGAGGGGGATCGACAGGACCGGGATCGAGATCCAGATGCGGCGCAGCGTGCGGACCTGCCAGAGGATCCGCCACGACTCGGCCATGGATGCCGGCGACTCCTCGGTGCCGGCGGTCTCGGTGTCCTCGGTCAGCATCGAGCGTTCGTGGTAGCCCCGGACCGGATCGTCGAGGCGGAGCGTGAGCCACACGAACACGAAGGTGGGGATCGCGAAGACGAGGAACGGCAGCTGCCAGCCGAACCACAGCGCCAGCACGCCGGCGACGAGCGGGGCGACGAAGCGACCGACGGGACTGGCGGCGTCGTAGATGCCGTACACGCCGGCCCGCCGGTCGATGGGGTAGTAGTCGGCCAGGAGGGCGCGATGGGTGGAGCCGTTGACGGCTCGGCCGAGGCTGGCCCCGCCGCGCGCGGCGCCGAAGAGCCAGATGTTCGGGGCGAGACCGGTGAAGAGCGTGCAGAGGCCCCACGCCGACGCCCCGCCGGCTGCGATCCGCGTGCGGCGCCGCCGATCGGCGAGGTGGGCGAGGGGGATCTCGAGGAACAGCACGAAGAACCCGACCACCGACGTGAGGGTGAGCACCCCCTGGATCGACAGGCCGAAGTGGTCGCGGATCTCGGGCAGGAGCACCGACGCCGCCTCGCGATCGAGCTCGTCCACCATGTTGAGCCCGAAGAGCGCGAGGAGCGGGGCCGTCGACAGGCCGCCGGTCACCTTCGACGGCCGGAACCGGTCGTACCACCGGGGGGCCGTCAATCGACCTTGACCTTCCGGGCGGCATCCATCACGTCGGCCATCTGGCGAAGCAGGGCGAGACCGCGCTCGCGTCCGCTTCCCGAGAGCACATCGATGCTTCGGGCGTCGGCGGTGAGGCTGGGAACGAGGATCTTGCGGCGCCTGGCGACCCACCGGAGGTAGCCGTCGCGCAGCTGGTAGAGGCCGCCCCCGAGACCGCCGGGAAGGGCGATGAGCACCAGCAGCAACCCGATCCCGCCGGCGAAGAAGGCGAGCTCGGGGGCGAGGAAGTACTTCGCGCCGTACACGTACGCGGCGCCGAGGAGCGCGCCGGGCACGCTGCCGAGCCCTCCGATGACGACCATGGCGAAGACCGCCAGGCTCTCCTCGGTGGCGTAGGCGCTGATGCCGAGCGACTGCTGGTGGTGCACGAAGACGGCGCCCGCGAACGAGGCGATGAAGCCGGACACCGCGAACGCCGTGAGCTTTGCCCTGACCGCGTTCACGCCGAAGGCCTGCGCGCCGCGCTCGTTCTCCCGGATCCCGATCATCACCCGGCCGACCCGCGAGAGCCGGAGGCGGCGTACGGCCACCACCACCAGCAGCAGGCACACGACGGTGAAGTAGAAGTACTGCGTCTCGGTCTCGATGGGGATGGCCCCCAGTACGTCCTTGCGGGGGACGCGGCCGCTGGGCAGCCACCCGAACTCGCCGCGGTTGAGGAAGTAGATCGCCGTCGCTTGCGCGAAGGCGAGCGTGGCCACGGCGAGGAAGAGACCGCGGGTCCGCAGGGCGGGAAGACCGATGACCATCGCCGCAACGCCGCCGGCGGCGCCGGCGGCGACCAGAGCGATGGTGATGTCCCAGCTCTGCACCGTCGTGACCCAGCCGCCGACGGCGGCGCCGATGCCCAGGAAGGCGACCTGGCCGAGGCTCACCTGGCCGGCCCAGCCGGTGAGGACGACGAGGGACACGGCGACCATCCCGTAGATCACGATGACGCCGAGGAGGTTGGTGCGACTCTCGGGAACGAGAGCTGGGAGGGCGAGCACGAGGCCGAGGAGGGCGAGGCCGAGACCCCGACCCGCCCACCGCACCTCGGGCAGGTGGGCCAGCTCGTCGGGGACCGGTCGGACGTCGCTGATGGCCACCCACTGCGACTGCTCCTCGGTGCGGGCCCGCGTGCCCCGCCGCTGCGCGAGGAGGGCAGCGAGCACGATCACGAAGAGGATGGGGGCGACGAAGGTCGATCCGCCGGTGTCCCACACGATGGCCTGCTCGATGACCCCGAGCCCGACGGCGGCGAAGAAGATGCGGCCGAGGTGCTCCATGCGCCCGATCACGCAGGCGGCGAGGGCTCGGACGAGGAGGGCGGGACCCAGCACCGAGCCGAGCGGCAGGCCGAGGGCGCCGGCGCGCAGGAAGATGGCGACGAAGGCGAGGAGGCTGGCGAGGGCCCACACGATGGTCTGGACCCGCCGGACGGGGATCCCGAGCAGGAGGGCGCGGTCGGCGCTCTCGGCGCTGGCCCGCACCGCGATGCCGACGTTGGTGAAGCGCAGGAAGGCGGTGATGCCGGCGATGCACACGACCACCGCGATCACGGCCAACAGGTCGTTGGCCCGGAAGGTGATCGGGTCGATGTGGACGGAGAAGTCGAAGGGTGGGCGGAACGAGGGCGGCACCGCCTGGCGGGTGAAGGTGGCCGGCCACGCCCGGTTGAGGAGCGCCGGCATGGCGAGTGACAGCGCGGTGAGGCCTTGGGCGATGCCGAGCGTGGCCACGGTCAGGATCAGTCGAGGCGCCTTGGCGAATCGCCGGATGATCACCAGCTCGAGCACGGCGCCGAGCAGGAGGGCGACCACGATGCCGAGCGGCAGCGCCGCCGCGTACGGCACGCCGAGGTAGGTCATCAGCACGACCACGAAGACCGTCGGCGCCAGCCCGAGGTCGCCCTGCGCGAAGTTCACGATCCGGTTCGACCGGTAGACGAGGGCGATCCCGAACGCGATCAGCGCTGTCAGCCCGCCGATGACCACGCCCTGCACGAGCACGCCGATGGGAGCCGGCCACAGCGCCCGCTGCACGAGGAGCACGCCGGCGGCGAGGGCGACGCCGGTCGCCGCCGTTCGACCCTGCCCCCCGAGGCCCACGAGTCGACGGTACCGTCAACGCACGCAGCGGGGGTCGCGCGCTACGGGGTGTGCGCAAGAAGGGGAGTCCAGTGAGCGAAGAGACGAGGCGATCGGCGATCAGCCGCTACTGGCCGGTGCTGCTGGTGGTGGTGGTCGCCGCCGGTGTCCTCGCGGTCGGCGCCCAGGGCGGCGACGATGACGACACCGGCCGAAGCGGGACGACGCCCACCTCGACGGACTCGGGCTCGGGCGTGGCCGGGCCGCCGGCGCTCGCATTCTTCGAGGGCGAGGATCCCCTGAGCGCACCTGACTGCGATCCCGACACCGGGCGGCTCATGATCCCGATGGTCTACGCCCCGAACTGCGTGCCGCTTTGGGAGGAAGGACGGGACAACGGGGGCGGGACGCACGCCGGCGTGACGGCCACCGAGATCACGATCGCCATCTACCAGGCTCAGGACAACGCCGAGGCGTCGGCGGCAGTCGCCGATGCCACCGGGCAGGAGGCGCTGCCGGCGGCGGAGACCGAGGCCAACCGCCAGCAGGTCTTCGACGTGATGAACGCGCTCTGGGAGACCTACGGGCGGACGGTGACCTTCGAGATGCTCAGGGCCTCGGGGAGCGCGAGCGACGACGCCGCCGCCAAGGCCGACGCCATCCGCGCCGCGACCGAGATCGGCGCGTTTGCGGTCATCGGGGGCCCGACCGGGACCAAGGCCTTCGCAGAGGAGCTCGCCGCCCGGCGGCTGGTGTGCATCTGCGCCGACTCCTATCCCGCCGAGCGCTACGTCGAGTGGGCGCCCTACGTGTACGGCTCTGGGATCTCCTCGACCTGGCGCAACACGTTCATGGCCGACCTGCTCGTGTCCCTCGCCGGCCAGCCTGCCGAGCACGCCGGCGACGCCCTGGTCGGCACGGAGCGGCGCTTTGGGCTCGTCCACTACGAGACCGTCGACGAGGTGTACAAGACGGCGGCGGAGGCGCTGGTTCGGGATGCGGCCGCCGAGGGGATCGAGATCATGCGCCTGCCGTACGTCCTCGATCTGGCGACGGCGCAGGAGAACGCCCGCACGATGGTGGCCCGCATGAAGAGCGGCGGCGTCACCAGCGTGATCCTGTCGGGCGATCCGTTCATGCCCTACTTCGTGACGAACGAGGCGACGAGTCAGGACTGGTATCCCGAGTGGATCATGTCCGGGGCCGGGCTCGTGGACACCGCGGTGGCCGGGCGCAGCTACGACCAGGCCCAGTGGCGTCACGCGTTCGGGCTCTCGACGCTCCTCGCCCGCATCGACCCGGCGGCCGTCCAGGACGACGACAACTTCGTGGCCTGGCACCTCGGGCGGACGCTGACCAGCTACCCGTCGATCATCTCGGCGCCCACGCTGTTCACCGGCATCCAGCTGGCGGGCCCGCACCTCACCCCGGAGACGTTCCGCGACGGGCTGTTCTCCTTCGAGCGGACGAGCGGCTACGTGACGAACTGGGGCGTGTCATGGGGCACCGAGCTCTGGCCCATGCCGGACTACACCGGGGCCGACGATGTCACGCTGATCTGGTGGGACCCCGACGCCGAGGGCCCGCACGAGACCCAGGACGAAGGCCAGAGCGGCCTCGGCATGTGGCGCTACGTCGATGGCGGCAAGCGCTACGCCCGCGGCGAGCTGGCCGGGGTCGATCCCGTGTTCTTCGACACCGCCGGGACCAGCCTGCTCCTCGCCGAACGGCCGGAGGCCGACCGCGTCCCCGACTACCCGCGGCGAGCGAGCCGCCGCGGCTGAGCGCCGCGTTCCTGATTCGCTGTCACACCCCGTGCGTATCGTCGGGGCACTTCCCCCGAGTCGAGAGCGACCCACAGAGGGGGAAGAGACATGAACGTGGTGGTGCTGCGCGGCGCGGTCTCGCGTCCGCCCGAGATCCGCGAGCTGCGATCGGGCCAGGAGGTCCTCAGCTACAACGTGACGGTGCCCGGCCGCGAAGGCGGTCCGGCGGAGTCGGTGCCGGTGGTGTGGTTCGACCCGCCGGCCGGCGCCGGCGACCTGGCACCGGCGAGCGAGGTGGTGGTCCTGGGTCGGGTGCGCCGCCGGTTCTTCCGGGCCAACGGGGTGACCCAGAGCCGGACCGAGGTGGTGGCCGACCGCGTGATCCCCGCCCGCCGGGCCAAGGTGGCAGCCCGGGCCGCCCGCCAGACGCTGGCTGCCGCCGAGGAGGCATTCATCTGAGAAGATCAGGTGATGAACACCGAGCAGCGCGACAAGATCCGCAAGGGCGACGGCTTCATCGCCGCGCTCGATCAGAGCGGGGGCAGCACGCCCAAGGCCCTCAAGCTCTACGGGCTCGAGGAGAGCGCGTGGTCGAGCGATGCCGAGATGTTCGACCTCATCCACCAGATGCGCAGCCGGATCATGACCAGCCCCAGCTTTGGGGGAGACCGGATCGTCGGCGCCATCCTCTTCGAGGACACGATGGACCGCCAGGTCGAGGGGCGGGACACCGGCGACTACCTCTGGTCGGTGAAGAACGTGGTGCCCTTCATCAAGATCGACAAGGGCCTCGCCGACGAGGTCGACGGCGCCCAGCTCATGAAGCCGATGCCGGGCCTCGACGACCTCCTGGCGCGGGCCGCCGGGAAGGGGATGTTCGGGACCAAGGAGCGGTCGGTCATCAAGCTCGCCGACGACCGCGGGGTGCAGGGCGTCGTCGACCAGCAGTTCGAAGTCGGCCGCCAGGTGCTGGGCGCCGGCCTGGTGCCGATCCTCGAGCCCGAGGTCGACATCAAGAGCCCCGAGAAGGCGGCAGCCGAGGCCAAGCTCAAGTCGGCGCTCCTCACCGGGCTCGACTCGGTGCCGGACGGGCAACAGGTCATGTTCAAGCTCACCCTTCCGGACCAGGACGGCTTCTACACCGAGCTCGTCGAGCACCCGAAGGTCCTCAAGGTGGTCGCCCTCTCCGGTGGCTACTCCCGGGAGGAGGCCAACGCTCGGCTGGCCCGCAACCCCGGCGTGATCGCCAGCTTCTCGCGCGCCCTCACCGAAGGGCTCACCGCCCAGCTGAGTGAGGGCGAGTTCGACGCCGCGCTCGACGCGTCCATCAAATCCATCTACGAGGCGTCGATTTCCTAGTCTTCGCTCTGCGCGCGTGGCTCGCTGGCGCTCGCGTGGGGCTTGCCGCTCCGACGTGCCGGACTGCCGTCCGGCCCTGCGCTGCGCGGATGACCTCGGTCGCTGCTCTGCGCCGGGGGGGCTCGCTGGCGCGCGCTGGCGTGGACAGTGGGACCTTGGTCCCGTATCGGGGGCCCATCTCGCGCATTCCGTCATGTCCGCGTTACCGTCGGGACACAAGGTCCTTCACAACGAGGTGAAACCTGTGGCCGACACCGCACAACGGCCGGTCGAGCTCAAGCCCATTTCGAAGGTGGTCATCCGGTTCGCCGGCGACTCCGGCGACGGCATGCAGCTCACCGGCGACCGCTTCACCAGCGTCAGCGCCGTCTTCGGCAACGACCTGTCGACGCTGCCGGACTTCCCGGCCGAGATCCGAGCACCCGCCGGGACCCTCGCCGGGGTGTCTGCGTTCCAGGTCCACATCTCGGACCACGACATCCTCACCCCCGGCGACCGGCCCGACGTGCTCGTGGCGATGAACCCCGCCGCCCTGCGGGCCGAGCTCCACAGCCTCGGCGGGAACGGCACCGTGATCGTCAACGTCGACACCTTCGACGAGCGGAACCTGAAGAAGGCGGGCTACACCGAGAACCCCCTCGAGGACGGGAGCCTCGCCGGCTACACGGTCTTCGAGGTGCCGATGACGAGCATCACCCTCGAGGCGACCAAGCCGCTCGGGGTGAAGCCCCGCGACGCCGACCGCTCGAAGAACTTCTTCGCGCTCGGCCTCGTCAGCTGGATGTACACGCGGCCGGTCGAAGAGACCATCAGCTGGATCGAGGAGCGGTTCGCCAAGAACGAGCTGGTCAAGGAGTCGAACCTGGCGGCCTTCCGGGCCGGTCACGCCTTCGGCGAGACCGCCGAGCTGTTCGACTTCAAGTACGAGGTCCGGCCGGCCGCCCTCCAGCCGGGGACCTACACCAACATCACCGGGAACACCGCCCTGGCCTGGGGCCTGATCGCCGCCGGTCAGCTCGCCGGGCTGCCGGTGTTCCTCGGCTCCTACCCGATCACGCCGGCCTCGGACATCCTCCACGAGCTCTCGAAGCACAAGAACTTCGGCGTGCGCACCTTCCAGGCCGAGGACGAGATCGCCGGCATCGGCTCGGCCCTCGGTGCCGCCTTCGGTGGTCACCTCGGCGTGACGACGACGTCCGGACCCGGCATCGCGCTCAAGGGCGAGACGATGGGCCTCGCGGTGAGCCTCGAGCTGCCCCTCGTGATCGTGGACATCCAGCGAGGCGGGCCGTCGACCGGGCTCCCGACCAAGACCGAGGCCGCCGACCTGCTCCAGGCGATGTACGGCCGGCACGGCGAGTCGCCGCTGCCGATCGTCGCCGCCAAGAGCCCGGCCCACTGCTTCGAGGCCGCCATCGAGGCGGCTCGGATCGCGATCGAGTACCGGACCCCGGTGATCCTGCTGTCCGACGGCTACCTCGCCAACAGCTCCGAGCCGTGGCGCCTGCCCGACCTCGCCGGGCTCGCGCCCATCGATCCCCGGTTCGCGACCGCCACCAACCACACCGACCCCGACGGGCGCGAGGTGTTCTGGCCCTACGCCCGGGACCCCGAGACGCTGGGCCGGGACTGGGCCCTGCCGGGCACGCCGGAGCTGATGCACCGCATCGGGGGCATCGAGAAGGAGGACGGGTCGGGGAACATCTCCTATGACCCGGCCAACCACGAGCACATGGTCCAGGTGCGGGCGGCGAAGGTGGCGGCGGTGGCGAAGTCGTTCCCGCCCGTCGAGGTCGAGGGCGACGAGGACGCCGACCTGCTGGTGCTCGGGTGGGGCTCCACCTGGGGCGCCATCGGAGCCGCCGTGGCCGCCGTCCGCGCCGAGGGGCATCGGGTCGCCCGGCTCCACCTCGTCCACCTCAACCCGTTCCCGTCGAACCTCGGCGAGGTCCTCGGTCGGTACCGGCGGATCCTCGTGCCCGAGCTCAACACCGGCCAGCTCAGCCGGATGGTGCGAGCCGAGTTCCTGGTGCCCGCCGAGGTGCAGAGCAAGGTCCAGGGCCAGCCCTTCACCGCCGCCGAGATCAAGACCCGCATCGACGACGTGCTCGTCGAGATGGAGAAGGACGCATGAGCGACACGTGCTGCTCGGCGGAACAGAGCGCCGTTGCCCGAGTCCCGGCCCTCGATGGGGGCCTTCGGCGAGACCTCGAGGACCTGTCATGAGCGACACGATTCCGGTGACATCGGCCAAGGACTGGGCCAGCGACCAGGAGGTCCGCTGGTGCCCCGGCTGCGGGGACTACTCGATCCTCACCGCGATGCGCATGCTCCTGCCCGAGATCGGCGCCCGACCGGAGAACACGGTCTTCGTGTCGGGCATCGGCTGCGCCGCCCGGTTCCCGTACTACATCAACTCCTACGGGATGCACTCGATCCACGGTCGTGCGCCCGCGATCGCGACGGGGCTCGCCATGGCTCGGCCCGATCTCGACGTGTGGGTCGTGAGCGGCGACGGCGACGCCCTGTCGATCGGGGGGAACCACCTGATCCACGCGCTACGCCGCAACGTGAACATGACGATCCTCATGTTCAACAACCAGATCTACGGGCTGACCAAGGGGCAGTACTCGCCGACCAGCGAGCTCGGCAAGGTCACGAAGTCGACGCCCTTCGGCTCCCTCGACCAGCCCTTCAACCCGCTCAGCGTCGCGCTCGGCGCCGAGGCCACGTTCGTGGCCCGCACCCACGACATGGATCGCCAGCACATGATGGAGACGTTCCGGCGGGCACACGAGCACAAGGGCGCGGCGTTCGTCGAGATCTTCCAGAACTGCAACGTGTTCAACGACGGGGCCTTCGACCTGGTGATCGGGAAGAAGGAGACGCGGGCGGCGATGCTGATCCCGCTCCGCCACGGTGAACCGATCCGGTTCGGGGCCGACAACGAGAAGGGTGTGGTGATCGACGAGCAGGGCCGGGCCATGATCGTCGACGTCGACGAGGTCGGTGAGGACCGCCTGGTCGTGCACGACGAGTCCCGCCCCGATCCCACCCTCGCCTTCACCCTGTGCCGGCTCTCGACGGGCCCCACCATGCCCACGCCGATCGGCGTGTTCCGGGCCGTCGACCGGCCGGAGTACGGCGCCTCGGTGAACCGCCAGCTGGCGGCGGCCCAGGAGGAGAAGGGTCCCGGCGACCTCGGTGCCCTCCTCACCTCGGGCGCCACCTGGGAGGTCAGGTAGCGGAGGGCGTACGGTCCCCTCCATGCGACTCGGGATCAACCTCGGCTACTTCGGCGCGGCGGCGCCTGACGCGTTCGTCCCGCTCGTGCAGCGGGCGGAGGCACTCGGCTACGACTCGGTGTGGACGGCAGAGGCCTACGGCTCCGACGCCATCACGCCGCTGATCTGGGCGGGTGCCCACACCTCCCGCATCAAGCTCGGCACCGGGATCATGCAGATGCCGGCGCGGACGCCCGCCAACACGGCGATGACGGCGGCCACCATCGACCTGCTGTCGGGCGGGCGGATGCTGCTCGGTCTCGGCCTGTCGGGCCCGCAGGTCGTCGAGGGCTGGCACGGCGAGGCCTACGGGAAGCCGCTGGCCAAGACCCGCGAGTACGTCGAGATCGTCCGGGAGATCCTGCGCCGGGAGAAGCCGCTCGAGCATCACGGTGAGCACTACGACATCCCGTTCACCGGCGAGGGGGCCACCGGGCTCGGCAAGCCGCTGAAGCTGATCGTGCACCCGCTCCGCGCCGACATCCCGATCTACCTGGCGTCGATCGGGCCGAAGAACGTCGCGCTGACCGCCGAGATCGCCGACGGGTGGCTGCCGCTCTACTTCGCGCCGCAGCGGTTCGCGACCGCCTTCGGCGACGCGTTCGCCGGGCGCGACCTGTCGAGCTTCGACATCGCGCCCTCGGTGCCGGTCGTGCTCGGCGACGACGTCGACGCCTGCCGGTCGGCGGTCAAGCCCGCCCTTGCGCTGTACGTCGGCGGCATGGGAGCGCGGGGCAAGAACTTCTACAACGACCTCGTGTGCCGGTACGGCTACGAGGCCGACGCGAAGCAGATCCAGGACCTGTACCTCGACGGGAAGCGGGCGGAGGCCATCGCGGCGGTGCCCGACGCGCTGGTCGACGAGGTCGCGCTGTGCGGGCCCAAGGAGCGAATCCGCGACCTGCTGGCGACCTGGGAGGAGTCCCCCGTCACCACGATGATCGTCGGGTCGGGCCAGCCCGAAGCCCTCGAGGTGATGGCCGAGCTCACCGCCTGACCGGTCCGAGATCTCGGGTCGATGCGGGCCCTGATGGGGCTTCCAACAGCCCGAGATCTTGAGGATCTCAGCCGAGGTCGCGGAGGACGAAGCCGGTGCGGGGCTTCGGGTAGAAGAAGGTGGTCTTGGGGGGCATGCGGTCGCGGCGGTCGGCCACCGCCCTGATGGTGGCGACGGTGACCGGTCGCATCACCACTGCGGCGTCGGCCTCGCCGGCACGCACCGCGGCAGCGACGTCGCCGTGCTGGTAGCTGACGTCGAGGTCGTCGACCCCCGCAAGGGCCTCGGCCAGCTGCTCGGTGTCGAGCTCGGGACCGTCCGGATCGCGGCCCAGCTCCCAGGTGCGATCGGGCCCCACGAGCGTCATGGCATCGCCCGGACCGAGGCAGTCGAGCAGGTGGCTGGCGATCGCCTCGGCCGGCACGCCCCGCAGGAGCCGGTGGATCGGCTGCACGTCGAGCTCGTCCTCGGTGAGCTCGACGACATAGGTCATGGTCAGGTCGTAGTCGCCGGGTTCGGGCCCCCGCTCGCCCTGGTAGGCGAGGCACGTCTCGAAGCGGTGGTGGCCGTCGGCGATCACGACCGGCTCGGCCGCGACCCGGTCGACGATGAGGCCGATGCGAACGGGGTCGGTGACTCGCCACAGCTCGTGGACGACGCCGGCGTCGTCGACCGCTCGGCCGTCGGGTTCGCCGTCCGGTGTGGTGAGCTCGGCCAGGCCCTTTGCCAGCGACAGGCCCCAGATGGGGGAGAGGTTGGCATGGGTGGCACGCAGCAGATCGAGCCGGTCGCTCTTGGCCTTCTTCGTCGTGTGCTCGTGCGGGAGGACATCGCCGGTGCCCGGAGGTTCGAGGCCGAGCGCGCCGATGACACCCGAGGTGTGCCGGCCGCCGTTCGTCATCCGGTAGAGGTAGAGCGATGGCGCGTCGTCGCGCACGAGCGTGCCGTCGGCCAGGAGACCGGCGAGCACCTCGGCGGCCTCGTCGTAGGCCCGCTCGCCGACGGGAGCGTCGAACCGCACCGCGTTGGCCCGGTGGCGGGCGGCGTAGGCGGCCCGCTCGGCGTCGCCCATGACGTCGTAGGGGGGCGCGCTGACCTCGTCGAGGTCGACGTGCGGCGCGTAGCGGATCCCGGGGAACGGCTCGAATCGGGGCATGGAGAGATTGTCGTTCAGAATCGGCCGATGGCCTGGATCTTGGATCTCGACGGCGTGGTGTGGCTCGGCGAGGTCCCGATCCCCGGGTCGGCGGAGGCCATCGGCCGCCTGCGGACCGCCGGCCAGCGGGTGTGCTTCGTGACCAACAACTCCTCGCAGGTGGTGGGCGAGCAGGAGGCCAAGCTGGCGGAGATGGGCATCCCCGCCGAGGGCGAGGTGCTCACCTCCGCGATGGCTGCGGCCCTGCTGCTCGAGCCGGGCGAGACGGCACTGGTGTGCGGGGGACCGGGCGTGTCCGAGGCCCTCGAGCGGCGCGGCGTGCACACCGTGCGCGAGGGTGCGGCCGACGCCGTCGTGGTCGGGTTCCACCTCGACTTCGACTACGGACGGCTCAAGGCGGCACACGCGGCGGTCCGCGACGGGGCCCGCCTGATCGGAACCAACGACGACACCACGTACCCGACACCGGAGGGCGTGATCCCGGGTGGTGGCGCCATCCTCGCGGCGGTGGCGGCGGCCAGCGGCGTGGCGCCGGTCGTCGCCGGGAAGCCGTATCCGCCGATGGCCGCGCTCGTCCGTGAGCTGGCGGGCGACGGACCGCACGTGGTCGTGGGTGACCGGCCCTCGACCGATGGGCTGTTCGCCGTCACCCTCGGCGCGACGTTCGGTCTCGTGCTGTCCGGCGTCACCACCGGCACCGACCTTCCGGTCACGCCGGAGCCGGCGTGGGTCAGCGACGACCTCGCAACGCTGGTCGCGGCTCGACTCCCGACGGCCTGAGCGCGAGGCCGGCGAGCACCCCGAAGACGAATCCGCCCACGTGCGCACCCCACGCCACCCCGCTGTTCGGGTTGAAGGCGTCGTTGAACTGCGAGATGAACCACAGCGCGAGCACCCACTTGGCGGAGACGTCGCGGAAGAAGATGATGAAGAAGAAGAACAGCGTGTGGATCCGAGCGTGCGGGAACCACGCCAGGTAGGCGCCCATGACCGCCGCGATGGCACCGGACGCTCCGACGACCGGCACCGTGCTGTTCGGCTGGACGAGCACATGGGCGGCCGTCGCCGCCACCCCACCCACGAGGTAGAAGCCGAGATAGCGCAGGTGGCCGAGGCGATCCTCGACGTTGTTGCCGAAGATCCAGAGGAACAGCATGTTCCCGCCGAGATGCAGCAGCGAGCCGTGCAGGAACATCGACACGATGGCGGCGAGCCACACGTTCTTGCCCGGGAAGATCGGCGGACCTTCGGGCTGGGTGTTGCACGCCGTCGTGCTCCGCGCGGTCGGGAGCTCCTCGGGGGAGAGCGGTTCGCCGGTCACGAGCTCGCAGGGGATGGCGGCCCGCTCGAACACGAAGTCGTTGGCCTCCGGCGACGAGAGGTCGGGCTGGACGCCGAAGTAGACCCCGACGTTCAGCACGAGGAGCAGGAAGGTGACGACGGCGCGCCGGTGCGTCGGGTTCACGTCCCGGAGGGGGATCACTCGAGGGGACGGTAGCGTTGGCGGCCATGGCCCAGACCGATCTCCTGAAGCGCTACCTCGACGCCGGCTTGGCGTTCACGCAGATGACCCAGCAGCGAGCGGAGGCGATCGTGCGGGACCTCGTGAAGTCGGGTGAGGTGCAAGCCGAGCAGGCGGCGCGCCGGCGTGACGAGCTCGTCGAGCGCAGCCGTCAGAACACCGAGCGCCTGGCGGAGTCGATCCGTCGGGAGGTGCGCGACCAGATCCGAGCCCTCGGCCTCGCGACCCAGAGCGACGTGGCCGATCTCCGCAAGGAGATCGCCGCCATCAAGCGGGGCGGAGCGACGCCGGCCAAGAAGGCCCCGGCGAAGAAGGCCACCGCCAAGAAGGCCACCGCCAAGAAGGCGGCCGCGGCGAAGAAGGCGTAGATCCGCCGGCGGCTCGATCTGGAGCTCGTGCGGCGCGGCCTGGCACCGTCGCGGGAGCGGGCCCAGGAGGACATCGCCGCCGGCCGCGTGCGAGTGGCCGGCGCGGTGGCGAGCAAGCCGGCGCGGCTCGTCGACCCGACCGAACCGATCCACGTCCTCGGGCCCCCACCCCGGTTCGTCAGCCGGGGCGGCGAGAAGCTCGAGGCCGCGCTCGCGGCGTTCGCAGTGACCGTCGACGGCCGTCGCTGCCTCGATGCCGGTGCGTCGACCGGCGGCTTCACCGACTGCCTGCTCCAGCGGGGGGCGCGGGAGGTGATCGCCGTCGATGTCGGCTTCGGGCAGCTGCACGAGCGGCTCCGGGATGACCCACGCGTGGTCAACCTCGAGCGCACCAACGTGCGCGAGCTCGATCCGGCGGCCATCGGCGCGCCGGTCGAGGTCACCGTGGCCGATCTGTCGTTCATCTCGCTGCGCACCGTGCTCCCTGCGCTGCTCGATCTCACCGCGGCCTCCGGTGACCTCGTCCTCCTCGTCAAGCCGCAGTTCGAGGCCGGTCGCCGGGAGGCGTCCCGGGGGCGGGGCGTCATCCGCGATCCCGCGATCTGGCGGCGGGTGCTGGAGGAGAGCCGCTCCGCGGCCGGGTCGCTGGGAGCGAGCATGATGGAGGCGATGCCATCGCCCCTCCGGGGGGCTGACGGGAACGTGGAGTTCCTCGTCCGCCTCGCCCGCGTCCCCGCTGCCACCGGCGCCGTCGACCTCGACGCCGTGCTGGCCGCCGTGACCGAGGAGTAGCGGTGGCCACGGTCGCCTTCGTGCTGCACCACGAGCATCGCGAGGCCGCGTCCCTCGCCCGCACCGCGGCCGCATGGCTCCGGGAGCGGGGCCACGAGGTGCGGCTCCCCAAGCGGGACGCCGACCTCGTGGGGCTGGCCGAGCTCGCGACGCATGACGACGAGCTGTGCATCGACCTCGACGTGGCGGTGAGTCTCGGTGGCGACGGCACGATGCTGCGGACGGTCGACCTCGTGAGCGACCACCAGGTGCCGGTGATCGGCGTGAACCTCGGGCACCTCGGCTACCTCACCGAGGTCGACGCGGCCAAGCTGACCGTCGCGCTCAACCGGTTCTTCGCGGGGTCCTACCACCTCTCGGAGCGCATGCGACTCGCGGTCGCGGTCGAGGCCGACTCGCCGGAAGCACCCGGCTCGGGGACCTGGCCGGCGCTCAACGAGGCGGTGCTGGGCAAGACGCCGACCGGCCAGATCGTGCACGTCGAGGTCATCGTCGACGGCCAGCCCTTCACCACCTACCACGCCGATGGCCTCATCATCGCCACCCCGACGGGGTCCACGGCATACGCCTGGTCAGCCGGAGGGCCGCTGATCTCGCCCGACCACGCCGCGCTGCTGCTCGCACCGGTGGCGCCCCACATGCTCTTCGATCGCGCCCTGGTGCTCCCCCCGGCGTCGACGGTCCGGTTGGTGGTCGCCGAGGATCGCCCCGCCGCCCTGTCGGTCGACGGCCGCAACCTCGGCACGATGCAGACGGGCGACGCCATCGTGTGCACCGCGGCCGAGCACCCGGCACGGCTGGTCACCTTCGACTCGACGAGCTTCCTCGACATCGTGAAGGCGAAGTTCGGTCTCGGAGCCCGCTGATGCTCGTCGAGCTGGCGGTCAGCGACCTCGGGGTCATCGCCGACCTCTCGCTCGTGCTGTCACCGGGGATGACCGCCCTGACCGGGGAGACGGGCGCGGGCAAGACGTTGGTGGTCACGGCCATCGAGCTGCTCGTGGGTGGGAGGGCGGACGCCGCGATCGTCCGCGCCGGCGCCGACGAGGCGCGAGTCGAGGGTCGCTTCGTCGACGGGCACGGTGACGAGCTCGTCCTCGCGAGGGTGATCCCGGCCGACGGGCGGTCCCGGGCCTACGTCAACGGGCGCCTCGCGCCGGCGGCGTCGCTCGCCGAGCTGGGCGCCGGCCTCGTCGACCTCCACGGCCAGCATGCCCACCAGTCGCTCCTCTCGGCGCCAACCCAGCGGGCGGCCCTCGATGCGTTCGGGGCCGTCGACCTGCAACCGCTCCGGGCGGCGCGAGGTCGCCTCACCGAGATCGACGCCGCGTTGGCCACGCTCGGAGGCGACGAGCGGGCCCGCGCCCGCGAGATCGACCTGCTGCGGTTCCAGGTCGGCGAGCTCGACGGGGCGGGGATCACCGGTCCCGACGAGGACGAGGAGCTGGCCGCGCAGGAGGCGGTCGTCGCCGACGCCACCGCCCACCGGGAGGCGGCCGAGCGGGCCCGGCTGGCGCTCTCGGAAGAGGGCCGGGCCGCCGATGCGATCGGCGAGGCCATCGCCGCGGTGGCCGGGCGGGCACCGTTCACCGAGATCGAGACGCGCCTGCGGGCGGCGGCCGCCGACATCGCCGACCTGGCAGTGGAGATCCGGTCCGCCGCGGAGCAGATCACCGAGGATCCCGAGACGCTCGCTCGCCTTCGCGAGCGGCGCCAGCTGCTGCACGACCTTCGCCGCAAGTACGGCGCCACCCTCGCCGAGGTCCTCGACTTCGCGGACGAGGCGCGGGCCCGCCTGGCCGAGCTCGAGTCGCGTGACGCCCGGGCGGCGGCCCTGGACGCCGAGCGGGTGGCCGCGTGCGAGCAGGAGCGCGCCGCCGCCGGCGCCGTCGCTGCTGCTCGCCGGGCCGCGGCGCCGGCACTCGCCGCCGCGGTGCAGGAGCGCCTGGCCACCCTCGCCATGGCGCGCGCCCAGATCGCGATCGCCGTCGATGGGGCCGATCCCGGCGACGACGTCGCCTTCCTGCTCGCCGCGAACCCCGGCGAGCCGCCCGCACCGCTCAGCAAGGTCGCCTCGGGTGGGGAGCTGGCCCGGACCATGCTGGCTCTGCGCCTCGTCCTCGGAAGCGCCGACGTGCCCACGCTGATCTTCGACGAGGTCGACGCCGGCGTCGGTGGCGAGGCGGCGCTGAGCGTCGGGCGGGCGCTGGCCACGCTCGGCCGCGACACGCAGGTGCTCGTCGTCACCCATCTCCCGCAGGTGGCGGCGTTCGCCGACCACCAGGTGGCGGTGACCAAGGCGGAGGAGGGGGGTCGGACCGTCGCGAGAGCCTCCCGGCTGGACGACGCGGCCCGCGTGGTGGAGCTCTCGCGGATGCTCTCCGGGCAGCCGGCGAGCGCCGCCGCCCACGATCACGCCGAGGAGCTGCTGGCGGTGGCCGCCCGCGATCGCCAGCGGACCCGCTGATGGCGAGGCCGCACACCGTCGTTCGCGGCGCGGCGCGCGTCGGCCGCCGGACGAAGGACCTCACGAGCAGGATCCGTCCCGGCGACGTCGCCGTGATCGACCACCTCGACCTCGACCGCGTGGCGGCCGAAGGCCTGGTGGCCGCCCGCCCGGCGGCGGTCGTGAACGCGTCGGCCTCGATCAGTGGCCGCTACCCCAACCGCGGGCCGCTCCTCGTCGTCGATGCCGGCATCCCGCTCGTCGACGGGGTGGGGACCGACGTGATGGACGCCATCGTCGACGGGGACACCGTGGAGGTCGACGGTGACCTCGTCCGGTGCGGGGCGCTGACCCTCTCGGGGCACCGGCAGACGATCGCGTCGCTCGAGGAGGCGGTCGACGCCGCCAAGCTGACGCTGGGCGCGGAGCTGGCACGGTTCGCGGCCAACACGCTCGAGTACCTGCAGCGGGAGACCCACCTCGTCGCCGACGACCTCGAGGTCCCCGACGTCGGCGTCGACATGAAGGGCCGCCATGCCCTCGTCGCCGTGCGGGGTCCCGACTATCGGGAGGACCTCGCCGCCCTCCGCCAGACGGGCTACCTGCAGGAGGTGCGCCCCGTGATCATCGCCGTCGACGGTGCGGCCGATGCCCTCCTCGCCATCGGTCGCCACCCCGACGTGATCATCGGCGACATGGACTCGGTGTCGGAGGCCGGCCTGCGATCAGGCGCCGCGCTGGTGGTGCATGGGTATCCAGATGGTCGGGCGCCGGGCGCGACACGGCTGGACGAGCTCGGGCTCGACCACGTCGTCTGGAACGCCACCGGCACGAGCGAAGACATCGCCATGCTCCTCGCCTACGAACGGGGGGCGTCCCTGATCGTGGCGGTCGGGACCCACAGCTCGATGTCGGACTTCCTCGACAAGGGCCGCGCCGGCATGGCATCGACCTTCCTGGTCCGCCTGAAGGTCGGCCCGGTGCTGGTGGACGCCAAGGGCGTGAGCCGGCTGTACCAGTCACGCGTCCGCAAGCTCGACCTCGCGCTGCTGATCGGAGCCGCCTTGTTCACGCTGCTCGTCGTGACGGCGGTGAGCCAGCCGGCTCGCCTGTTCATCGACAACCTCTGGAACGCCATCGAGCTCTTCCTCCGGTGACGCGGAGCTGGTGAGGACGCGCCCATGATCAACTTCCGGTACCACGTCGTCTCGCTCATCGCCGTGTTCCTGGCATTGGGCATCGGCGTGATCATGGGCTCGGCGGTCATCGACCGGGCGATCGTCGACCGGCTGGAGGATCAGCAGCGCGGTCTCGAGCTCCAGATCGCCGAGGTCGAGGAGACCAACGACGCCCTGCGCGAGGAGAACCGCGCCCTGCAGGAGGCCGCCGACCGCTTGACCGAGGAGGGGAGCCAGCGCCTGCTGGTCGGCGCCCTCACCGAGGTGCCGGTGCTGGTCATCGCCACGCGTGGCGTGAGCACGGCCTCGTTCGACGCGCTCCTGTCGATGGTGAGCACCACGGGCGCCGACCGGCAGGGGACCATCTGGCTCACCGACCGGTTCGTCCTGGACGACGACGAGGAGGTCCGCGATCTCCGCATCGCCCTCGAGGCTCCGCAAGCGCTGTCGGTGGACAACCTCCGGCGACTGGCGCTGACCGAGCTGAGCGTGCACCTGCGCGCCCTCGCCGCCGGACCGGGGGCGGCGGGCGACCAGACCACGACGACCACGCCGGCAAACGGATCGGCCGATGAGGACGGCGACGACGCGGAGACGCCATCGGTCTTCGCGGCCCTCCGCAGTGCCGGGTTCCTCGACTTCGATGCCCCGGACGGGGCGGCGTCGGACGATCTCGTCCTCGCCGAGCGCACCCGCGTCGTGCTCGTCTCGGGGGCCGGTGGGGAGGTGCCCGTCGACCTCGTGGCGCTCCCGCTGGCCGGTCTGCTCGTCGAGGAGCGCGCCGGTGTGCCGGCCTTCGGAGTGCTGGCGGCCGAGGACCGGTCCCGGACCGAGGAGCCGCTGGTGGAGTTCGTGGTCACGCTGCGGACCGACCGGCAGCTCGCCGATCGGCTCTCGACGGTCGACAACATCGGGGACTTCGCGGGCCGCCTCGCCGCCGTCCTCGCGCTGGTCGACCTGGACGACGGGCGCCTGGGCCACTACGGCACCGGGCCGTCTGCGCAGCGCCTCCTTCCCGCGCCCCCCGAGAGCGGGGGGTGACGGTGGTCGCCCCCCGCGGCGCCGCCGATGCGGCGGTGGGGATGGGGACAGTGGCAGCGATCTCGCGCCTGGTCGGCTTCGTCCGCTTCCTGGTCGTCGCTGCCGTGCTCGGCACGACCTATCTCGGCAACGCGTTCCAGTCGGCGAACTCGGTCTCCAACGTCCTGTTCGAGCTGCTGGCCGCCGGCGCCCTCTCCGCGGTGTTGGTGCCGGTGTTCGTCGGTCTGCTCGACCGCGGTGAGGACGCCGAGGCCGAACGGGTGGCGGGGGCGGTGCTCGGCGCCGCGCTCCTCGTGCTGGGCGCCATCTCGGTCGCCGGGATCCTGCTTGCGCCGGTGCTGGCGCGTGCCCTCACCGCAGGGGTACCCGCGGAGGTCGCCGAGGACCAGCGCGCGCTGGTCACCCACCTCCTTCGCTTCTTCGTGCCCCAGGTGCTCCTCTACGCGGCGGGCACCGTGGCCACCGCCGTGCTGCACGCCCGCCGCCGGTTCGCCCTCGCGGCCGCCGCCCCCATCGGCAACACCGTGGTCATGGTGGCCTGCCTGATGCTGTTCCGCGCGTCGACCGGCCCCGAGCCGTCGTTCGACCTGAGCACCGTCGAGCGGGCCCTGCTCGTCGTCGCCGGCACCGGTGGGGTCGCCGCCTTCGTGGGGACCCTCCTCGTCACCTGCGCAGCGTCGGGCTTCCGGCTCCGGCCTCGGCTCCCGCGCCGCGACCCGCGGGTCTCGGCCGCGCTCCGTCACTCGGGGTGGGGGGTGGCGCTCCACGCGGGGAGCGGGTTGCTGCTCGGCGGCGCGCTGGTGGCCGGGGCCGCCGTCGAAGGCGGCGTCGTCGCGTATCAGGTGGCATGGGTCTTCTTCCTCACGCCCTACGGGGTCCTGGCCCAGCCGATCCACACGACGATCCTCCCCGAGCTCGTCGGCGAAGCGACGCGCCCGGCGGCGTTCGCGGCGTCGGTGCGCTGGGCGCTCGAGCGCATGGCGCTCATCGTCATCCCCGTGGCCGCCGGGATGATGGCGCTCGCCGGTCCCGGGATGCGCGTCGTCGTGTTCGGCGAGACCGGCCCCGACGGGGCCGCGCTGATCGCAGCCGCGCTCGTGACGCTCGCGCTCGGTCTCTTCCCCTACGGCGCGTTCCTCCTCCTGGCCCGCGGCTTCTATGCCCTCGGCGACAGCCGGACGCCCGCCATCGCGGCCCTCGTCACCGCGGTGGCCGGGGTCGCCCTGATGCTGGTCGGTGCCGCGACGTCCGACGGCGCCGGGCGGGTGGCGCTGCTCGGCGCCGGCCACTCCGTCGCGTTCCTGCTCGGGTCGCTCTGGCTTGGCGTGCGCTTGGCGTCGCGCATCGGTCACCCGGTCGTCCCCCGGGGCGTGGCGCGGATCGCCGTGATCGCGGTCGTCGCCGGCACGATCGCCTGGTTCGTGGCCGGTGCCGTCGGTGGGGACGCGCCGTCTCGGCTCCGAGACGTGGCGAGCTGCCTCGCCGGCGTTGCGGCCGGCGCGGTCGTCGTCGGCGGGGCCTACCGCAGTCTGCGGGTGACGGCGTCCCTCACCGTGCGAGGGGCGGCGTGAAGCGGCTCACGCTCGCGCTCGTGGTCGCGCTCGGCCTCGCCGGCTGCTCATCGGGAAGCCCGGTGACCGACGGCGCCGTCGACCGCCTGGTCATCGTGTCGCTTCCGGGCGTCTCCTGGCAGGACGTCGAGTCCGGCGCGCTCCCGAACCTGCGCGAGCTGAGCGGCGAGGCCGCCATCGGGAACCTCGCCACCAGGATCGGGCGGCGCGAGGCATCCCTGGCGGCTGCGTACCTGACGATGGGCGCGGCGACGAGGGCCGTCGCCCCGCCGGAGGCGGCGGGCGTGGCGCTCGAGCCCGCCGAGCTGTACCACGCCGAGCCGGCTGCCGATGTCGTGGCGCGCCGCCTCGGCCACGCCCACGACGGCGTCGCCTACCTGGCGGTGGGAGCGGCGCGCGACGCGAACGCCCGCTCGGCCTTCGGGGCCACGGTGGGCACCGTCGGCGATGCCCTGGCGGCGGCCGGGATCCATCGGGCGGTCGTGGCCAACGGCGACATCCGGGAAGGCCGGCTCGACGACGAGGCGTACGGGCGATCGGCGGTCGCCTTCCTCATGGACGCCTCCGGCATGGTGGATGGCGGTGGGGTGAGCCGGGACCTGCTCACCGTGGACGCCGAGGGTGCGTATGGCGTGGCCCTCGACCCTGCGGTTGTGGTCGACGCGGTCGATCGCGCGCTGCGGCACCCGCGGGCCGTGGTGCTGGTGGAGGCCTCCGATCTGCCCCGCGCGTCGACCTACGAGGACGCGAGCGCCGACCGCCGCTCCGCCCTGCGGAGCGACGCCCTCGTCGCCGCCGACGAGCTGCTCGGGACGGTGCTCGGCAGCATCGGGCCTGACGTCGCCGTGCTCGTGGTGTCGCCGGTCGCACCGGCGGGGCCCGATCTCGCCGTGGTCGCCCTCCGGACACCGGGCGGCGACCACGGACTGCTCCGCTCGGCCACGACCCGGCGTGACGGCTACGTGCAGCTCGCCGACGTGGGGCCGACCGTGCTGTCGGTGGTCGGTGCCGAGGTCCCCGAGGATGTCGAGGGACGCCCCTTCCGCGTCGTCAGCGGCTCGGATGGGTCCCTCGTCGGCGAGCTGGCGGCGGCGGGTGCGTTGGCCGAGTTCCGCGACGAGATCCTTCCCGTCGCAGTGACCGTCTTCGTGCTCCTCCTTGCCGTGCTCACGGGGCTCGCGCTGGTCCGCCGTCGACTTCCTCGAGCGGTCGGTCGGGCGCTGCCGGTCGCCGGTGCCGGTGTGCTCGGGATGGTGGCGTCGACGTTCCTGAGCGCGAGGCTCGGGATCGAGAGCGCGGCGGTCTTCGCGGTCCTGCTCGCCGGCGGTGGCATCGCCGTCGCCGTCGGTGCCTCGCTGGTCGATCGCCGGTGGCCGGGCGCGATGCCCTTCGTGTCCGTCGGCGCCGTGCTCGTCCTGATCGCCGGCGACGTCGTGGTCGGCGCCCCGCTCCAGCTCAACACCGTCTTCGGCTACTCCGTCGCCGTCGCCGGCCGGTTCGCCGGCGTGGGCAACCTCGCCTTCGCGCTCTTCGCCGCGAGCGCCCTTCTGTTCGCGGCGCTCGTCGCCGAGCGCCATGGTCGGCGTGGCGTCCAGGTCGCGCTCGTGGTCCTCGGCGCCGCGCTGCTCATCGACGGCCTGCCGGTGCTCGGGGCCGACGTCGGCGGTGTGCTCTCCATGGTCCCTGCCTTCGGGCTCGCCGCCCTCGTCCTGCTGGGCCGCAGGATCGGGCTCATCGAGGTCGTGGGCGTCGGCGCCGCCGCCGTGCTCTCGCTGGTGGTCGTCGCCTTCGCCGATCTGGCGCGGCCCGAGGCCGACCGGACCCACCTGGCGCGGCTGGCCGAGCACCTCGTCGACCAGCGGTGGGAGCCCTTCGCCAACAACCTGACCCGCCGTTGGTCGGCAAGCTTCGGAAGCGGCGCCACCGGAGCGTGGGTGGTGCTTGCGCTCGTCGTGGCCGTCGTCGGCGCCTACCTTTTCCAGCGCTGGGTGGTGGGCAGCGGCCGGTTCGCCGTGCGAGGGACGCTGGCGGTGCCGGAACGAGCCGCGGCCATCGGCCTGGCCGTGCTCGCCACGATGGGCCTCGTGGCCAACGACTCGTCGTTCGCCGTGCCGCTGACCATGCTGCTCGTCGTGGTGCCGGTGCTGCTCCAACGCCTTCGGGTGGCGACATGATCGCGGCCGCCCTCTTCGCGGTGGGCGCCGTCGCGGCGTTCGTGACGGCGCGCGCCCTCGGCCCCGTCCTCAGGCATCCGGTCCTGCAGCGGCCGAACCACCGCGGGGCGCGGCTGCCGACGGCCGGGGGGATCTGCCTCGTCGTGACCGTGGTGGCCGTCGAGGGGGCGCGCAGCGCCATCGATCCTTCGACGTCATCGCCGCGCCTGCTGGTCGTGCTCGCCGCGGCCGGCTTCGGGCTGCTCGGCCTGCTCGACGACCTGCTGGGTGAGGCCGGCGGCCACGGCGGCGACCGCGGCCTGCGGGGCCACGTGGCGGCCGCCCTTCGTGGCCGCTTCACAACTGGGTTCCTCAAGCTCAGCGCGGGTGCCGCGCTCTCGGTCGTCGTGGCTGCGGCTGCCTACGGCGGGTCCGTGGCCCGCACCCTCGCCGACGGCGCCCTGATCGCGCTCGCCGCCAACCTCGCCAACCTCTTCGACCGGGCGCCAGGTCGCACGATCAAGTGGGCGCTCCTCGCGTACCTCCCGTTGGCGTGGACGATGGGCGCCGGCGCGGTGGGAACCGCGGCCGCGCCGGCGGCGGGAGCGGCAGTGGGTCTTCTGCCCGGCGACGTCCGCGAGCGGTTCATGCTCGGCGACACCGGCGCCAACGCCCTCGGCGGCGTGCTCGGGACGGTGGCCGTCCTCGGCCTCGGAGGTGACGCGCGGCTGATCGTGCTGGCGGTCCTCGCCGCGTTGAACGTGCTCTCCGAGGCGGTGTCGTTCAGCCGCGTCATCGCCGCCGTGCCCCCGCTGCGCGCCTTCGATCGGCTCGGTCGGCTGGCGATCGTGGTCGGCGTGGTGGTGGTGGCGCTCGGCAGCACCGCGGCGCCGGCGGGCGCCCAGTCGGATGGTCGCCGGGTGCTGATCGTCTCCCTCCCCGGGCTCACCTGGGCCGAGGTGGCCGACGCCTCGCTGCCCGAGCTCGACGCGCTGCTCGAGGAGGGCGCGGTGGCGGCGATGGCGCCCCGGAGCGTGCGCCACGGCTCGCGGCCCGGCGACGCCTACCTCACCATCGGCGCCGGGGCCCGGTCGATCGGCGATCCGACGACCGACGGGGCCGTCCTGCCACCCGACGCTGACTTCGCCGGCGAGCCGGCGGGCGACGTCTTCCAGCGGCGCACCGGCGACGCCCCCGTCGGCGCCGCGCTCGCCCTCTCGTGGCCGGTCATCGAGCGGCTCAACGCCCGGCAGCCGTACGACGCGTCGCTCGGCCTCCTCGCCGAGACGCTGCGCCGGGCGGGGGTGGCGACCGCGGTGATCGGCAACGCCGACGGGAGCGACGTGGCCGCCCTGTCCCGGGAGCGGCAGTCGGCGCTGGCCCTGGTCGATCCTGTCGGGCGGTTGGCGGCCGGTGTCGTCGACGACCGCCTGCTCGTTCGCGCCCCGCACCGGCCGTTCGGCGTCCGCCTCGACGAGGAGCAGGTTCTCGGGGCGTTCGACGAGGTGTGGCCGGCGTCCGGATCGGCAGCGGTGCTCGTGGAGGCATCCGACCTCGCTCGTGCCGTGCGGTACCGCAGCCTCGTCGATCGGGACCAGTACGAGCGGATGCGTGCGGAGGCGCTTCAGGACGCCGACGCGCTGCTGGCCGGACTGCTCGAGCGGGTCGACCCCGCTCGAGATGCCGTGCTCGTGGTGGCCCCGTACTCCTTCGCCAGCCGCAGTGATCTGACCGTGGTCGGTCTGCGATCGGCGGACACCGCGGCCGGGTACCTGCGGTCGGCGTCGTCGCAGCGGGCCGGGATGGTAACGCTGGTCGACGTGGCGCCGACGATCCTCGACCTCCTCGATCTCGACCGGCCCGTCGAGATGGAAGGGCGGGCGATGCGGGCCGAGCGCTCGGGTTCCTCGCTGGCAGCGCGGGCCGACCGGCTCGCTGAGGTCAACGCCGCCTCCCGCTTCCGGGAGAACCTCCTGACGCCGACGACGATCGTGGCCGTCCTCGCGCTGGCTGCGACCATCGCCGGGGCGGTGGTCACCGTCGTCGAGCGGCGACCCCGACGGTGGCGCGACGTCGTGGCATTCGGCGCGCTGGCCGTGCTGTCGCTGCTTCCGTTGTCGTTCCTCGTGCGCGCCTTCCCGATCGAGCGCCTCGGGCTCGGCTTCTACTGGAGCGTCGTCGGCGGCGGTGCCGTCGCGCTGGCGGCCGTGGCGACGGCCGCCGGACGCCGGTGGCGGCAGGACGGCGTCGCTCTCGCCGCGGTGCTCGGCGTCCTCGCCGGCGTCCTCGTCGGCGACGCCATCGGAGGGTCCGACCTACACCTCAGCTCGGCATTCGGGTACTCACCGACCGGGAACTCTCGCCTGTACGGGATCAGCAACTACTCCTTCGGGATGTTGGCGGTGGCGATCTGCATGCTCGCCGCCCTGGTGGCGCACTGGTGGCCGACGCGCCGCGGCCAGGTGGGGGCGGTGGGGCTGATGATCGCCGCGCTCGTCGTGCTCGGCGTGCCGACCTGGGGCGCCGACGTCGGCGGCATCTTGGCGTTCACCCCGGCGATCCTGGTGTTCGGCACCCTGGTCCTCGGCCGGCGGCCGAGCGTGCGGGTCCTCGTCGCCGCAGGGCTGGCCACGGCCGTCGCCCTTGCGGTCTTCGGGCTCGTCGACCTGGCGCGGCCGGCCAGCGAGCGCGCCCACCTCGGACGTCTGCTCGAACGGGTCGGCGACGAGGGACCGGGACCCCTGCTCACCATCATCGACCGCAAGCTCATGGCCAACATCGGCGTGACGACCTCGTCGTTCTGGGTCGCGGCCATCCCGCTGGCCATCGGCGTCTGGCTCTTCCTCCGAGGGTGGGGGGAGCGGCCCCTGCGGGCCCTGCATCGGCGGGTGCCGACCCTGCTCGCCGGCCTGGCCGCGGCCGTCGTCGCCGCCGTGCTCGGGAGCCTCGTGAACGACTCCGGGGTGATCGTCGGCGGCGTCGCCGCCCTCGTGCTGGCCGCCGCCCTCGTGCATCTGACGATGGCCGCGGACACCTGAGCACGCGCGGGTCCCCCGGGTGGAGGGCCCGGCGCGGTAGGGTGTTCTCCCGTGCTGATTGACCTTCAGGCGGTGTCCCGGTGACCAAGCACATTTTCGTCACCGGCGGGGTGGCCAGCTCGCTCGGCAAGGGCCTCACGGCCTCATCGCTGGGTCGGCTCCTCAAGGCCCGGGGCCTCCGGGTCACGATGCAGAAGCTCGACCCGTACATCAACGTCGATCCGGGGACGATGAACCCCTTCGAGCACGGCGAGGTGTTCGTCACCGACGACGGCGGCGAGACCGACCTCGACCTCGGGCACTACGAGCGGTTCATCGACGAGAACCTCACCAAGGACTCCAACGCGACGACCGGCTCGATCTACCAGACGGTCCTGGCCGCCGAGCGCCGGGGCGACTACCTCGGCAAGACCGTCCAGGTCATCCCGCACATCACCGATGAGATCAAGCGGCGGATCACGCGCCTGGCCACCGACGACGTCGACGTCGTGATCACCGAGGTCGGCGGCACCGTCGGCGACATCGAGATCCTTCCCTTCCTCGAAGCGATCCGGCAGTTCCGCAATGACGCCGGCCGGTCGAACGTCTGCTACATCCACGTCACCCTCGTGCCGTTCATCGGTCCGACGGGGGAGCAGAAGACCAAGCCCACCCAGCACTCGGTCACCGAGCTGCGGAGTCGGGGCATCCAGCCCGACGCCATCGTGTGTCGCAGCGAGAAGCCGATCTCCGACTCGCTGAAGCGCAAGATCTCCCAGCTCTCCGACGTGCCCGTGGCCGGCGTGGTCAACGCGGCCGACGCCAAGCACCTCTACGAGATCCCGCTCGTGCTGCACGAGGAGGGTCTCGACGTGGAGGTGTGCCGGCTCCTCGGGCTGCCGACAGAGGTCGACCTGTCGGAGTGGGAGGCGCTGGTCGCCCACATCGACGCCATCACCGACCGGGTGCGAATCGGCGTCGTGGGCAAGTACGTCAGCCTGCCCGACGCCTACCTGTCGGTGGCCGAGGCCCTGCGCCACGGCGGGTTCCACAACAACGTGAACGTGGCGATCGAGTGGATCCAGGCCGAGGAGGTCGAGGGCATGCTGGCCGACGGCCGTCTGCGCGACCTCGACGGCATCGTCATCCCCGGCGGGTTCGGCGAGCGGGGGATCGAGGGGAAGATCGCGGCGGCCGCCTACGCCCGGGAGCACCAGATCCCGTGCCTCGGCCTCTGCCTCGGGCTGCAGATGATGGTGATCGAGTTCGCCCGCAACGTGCTCGGCCTCGAGGGCGCGAGCTCGACGGAGGTCGATCGGACGACGCCCCATCCGGTGATCGACCTCATGGACACCCAGCGGGACGTGGTGGACATGGGCGGCACGATGCGCCTGGGCACGTACCCGGCGCGGTTGCGATGCGGGTCGGTGGTGGCGCGCGCCTACGGCGCCGAGCTCGTGTACGAGCGGCACCGGCATCGGTACGAGTTCAACAACAAGTACCGGGCTCGGATGGAGGAGGCCGGCCTGCAGTGCTCCGGCGTGTCCCCGGACGACCGACTGGTCGAGTTCGTCGAGCTGGACGGCCACCCGTTCTGGGTCGGCACCCAGGCCCATCCGGAGCTGAAGAGCCGCCCGACGCGTCCGGCACCGCTGTTCCGGGAGTTCGTCGGCGCCGCACGGGACCGCTCCGAGGGCCGCCTGCCGCGCCTCCTCGATCCCGACGCCCTGCCCGTCGCCGGCAGCTGAGCGGCGCGTCGTTGCCGTTCCGGAAGGTCGACGAGCGCCCGGTCTTCGAGGGCGGCTTCGTCCACGTCGCCGTCGCCTCCTTCGAGGGACCGGACGGCCAGCGGTTCGACCGCGAGCTCATCCGCCATCGGGGCGCGGTCGGCGTCGTGGCGTTGACGGACGGCGGCCGGCGGGCCGCGCTGGTGCGCCAGTACCGCGTGACGATCGAAGACGAGCTGCTCGAGATCCCGGCCGGCGTCCGCGACGTCGAGGGCGAGGCCCCCGACGCGACCGCCCGGCGGGAGCTCGAGGAGGAGGCGGGTCTGCGGGCCGTGGGCGAGCTCGAGCTGCTGACCGAGTACGTGGTGGCCGTCGGCCTCACCGACGAGACGATGCACCTCTACCTGTGCCACGACACCGAGGCGTGCGACTCCCGACCCCAGTCGGCGGAGGAGGCGCTGATGCAGGTGGTGGAGGTCGACCTCGACGCCGTCCCGGCGATGATCGCCGATGGACGCATCCGCGACGGCAAGACGATCATCGGGCTGCTGCTGGCGCGCGCCCGGCTCGCCTGAGGATCCCGCCGCTCGGCGCCAGGCGAGCGCACCGAATCGCGCGACTCGGCAGCCGCGGGCGTAGCGTCCAGAGCGTCTCCCGGCATCGGAGGTCGCCATGGCCCTGGAGTCACCGCCCCGACCCGAGCTGGTCGGCGTCACCCGCCGGCAGTTCTTCAACCGGTCCCTGGTGGGGCTGACCGCCCTCGGCCTCTCCGGGTTCGGATCGGCCGTGCTCGCCTTCCTGTGGCCGCGCATCGGCGGTGCCTTCGGGTCCACCATCGACGCCGGATCGCTCGACCGGCTCGTGGAGGTCGCCCGCGACACCCGGATGCCGGTCTACGTACCTGCCGGTCGCTTCTACGCCGTGCCGCACGGCGACGGTGTCGTTGCCTTGTTCCAGCGGTGCACCCACCTCGGCTGCCGGGTGCCGTTCTGCTCGACCTCCCAGTGGTTCGAGTGCGGCTGCCACCAGTCGAAGTACAACCGGGTGGGTGAGTGGAAGGCGGGACCGGCGCCGCGTGGCCTCGACCGCTTTGCGGTCCGCATCGAGGACGGCCACGTGCTGGTCGACACCGGCGGGCTCCAGACCGGTCCGCCCCGGGGGACCGACACCATCGGCCAGGAGCCGGAGGGTCCCCACTGTGTGACGGACGGGCACGCCACGTAGATCGTCTGTCTCGACGCGCCATCCGACCCCGGCGGCCGACCGGGGCGCACAATGGAGCGTGATCGTCGGCATCCCGACCGAGGTGAAGGACAGCGAGTCACGGGTCGCCATGACGCCCGACGGCGTGCGCGAGCTGGTCTCGCACGGCCATGTCGTCCGCATCCAGCGCGGCGCCGGGCTGGCGTCTTCGATCGCCGACGCGGAGTACGAGGCCGCGGGCGCGGCGCTGGTCGACCTCGAGGAAGCGTGGGCGGCGGAGATGGTGGTGAAGGTCAAGGAGCCGCAGGCGGCGGAGTGGCCGTTCCTGCGGCGCGACCTGCTGCTTGCCACCTACCTGCACCTGGCGGCGTACCCCGCTGTGGCTCGCGCCCTGCTGGAAGCGGGAACTGCTTCGGTCGCCTACGAGACCGTGCAGGTCGCCGACGGCTCCCTGCCGCTGCTGGCGCCGATGAGCGAGGTGGCGGGTCGGATGGCCACACAGGTCGGTGCCCACTACCTCGAGCGGGAGAACGGCGGCCGGGGCGTGCTGCTCGGCGGCGCGCCCGGTGTGCGCCCCGGGCGCGTCGTCGTGATCGGCGCCGGGAACGTCGGATGGAACGCGGCGTGGATCGCGGCGGGGATGGAAGCGGAGGTCGTCCTCCTCGACAAGAACATCGACCGGCTGCGGTGGGTCGACCAGATCCACCAGGGCCGGATCATGACGCTCGCGTCCAACCGCGGCGCGGTCGAGCGGTCCGTCGCCGAAGCCGATCTCGTCGTGGGCGCGGTGCTGGTCGCCGGCGGCCGCGCCCCGATCGTCGTCACCGAGGAGATGGTGGCCGGGATGCGCCCGCGCTCGGTGATCGTGGACGTGGCCATCGACCAGGGCGGATGCGTCGAGGGCATCCAGGAGACGACGCACAGCGAGCCGGTGTACGAGCGCCACGGCGTCGTGCACTACGCCGTCGGCAACATCCCCGGTGCCGTACCCCACACCTCCACCTACGCGCTGACGAACGCCACGCTGCCGTACGTGGTCTCGCTCGCCGATCTCGGCCTGGAGGGAGCCACCGCCGTCGATCCCGCCATCGCCGCCGGCGTCAACACGAGGGACGGCGAGGTGGTCAACCCGATCGTGCGGGACGCGCTGGCGCCCCTGCTGTGAGCACGGCGCTGCCCCTCGAGGCCGAGGAGCACCTGTCGTGGCTGGCGGCCGAGCGGGGCCGGTCGGCGAACACCCTGGCCGCCTACCGGCGCGACCTGCACCAGTACGTCGCCTGGTTGGGCGAGCGGTCGCTGGCCGCCGTCGTCCCCGAGGACATCGAGGCCTACGTCGCCTACCTGCGCGGCACGGGCAAGGCCCCGGCGTCGATCGCCCGCGCCGTGGTCGCGGTGCGAGGCCTGCACCGGTTCCTCGCCGAGGAGGGCGACGTCGACCTCGACCCGGGCGCCGCGGTGGCGACCCCCCGCGTGCCGCGGGGGCTGCCCAAGGCCCTGTCCGAGGAGGAGGTTGCCCGCCTGCTCGACGGCGTCGTCGGGTGGGAGCCCGCGGCGAGGCGCGACCGGGCCATCCTCGAGGTGCTGTACGGGACCGGCCTGCGCATCTCGGAGCTGGTCGGGCTGTCGATGGGCGACCTCGACCTCGGCGAGGGACTCGTGCGCGCCTTCGGCAAGGGGTCCAAGGAGCGGGTCGTGCCGCTGCTCGGCATGGCCCACCGGGCGCTCACCGACTGGTTGGCACCGTCGGGTCGGCCGGCGCTGGCCCCGGCGCAGTGGGCGCGGCGGGGGGACGCCGAGGCCGTGTTCCTCAACCAGCGTGGTGGCCGCCTGACCCGCCAGGGGGCGTGGGGGATCATCCGACGCCACGGTGACCGCGTCGGGTTGGGGGACAAGCTCAGCCCCCACGTGCTCCGGCACTCCTGCGCCACCCACCTGCTCGACCACGGTGCCGACATCCGGGTCGTCCAGGAGCTCCTCGGTCACGCCTCGATCTCGACGACGCAGGTGTACACGCTGGTCAGCCAGCAGCGGCTCCGGTCGGTCTACGAGTCGGCCCATCCCCGGGCGCGCAGGGTCCGGGCCGGTTCGTGACGAATTGGCGTCCGGGTTCGCTACCCTGACCCGGTGCCCGGCCCGGAGCTCCTCTCGCAGCTGCGCGCCGCCCTGGAGGCGGAGCGTGCCGACGTGGCCGCCCAGCTGGCCGAGCACGGCGACGTCGGGTTCGACGAGAACTTCGCGGATTCCGGGCAGGTGGCCGCCGAGCAGGGCGAGCACCGGGCCATGGTGGGCCACCTGCAGGACACCCTCCGTGACGTCGAGCATGCGCTGGCCAAGCTCGCCGACGGGAGCTACGGCAAGTGCGAGGTGTGCGGCGAGGAGATCGCCGAGGCCCGGCTCGAGGCCATGCCGGCCACGCGCTACTGCATCAACCACGCCTGAGCGCTCGTGGACGGCGTCCGCTGGGTCGAGGTTGCGTACCTCATCGCCGCGATCGTCCCGTCGATCATCCTCCACGAGGTGTCCCACGGCGTCGTCGCCCTCTACTTCGGGGACGACACCGCCCGTCGCGCCGGGCGGCTGACGCTCAACCCCGTTCGCCACGTCGACCCGTTCGGGACCCTGCTGCTCCCGGCCATCCTCGCCCTCTCCGGCCTCGGGGCGTTCGGCTACGCCAAGCCGGTGCCCGTGAACGTGCGGCGGCTGCGCAATCCCCGGCAGCACTCGCTGTACGTCTCGGTGGCGGGACCGATCACCAACCTCGCAATCGCGGCGGTGGCCCTGGTCGGCTTCCGGATGACTCGCCCCGAGCTCGTTCGCTTCGTCGACGACCTGCCGGTGGTGCCGCACCTGTTCTTCTACATCGGGTTCGTCAACGTGATCCTGGCGGTGTTCAACCTCCTCCCGATCCCTCCGCTCGACGGCTCGGCGTTCATCGAGCGGGTGCTGCCCCACACGTGGTGGCCGACGTGGCTGCGGTTCCGCCAGTGGGGCTTCGGGGTGCTGCTGCTGATCATCTTCGTGATCCCCGGCGCCCTCAACCGCATCTTCGATCCGGTGCTCGAGCTGTGGTTCGAGCTGCTCGTCTGAGCCGGCTCCGCCACCTGGCTCGGCGCTTCGCCGGGTCCCTCAGTCGTCGCGGGCCGGCGGCGGAGGACGAGGCGTGGGCGCTCGGGCTCCTCGTCGAGGGGGAGCGGGCGCTCTGGCACCGGATGTCGGGGGCCGACCGCCGCCATGCCGTGGCCGTCGCCCGGAGGCTGGGGGACCGGCCGCGTGAGGTCCTCGCCGCCGGGCTCCTGCACGACGTCGGCAAGATCGAGAGCGGACTGGGCACCGTCGCCCGCGTGGGCGCGACGGTGGCGGGCGCCGCGGGCGGCCGGGCCCGCTGGCGGGGCCGGCTCGGGGCCTACCTCCGCCACGACGAGATCGGCGCCGGTCTCCTGACCGCGGCGGGCAGCCATCCGCTGACCGTGGCGTGGGCGCGCGAGCACCATCTTCCCCCCGAGCGCTGGACCGTTCCCCGCGTCGTCGGCGACGCCCTCAAGACCGCCGACGACGACTGACGCCCCCACAAGATCTCGGGCCGACCGAGGCCCTGATGGGGCTCCCCACAGCCCCAGATCTCGGGTCAGCGGAGGCCGACGGCGGCCTGGGCGCGGTGCAGGGTGGGGGCGGCGACGGTGTGGGCCTTGGCGGCGCCGGCGGCGAGGATCCGCTGGAGCTCGGCGGGGTCGCCGACGAGCTCGTGGTAGCGGGTCTGGACCGGCCGGAGGGCCTCGATGACGGCGGCGGCGGCGTCGGCCTTGAGCGGGCCGTACTGCACGTACTTGCCGGCCAACGCCTCGGGCTCCTCGCCGGTGCACACGGCGAGGATCTCGAGGAGGTTCGACACGCCCGGCTTGGCTTGCCGGTCGAAGCGGACCTCCGCGTCGTTGTCCGTCACCGCTCGCTTGAACTTGCGCTCGATGTCGGCCGGGGCGTCGAGCATGAGCACCGTGCCCTGCGGGGAGTCGACCGACTTCGACATCTTGTTCGTGGGGTTCTGGAGGTCCATGATCCGGGCCCCGACCGTGGGGATGAGGCCGTCGGGCACGACGAAGGTGTCGCCGAACCGGGCGTTGAACCGCTGGGCGATGTCGCGGGTGATCTCGAGGTGCTGGCGCTGGTCGTCGCCCACGGGGACGACGTCGGTGTCGTACAGGAGGATGTCGGCCGCCATCAGCGCCGGGTAGGTGAACAGTGCGGCCGAGACGAACTCACCCCGGGCCGACTTGTCCTTGAACTGGGTCATGCGGCTCAGCTCGCCGAAGGCGACGTTGCACTCCATCAGCCAGGCCAGCTCGGCGTGCTCGTGGACCTGGCTCTGCACGAAGATCGTCGACCGAGTCGGGTCGATGCCGGCGGCGAGGTAGAGCGCGGCCTGGCGAACGATCCGGTCCCGCAGCGCGGCGGGGTCCTGAGGCAGGGTGAGGGCGTGGAGGTCGACGATGCAGAAGAAGCTGGTGTCGTCGTCCTGGTTGGCCGCGAACCGGCGGAGGGCGCCGAGGTAGGCGCCCAGCGTCATCTCGCCGGAGGGCTGGATGCCGGAGAAGACCCTGGCCATGGGCGACTTAGGCTAGGTGCATTCCCTCTCGGCCCACGACGAATTACACTCCTGTGAGTATGACCGTGCCGGTGGTCGAGCGCGCCGTTGGTGACCGCGCCGAGGGCGCCCCGCGAGCGGACGCGCCCGTGGCCGACGGTGGGGCCCGCTGCCTCGTCCACACGCCGGTCTTCGAGGGCCCGTTCGACCTGCTGCTCCACCTGATCCTGCGGGAACAGGTCGACATCTACGAGATCTCCCTGGCGACCATCGTCGACGCCTACCTGGCCGAGCTCGACCGGATGACGCAGTCCGACGCGGCCCTCGACCTCGACGTCGCCACCGAGTTCCTGCTCATCGCCGCCACCCTCATCGAGCTCAAGGCCCGGCGCCTGCTCCCCGGTCGCGACGACATCGAGCTCGACGACGAGCTCGCGCTCTGGGAGGAGCGCGACGTGCTCCTCGCCCGCCTCCTCGAGTGCAAGACCTTCAAGGACGCCGCACGAGCGCTCACGCGGCTCTCCGATGACGCCGGCCGCTCCTTCCCGCGGCGGGCCGGCCTCGAGGAGCGGTTCCTCGACCTGACCCCGGACCTGCTCGCCAACGTGCAGCCCGCCGATCTCAAGGCCGCGTTCCTCAGGGCGGTGTCACCGAAGCCGGTGCCGCGCGTCGACCTCTTCCACGTCACCGACATCCGGGCCAACGTGACCGACGCCGTGGCCGAGCTGCTCGACGAGCTGCCCCGGGCCCGACGCATCACCTTCCGCCGGCTCACCGCGTCGCTGATGGACCGGATCGAGGTGGTCGTGCGGTTCCTCGCCCTTCTCGAGCTGTTCAAGCAGGGCCTCGTCGAGATCGACCAGGCCATGGCCTTCGGCGACATCGACATCGTCTGGATCGGTGGCGACGGGGCCGACGAGGGTCTGGCGCTCGCCGCCATCGACGTCTACGACGGCTAGCCACGGTGGTGACCTGGTCCGAGACCCACCGCGCCCTCGAGGCGATCCTCCTGGTCGCCGACGAACCGGCCGAGCCGCAGCTGCTGGCCCAGCTGCTCGAGGTCTCGGCACCGCGCGTCGAGGAGCTCTGCGGCGAGCTCGCCGCCCGCTATGCCGCCGAGGAGCACGGCTTCGTGCTCGTCAAGGTCGCCGGTGGCTGGCGCTACCAGACCGCGCCCGACCTCGCGGCGTACGTCGAGCGGTTCGCCCTCGAGGGCCAGTCGGCGCGGATGTCGGCCGCCGCCCTCGAGACCCTGGCCATCGTCGCCTACAAGCAGCCGCTCTCGCGCGCCCAGATCGGTGCCATCCGGGGCGTGAACGTCGATGGCGTGATGCGCACGCTCCAGCAGCGGGGCTACATCGAGGAGGTCGCCCGCGATCCCGGTCCGGGCCAGGCCGTCCTCTTCGGTACGACCGCCCTGTTCCTCGAGAAGCTGGGCCTCGCGTCGCTCGAGGACCTCCCGCCCCTCGGCGAGTTCGTCCCCAGCGCCGAGGTCGTCGAAGCCCTCGAGCAGGGCCTGCGGGTGACGCCCGAGGACGTCGTCGACGATGCCGCTCCCGCCGCTGAGTGAGGGCGAGGGCGGCGCGACCGGCGAGCGCCTCCAGAAGGTCCTGGCTCGGGCCGGGGTCGGGAGCCGCCGGACCGCCGAGCAGCTGATCGCCGGCGGGCGCGTGACCGTGAACGGCGACGTGGCGATCCTCGGACGGCGGGTCGACACCGAGCACGACCGGGTCGAGGTCGACGGCGTGCCCATCGGCGTGCGGCCCGGCCTCGTCTACTACCTCCTGAACAAGCCGCGCGGCGTGGTCACGACGGCATCGGATCCACACGCCGAGCGCACGGTGGTGCAGCTGGTCCCGGCCGAACCCCGGGTGTTCCCCGTCGGCCGCCTCGACGCCGACACCGAGGGCCTCCTGCTCCTCACCAACGACGGCGACCTCTCCCATCGCCTGACGCACCCGTCCTTCGGCGTCGAGAAGACCTACGTGGCCCACGTGCGGGGCGAGCCGTCGCCGGCCGCGGTGCGGGCCCTGCGCGAGGGGGTCGACCTCGAGGACGGCCCGACGGCACCGGCCAAGGTCGCGCTCACGCCTCCCGACGTGCTCACGATCACCATCCACGAGGGCCGGAACCGCCAGGTGCGCCGCATGTGTGACGCGGTCGGCCACCCGGTCCTCCGGCTGGTGCGGACCCGGATCGGACCGCTCACCGACCGGACGCTCCGGCCCGGGACGTGGCGGCCGCTGTCGCTCGAGGAGGTCCGGTCCCTCGAGCGCGCCGTTTCGGCGGCGGACACCTAATCTCGACCGCCGTGCCCGTCCGAGCCCTGCGAGGTGCCACGACCGTCGAGCGCGACGAGCCTGACCACATCACCGAGCGGGTCGTGACCCTGCTACAGGAGATGCTGTCCCGAAACAACGTGCACCACGACGACCTGGTCAGCATCCTCTTCACGGCGACGCCCGACATCCACTCGATCTATCCGCCGACGGCGGCCCGGACCATCGGGCTGGGCGACGTCCCGCTCATCGGTGCCCAGGAGATCGACGTGCCATCGGGGACGAAGCGATGCATCCGGGTGATGATCCACCTCGAGACCACGCGGAGCCGGGCCGACATGCGTCACGTCTACCTCGAAGGAGCCAAGGGGCTGCGCGATGACCTCCCCGGCTAGCCGCCGGGCCCAGGTCGTCGGGTGCGGTCTGATCGGCGGGTCGATCGGGCTCGCCCTGCGCGAGCGGGGCTGGCACGTGACCGGTTCCGACGACGACGCCGCCCATGCCGACCGCGCTCTCGAGCTCGGCGCGCTCGACGTCGTCGGGACCGACGGCGAGGCCGAGCTGACCTTCGTCGCCACGCCGGCGGGAGCGGTCGTCGATGCCGCCCGGGCAGCGCTCGCCGGGAGCGGCGTGGTCACCGATGTCGGCGGGGTGAAGGCGTCGATCGTCGCCGGCGTCGACCATCCCCGGTTCGTCGGGGGCCACCCGATGGCGGGGTCGGAGCAGGAGGGCGTCGACGGGGCGAGGGGCGATCTGTTCCAGGGGGCGGTCTGGGTGCTGACGCCGACGGCGATCACCGACGACGACGCCCACACCCTCGTGCGGTCCGTGGTCACCTCACTCGGGGCCGAGGTGGTCGAGCTCCCCCCGGCGCGCCACGACGCCCTGGTGGCCATCGTGTCCCACGTCCCCCACCTCACGGCGGCCACGCTGATGACGATGGCGGCCGAGGGGGCGGAGGAGCACCGCGCCCTGCTCCGCCTCGCTGCCGGCGGGTTCCGGGACATGACCAGGATCGCGTCGGGACACCCCGGCATCTGGCCCGACATCTGCGCCGAGAACCGCGATGCGATCGTGGCCGCACTCGAGGAGCTGGAAGCGTCGCTCCGCAAGATCCGCGACGTGGTGGCGGCCGGCGACCGTTCGTCGCTGCTGGACGTGCTGGAGCGGGCGCGGGCGGCGCGGATCAACCTGCCGTCGCGGGTGGCGTCGATGGCCGACATGGCCGAGGTACGGGTGCCGGTGCCGGACCGGGCCGGCGTGCTGGCCGAGGTGACGACGCTGGCGAGCGAGCTCGGCGTGAGCATCGCCGATCTGGAGATTGCGCACTCGAGCGAGGGCCAGGCCGGCGTGCTCGTGATCCTCGTCCCGACCAGCTCGGTCGAGCGCTTCACCGGCGGCCTCATCGCCCGCGGCTACCGGTCGTCCTGGCGGAGCCTCGAATGATGCAGTGGAGCCTCGAGTGACGCGGCGGAGCCTCGAATGATGCAGCGGAGCCTCGAATGATGCAGCGGAGCCTCGAGTGACGCAGTGGAGCCTCGAGTGACCGCGCGTGCGGTGGCGCCGCTCACGGCACCGCTCGATGCGGTCGTGGAGCTGCCGGGCTCGAAGAGCATCACCAACCGGGCCCTGGTGTGCGCGGCGCTGGCTCGGCAGCCGTCGACCATCACCGGCGCGCTGGTCGCCGACGACACCGACGCCATGTGCACGTGCCTCCGCCAGCTCGGCACCCGCATCGTGGTCGACGGCACCACCCTCAACGTGACTCGCCGCCGGTGGACCGACGCCGCCACCCTCGACGCCCGGCTGTCGGGGACGACGGCTCGGTTCCTCCTCCCGGTCGTGGCCACCGCCGCCGGCCGGTACCGGATCGACGGCGCGCCGCCCCTGCGGGCGCGGCCCATGGGACCGGTGCTCGACGCCCTGCGGGCGCTCGGCGCGACAGTGACGGGCGATCACCTCCCGGTGGAGGTCCGGGGTCCGGTCCTGGGTGGCACGGTGGCGATCACGGGCGACACGTCGAGCCAGTTCCTCTCGGGCCTCCTGCTGGCGGGCGCGGTGATGCCCCGCGGGCTCACCGTCGAGCTCACGACACCACTCGTCTCCAAGCCCTACGTCGAGCTCACGCGGTCGGTGATGGAGGCCTTCGGGGCCCGCGTCGATGGCCTTCACGTCCCGTTCTCCGGCTACAGCGGTCGCACCTACGCCGTCGAGCCCGACGCGTCGGCCGCGTCCTACTTCTTCGCCGCCGCGACGATCACGGGCGGCCGCGTGCGGGTCGAGGGCCTGGGCCGCGACTCGATGCAGGGAGACGTCGCCTTCGTCCGCATCCTCGAGCGCATGGGGGCCCGGGTGACCTGGGAGGAGACGGCGATCACGGTGGAGGGCACCGGGACGCTGCGGGGCATCGACGCCGACCTGTCCGACCTCTCCGACACGGCGCAGACCCTTGCCGTCGTGGCGGCGTTCGCCGACTCCCCGGTGGGTCTGACCGGGATCGGGTTCATCCGGGGCAAGGAGACCGACCGCATCGGCAACACCGTGCGCGAGCTCCAGCGGGCGGGGATCCACGCCGAGGAGCGACCCGACGGCTTCGTCGTCCACCCGGGCAGCCCGCAACCGGCCCGCATCGAGACCTATGACGACCACCGGATGGCGATGAGCTTCGCCGTTCTCGGTCTCGCGGCGCCGGGCATCGAGATCGCCGACCCCGACTGCGTGGGCAAGACGTTCCCCGGTTTCTGGTCGACGCTGGATTCCTTGCGATCATGAGCGCGCCATGAGTGCCACGCCCGCCCCCGCCAGCCTCCGGGTCGTCGCCATCGACGGGCCCTCCGGTTCGGGGAAGTCCACCGTCGCCCGCCACCTCGCCGAGCGGCTCGGCCTGGAGTACCTCGACACCGGCGCCATGTACCGGGGTGTCGCCTTCGCGTGCCTGCGGCGGAACGTCGACCCCGAGGATGCCGAGCCGGTGACGCGTGTGGCCGAGCAGATCGAGCTCTCGGTCGAGCGGGGTGTGACGACGGTCGACGGCGTGGACGCGTCGATCGAGATCCGGGGTCCGGAGGTGACGAGGGCGGTGAGCGCCGTGGCGGCCAACCCCGCCGTGCGCTCGGAGATGGTGCGGCGCCAGCGGGAGTGGATCGTGAAGCACGGCGGCGGCGTGGTGGAGGGCCGCGACATCGGGGCGGTGGTGTGGCCCGAGGCGCACCCCAAGGTGTACCTCACGGCGCGCCTTGCCGTTCGTGCCGACCGTCGGCACAAGGAGGTCGAAGATCTCGAGTTCGAGGCGGTGGCGGCGGACATGGCAGCGCGCGACACGCTCGATTCGACGAGAGAGGCGTCCCCGCTGAACCGCGCGCGCGACGCGGTGGTCATCGACACCACCGACCACACCGTCGACGAGGTGGTCGACATCGTGCTGGGACTCCTCGATTGACGCCCGCGCGTCTCTGGTACGCCTTCGCCCGCAGCCTCGTCATCGGGTTCTGCCGGCTGTACTGGCGGGTGACGGTCACCGGCAAGGAGCACGTGCCGGCGACCGGTCCGTTCATCTTGGCTCCGGTGCACCGCAGCAACGTCGACTTCGCGATCGTCGCGGCGGTGACGCGCCGCCGGATGCGGTACCTGGCCAAGGACTCGATCTGGAAGTTCGGGCTCGGCCGCGTGTGGGAAAGCCTCGGCGCCATCCCGGTGGTGCGGGGAACGCCCGACCGCGATGCGATGCGGGCGCTCGAGGAGACGTTGCGCGCGGGGGAGCCGGTCGTGATGTTCCCCGAAGGGACCCGCCAGCGGGGGCCCGACGTGCAGCCCCTC
>DATLFP010000176.1:0-5759 GCA_035540955.1 Acidimicrobiales bacterium
GGCCGAGCTTGCGGGCCTGCTTCTCGTCGATGACCTCGGCGAGGAGCCCCACCCGGTCGGCGACGTCGGTGGCGGCCTTGGCCAGCGCCGCCGGCGGGAGGTCGCCGGGCGGGGTGTTCACGAGGTCGCGGGCGAGCGCCACCGCCTCGGCCACCGCCGCGCCCCGCTCGGCGGCGGCCGTCGCCCGCTTGCCGCCCTTGCCGACGATGGTGATCTCGGCCAGCGCCACCGGCTTGGGCTCGCTCTTGAACCGGGTGAAGCGGTAGGTGGCGAGGAGCGACCCCTCCGTCGCGGCCTGGGCCGCCCGCGCCTTGTCGGCGTCGTCGGGGAGCGCCTCGAGCAGGTGCGACACGACCGCCGACCGCTTCGCCGCCGCCCGGGCCAGCACCCCCGACGCCCGGCGGATGACCTCGGCGTCGACGTCGCGGCGCGGGCCGACGCCGACGGCGATCACCGTGGCACCGTCGGCCCCCGGCAGGGTGACGACCTCGCCGACCTTCGCCTCGTAGCCCCGCGCCCGCAGGTGCCCCACGTCGAGCACCGCGTCGCCGGCCGCCGTCACCTCGAGCCCGGCGAAGACGGGGACGCCGATCACCTCGGCGTCGGGCGGGGCGGTGGCGACCAGGGTGACGGCCGGACCGGTGGTGGGGGGCATCAGGGCTCCTTCGCGAGCAGGGTCGAGTCGGCTTCCTGCCAGCGGGCCATCGCCCACAGCAGGTCGGACAGGCGGTTCAGGTAGGCGACGGCGTGGGAGCCGTCGACGGCGACGGCCAGCGAGTCGCGCTCGGCCCGCCGCACCACCGTGCGGGCGACGTCGAGGGCGGCGCCGGTCCGCGTCCCGCCGGGGATGACGAAGTCGGCCGGCATCGGGAACCGGGCGAGGAGGTCGTCGATGATCGGCTCGAGCGCGCTCACCATGCCGTCGGTCACCTTCGTTGTACCGGGTGTGAGCTTGTGGTGGTTCTCCGGCGCGGTGGCGAGCTCGGCCATGCACACGTAGAGGTCGCGCTCGAGCCGCGTCAGCAGCTCGTCGAGCTCGCTCCCCCGCTCCGCCTCGGCCCTGGCGACACCGAGCGCGGCTTGCGCCTCGTCGACGGCGCCGTAGGCGCGGGGCGCGGGCGCGTCCTTGCGGACCCTCCCGCCGTAGAACAGGCCGGTGGTGCCGTCGTCGCCGGTGCGCGTGTAGACGCGCGGCGATTCACTCACGCCTCGGACGCTACCTCCGCCTCGCCGGCCACCTCGTCGGCGACGGCGAGAGCCGCGACGGCAGCGACGAAGCCGATGATGGCGCCCCCGATGCCGTAGAGCTCGAGGCCGACCATGGCGACGGCGACGGTGACGAACGGGCCGACGTGCAACGAGCGCCGCTCGACGGCCGGGTGGAGGACGAGCGCCTCGAACACCTGCCAGCCGAGCAGGACGGCGGCGACCGCCACCGTCTGCCACGCGGGAGACGTCGCCGCCGCCAGCAGGATCAGCGGCGCGGCGCCGAGCACCACCCCCAGCAGGGGGATGAGGTCGACGAGCGCCATCCACACCGCGAGCGGCGCTCGCCCGGGCAGGTCGAGGAGACGTGCGCACGCAAATGCGAGGAGGCCCGCCATCGCCGCCATGGCCATCGACCCCGTGAGGTAGCGCCAGGCGCGGTGGTAGGCGGCGACCGCGATGACCCCGGCCCGCTCCCGCCGCGCCGGCGGCAGCTGGCGGGCGGCGGCGCCGAGCAGGCGCGGCCCGTGGATGAGGAAGAAGATCGTGAGCACGCCGGTGGCGAGGAACGCCACGCCACGGGTGGCGGCGGCCCGCAGCGCGTCGTCGACGTCGCCGCCGCGCAGGCGCTCCGGCAGCTCGCGCACGAACGTCTCGACGCGCGCCGCCAGCTGCGCCTCGGTGGCCGCCTCACCGAACCGCTCCGACCGCTCGATCGAGCGCGCCGCCCGCGGGAGGTCGCGCTGGAGCTCGCGCAGCTGCTCGCCGACGTCGTCGACCACCCGCCACCCGATGAACGCGGCGAGGCCGACGGTCGCGATGACCACGAGCGCGAGCGCGAGCCCGCGCGGCATGCGCCGATCGAGCATGCCCACGACGGGATGCAGGACGGCGGCCAGCGTCGCCGCCACCACGATCCAGCCGAGGACGCGGGTGGACGCCGCCACCAGTGCGAGCCCCGCCACCGTGGCCGCGAGCATGGCGACGGCGAGCACGATCGAACGGCTGCCGACGTGCAGCCGGGTGCGCGGGCTCGCGGACAACGGGGCGTACCGTACCGGCGTGCCGGATCGGCCCGAGGGAGCCACTGACGGTCGCGACGTCATCGACGTCGAGCTCGACTGGCGCTCGATCGCCATGTTCCTCGCCGCCTTCGTCGCGTTCATCGCCCTGTCGGGTCTCCTCCGCCACGCCACGCGATCGCTCACGTGGATCGGCCTCGGCACCCTCCTCGCACTCGCCCTCGACCCGCTCGTCACCCGGCTGCAGGCGCGGGTGGGGGGCCGGCGGCCGGTGGCGGTCGGCGCCGTGCTCACCGGCTTCCTCCTGGCGCTCGCCGCGCTCGTGGCGCTGTTCGGACCGCCGGCCGCCCGCCAGGCCGGCAACCTCAGCCGCGAGCTGCCCGAGGTCGTGGCCGAGCTCGAGTCGCTCCCGCTCGTCGGCAACGCCCTCCGCGACAACGACGTGCCGGCGAAGGTCGAGGAGTTCCTCGAGGAGCTGCCGCGGCGGCTGGCGGGCGACACCACGCCGATCGAGAACGCCGGCCGCTCCCTCGCCGGCGGCGCGCTGGCGGCCACCGCCACGGTGCTGGCCGCCATCACCCTGCTGCTCGACGGCGACCGGCTGCTGCGCCACCTCCGGCGCCTGGTCCCGGCCCAGCGCCGCGACGCCGCCGACCGCGTCGGCCGCCTCGCCTACCGGTCGATCGGCCAGTACTTCGCCGGGTCGGTGCTCGTCGCCGCCATCGCCGGGGTGGTCGTGGCGTCCGTCGGCCTCATCCTCGGCGTGCCCCTCGCCCCGCTGGCGGGGGCGTGGGTGGCGGTGTTCAACCTCGTGCCCCAGATCGGCGGGGCCGTGGGGGGCATCCCGTTCGTGCTGCTGGGCCTCACCCAGGGCGCCGGCACCGGCATCGCGTGCGCCGTGTTCTTCGTGCTCTACCTGCAGTTCGAGAACAACATCCTGTCGCCGCTGGTCGTCGGCCGATCCGTCGACCTGTCGCCGCCGGCGACGATGACGGCGGCGCTCGTGGGCGTCTCCGCGGCCGGCGTGGTCGGCGCCCTCGTCTCGGTGCCGCTCCTCGGCGCGGCCAAGGCCGTCTATGCCGAGGTCCGGGGCGGGCGGCTCACCGAGCCGGACCCCGACGAGGCCGACGACGAGCCCAAAGAAGCGAGGACCGGGCCGGCCCCGTCGTAGCCTTGGCGGCCATGTCCGCATTCCTGGAGGCCGCACGCGAGCGCGTGGTGATCTACGACGGCGCCTTCGGGACGTTCATGCAGGCCAAGGACCTGACCCCCGACGACTTCGGGGGCCCGGCGCTCGAGGGCTGCAACGAGATGCTCGTGCTCACCCGCCCCGACCTGGTCGCCGAGATGCACGACGCGTTCTTCGGGGTGGGCTGCGACATCGTGGAGACCGCCACCTTCGGTGCGTTCGCCGTCCCCCTCGCCGAGTACGGCCTCGCCGACCGGACGCACGAGATCAACGTGGCCGCCGCCCGCATCGCCCGCGAGGTTGCGTCGGGCTATCCGGGCCGCTGGGTGTCGGGATCGATCGGTCCCGGCACGAAGATGCCGACGCTCGGCCACATCACCTTTGCCGAGCTGCGCGACGCCTACGAGGTGCAGGCGCGCGGCCTGCTCGAGGGCGGCGTCGACGTGCTCCTCGTCGAGACGCAGTACGACCTGCTCGGGGCCAAGGCGGGGATGATCGCCTGCCGGCGGGCCATGGCCGCCACCGGCATCACCGTGCCCCTCCAGCTGCAGGTCACGATGGAGAACACCGGCCGCATGCTCGTCGGCACCGAGATCGGCGCCGCCCTCACCGCCCTCGAGGCGATGCGGCCCGACGTCTTCGGCATCAACTGCGCCACCGGCCCCACCGAGATGCACGAGCACCTGCGCCACCTCGGCCGCCACTCGCGGGTGCCCGTCTCGTGCCTCCCGAACGCCGGCCTGCCGTCGGTCGTCGACGGGGCCATGCACTACGACGTCGGCCCCGACCAGCTCGCCGAGGCTCACGCCCGGTTCATCACCGAGTACGGCGTGAGCGTGGTCGGCGGGTGCTGCGGGTCGACGCCCGAGCACCTCCGGGCCGTGGTCGAGCGGTGCCGCGACCTCACGCCGGCACCCCGCGACCCGGTGCACGACCCCGGTCTCGCCTCGCTCTACAGCCACGTGCCCTACGACCAGGCGCCGTCGTACCTGTCGGTGGGCGAGCGGTCGAACTCCAACGGCTCGAAGCCGTTCCGCGAGGCGCTGCTGGCCGAGGACTGGGACGGCTGCGTCAAGGTCGGCCAGGCGCAGGTGGCCAAGGGCGCGCACGCGCTCGACCTGTGCGTCGACTACGTGGCCCGCGACGGCGAGGCCGACATGCGCGAGCTGGCGCCGCGGTACGCCACGCAGCTCACGGTGCCGCTGATGCTCGACTCGACCGAGCCCGGCGTCCTCGAGGAGGCGCTGCAGTGGATCGGCGGCAAGTCGATCCTCAACTCCGCCAACCTCGAGGAGGGCGAGGAGGAGGGCAAGCGCTTCGACCGCGTGATGCGCCTCGCCGCCGAGTACGGCTGCGCGGTCGTCGTGATGTGCATCGACGAGGAGGGCCAGGCCCGCACCGCCGAGCGCAAGTTCGAGATCGCGGCCCGCATCCGCGAGCTGGCGATCGAGCGCTACGGGCTGGCGCCCGAGGACCTCTTCTTCGACACCAACACGCTGCCGGTCACCACCGGCATGGAGGAGAGCCGGCGCGACGGCCTCGAGACGATCGAGGGGATCCGCCGCATCAAGACCGAGCTGCCCGACGTGCGCACGTCGCTCGGCATCTCGAACGTGAGCTTCGGCCTGAACCCCGCCGCCCGCCACGTCCTCAACTCGGTGTTCCTCCACGAGTGCCACCAGGCCGGGCTCGACGCGGCGATGGTCGACCCCGCCCGCATCCTGCCGATGAACAAGATCGACGAGCGGGCCCGCGAGGTGTGCCTCGACCTGATCTACGACCGCCGCGCCTCCGTGGCGAACGGGGATGACCGGGACTACGACCCGCTGCAGGAGCTGCTGAAGCTGTTCGAGGGCGTGAAGGCGTCGACGGTCGCCAAGGTCGACCGCTCGTCGATGCCGATCGAGGAGCGGCTCAAGGGCCGCATCATCGACGGCGACCGCGACGGCCTCGAGGCCGACCTCGAGGAGGCCATCGCCGCCAAGCCGGCGCTTGCCGTCATCAACGACGACCTGCTCGCCGGCATGAAGGTGGTCGGCGACCTGTTCGGGTCGGGCCAGATGCAACTGCCGTTCGTGCTCCAGTCGGCCGAGACGATGAAGGCCGCCGTCGCCTACCTCGAGCCGCACCTCGAGAAGAGCGACCAGGGCGGCAAGGGCCGCATCGTGCTGGCCACCGTCAAGGGCGACGTGCACGACATTGGCAAGAACCTCGTCGACATCATCCTCACCAACAACGGCTACGAGGTCGTCAACCTCGGCATCAAGGTGCCGATCAGCGAGATGGTCGACAAGGCCGTCGAGGTGAAGGCCGACGCCATCGGCATGAGCGGCCTGCTCGTG
>DATLFP010000177.1:0-2438 GCA_035540955.1 Acidimicrobiales bacterium
GCCGGCGGGGGCATGGAGGCCGAGAATCCCGAGCAGTTCGTGCCCGCCGGCCTCCGGTGCTACGGCAACCCGCCTCGCCAGACCGAAGACCCGCTCTCACCCCCGTGCGTGTCGGTGTTCACCGGTGACAACTTCGGCGAGACCTACCAGGGCGTCACCGGCGAGGAGATCGTCATCCTCATCTACGCCGACGGCAGCTCGCCCACGTCGGCCACGGGCACCAACTCCTACACCAACACCAGCCGGGGCGACGAGATGAACCCAGTGGGACCCGCCTACTTCGACATCAACGATGAGCCGAAGGCCGACGACCACATCGTGATCCGCGGTGCCCGGGTGTGGCAGACGTACTTCAACAGCCGCTACCAGCTCTACGGGCGCCGGGCCCACTTCTACGTCTTCTTCAGCGGCAGCGACGGTACCCTCGAAGGCCGTCGAGCCGACGCCGAAGAGGTCACGAGCGGCCGCACGATCCCCCGGCCCTTCGCGTACATCGACATCGCCACCTTCCGGGGCAACAACCAGGCGTTCTGGGACGGGATGGCCCGCCGCGGCGTGATGTTCTTCGGCTCCTCCGGCCTGCTCGCCATGCCCAACAGCTTCTACACGAAGTACTCGCCGAACGTCTGGGGCTTCTACCCCGACATCGAGCACAAGGCCGACCAGTTCGTCCGCTACGTCTGCACGAACATGGTCCCGTACCCGGTCACGCTGTCGGGCAACGGCAACGGCGGGGAACGGGTGTGGGGGCTGTTGCGCACGACCGACGCCCGGTTCCCGAACCTGCGGATGTACACCGACTTCGTGCGGCAAGGACTCGAATCGTGCGGCGTCGACTTCGGCAACCGCGAGTACACCTACCCGATCGCCGGCATCACGATCGCCGCCGGCCGCGTGCCCGACTACGCGTACGAGGGCGCTGCCCGGATGCGGATCGACGGCACCACCACCGTCGTGTGGACCGGCGGCCAGGAGACCTACTACTCGAGAGCAATGGCCGACGCCGGGGTCCTTCCTGAGTGGATCATCTCCGGCGACTCCGTGATCGACGGCTTCTTCCCCTCGCAGTTCCAGGACGCCCGGTCCTTCCGGTACGCCTGGCTCGTGAGCAACCTGCTCAAGGCGAACCGGCGGGAGGACACCGAGGCGTTCAAGGCCTACCGCGACGCCGACCCGAACGGCCCCGCGCAGGACGTCGACTTCCCCGAGATGTACCGCGACCTCGCCCAGCTCTTCCAGGGCATCCAGATCTCGGGGCCGGATCTCAAGCCGTCGAACGTGTCGCGGGGGTTCCACGCCATCCCCGAGAACCGCAGCGCCAAGCCGGAGGTGCCGGCCATGTTCTTCGACCCGGGCGACTACACGGCGGTGAAGGACACCCACCTCGCCTGGTGGGACCCCAGCTCCCGGCCGCCGACCTCGAACCAGCCCGGATGCTGGCGGATGATGTGGGGCGGCAACCGGTTCCTGGCCGGCGAGGCACCCGAAGGCAACCACTTCGAGATGCGGGAGCCGGCGGCGGCACCGCAGGATCAGCCGTGCAACGGCTTCGCCAACAGCGTCCTGCTGGCCATCGGGCCGGGCGCCTGATCCGTCAGCGGGAGAGGCCGGCGACCGCTCGCGCCGCCAGTTCGACGAGGACGTCGTCGGGGCCGTCGAAGCGCACCGCTGTGACGTCGAGGTAGACGTCGCCGGCCAGCACGCCGACCCGGCGGCCGACGGGGTCGAGGAACGCGCGGTCGCCGAGATCGGGGACGTCGCTCGCCTCGGCGGTCTCGGCCCGGAACCGGATGTAGGCGTCGCCGGCGTCGATGTCGTGGCCCTCGGTGTCGCGCTCGAACACGAACAGCGAGATCGTCCACTCGGCCGGGGCATCGGCGGGCCGGTGATCGCAGGTGACGCCACCGCCCAGCGCGGCGATGGCCTCGGCGGTCACGGGACGGCCGACGACGTCGGCGACCGCAGCCGGCGGGAGCACCTCGCAGGCATCGAGCACGTAGGCGGGCACCGTCGAGGTCGTCGCCGTCGCTGCGGCGGTCGGCGCCGTGGTCGGCGCCGAGCCCTCGTCGCCGCCCCCGCGGCACCCGGCAGCGACGATCGCCAGCACCGCCGGGGCCAACCAGTAGCGCCGGCGCACGGCGGTCAGCCGGTCGATGGCACGGCCGTCGACGACCGCCGCCGGACCAGCCACCATCCCAGCCCGATCACCGCAGCGGGGAACAGCACGAGCCAGAGCAGCAGTGCAACCCCGGATGCCGGCGGTGCCTCGCGGCTCTCGGCGACCGCCAGCGGGTCGCCGAGCTGGAAGATGTTGTCCTCGCTCGCGTCGAGTGGATCGAGGGCGATCCCCGAGAAGTCGTCGTCGTCACCGACCTCGACGACGACGGCTTCTACCGTCCCGACGACGGCCGCCGAGTCCGAGCGGGAGGATCTCGTCG
>DATLFP010000178.1:0-2001 GCA_035540955.1 Acidimicrobiales bacterium
GCCCGGTCCAGGTCGAGCGCCTCGTCGTGGGACCGGTATCCCTGGCACCCAGCCCGTTCCGCGTCGCCGGCGAGGACGAGCCGCTGCGTCTGGCCGACACCACCCCCCTCGAGCCCGGGGAGCGCCGAACTGTGACCCTCACCGCCCCGACGGGCGCCCTCGAGGAGAACCGGTTGCTCTTCGCCAACTCGGCCCTGGCCCAACTCGGGGGCATCCTGATCGTGCGCGACGCCGACGGCCAGCGGAGCTGGATGGCGCTCCTCGCCGACCTGATCCGCGACCCCGCCGTCGAGGTGTCGACCTAGTGTCCCAAGTCCATAGTTCGTGCAGGAAGTCGCGCGGTCGTCGCGAATTCCATCGTCAAGGACGACGATGGGAGGCAGCGATGGCTCGAACGGGACGACCGACGGCACAGATCGTGCTCAGCGACGAGGAGCGGGAAGTGCTCCAACGCTGGGCGCGGCGACCGAAGAGCGCCCAGGCGCTGGCGTTGCGGTGCCGCATCGTGTTGGCGGCTGCAGAGGGGTTGCCGAACACGGAGATCGCGGCGCGGTTGGACTGCGTGCCGGCCACGGCCAGCAAGTGGCGGCGCCGGTTCGCGCAAAGCCGGCTCGATGGGTTGCACGACGAGCCGCGGCCCGGGAAGCCCCGCACGGTCACCGACGAGGACGTGGAGCGGGTGATCGTCAAGACGCTGGAGCAACAACCGACCGACGCCACGCACTGGTCCAGTTACTCGATGGCCAAGGCGACGGGCATATCCCAGACCACGGTGAGCCGGATCTGGCGGGCCTTCGGGCTCAAGCCGCACCTGGCCGAGGACTTCAAGCTGTCGCCTGACCCGCAGTTCATCGACAAGGTCCGCGACATCGTCGGGCTGTATTTGAACCCGCCCGACGCCGCCGTGGTGCTCTGCGTCGACGAGAAGACCCAGGTCCAAGCGCTCGACCGCACCGCGCCGGTACTGCCGTTGATGCCGGGCGTGCCCCAACGGCGCACGCACGACTACAAGCGCAACGGGACCACCAACCTGTTCGCCGCGCTGGACGTGGCATCGGGCAAGGTCATCCACTCGCTCACCAACCGACACCGCGCTCAGGAGTTCATCCGGTTCCTCAAGGTGATCGACGCGTCCGTGCCCGAGCACCTCGACGTGCACGTCGTGCTGGACAACTCCTCGACCCACAAGACCCCTGCGGTGCAGCGCTGGCTGCTCCGCCACCCGCGGTTCACGCTGCACTTCACGCCGACCTACTCGAGCTGGATGAACCTCGTCGAGCGCTGGTTCGCCGAGCTCACCACCAAGTGGCTCCGCCGCGGATCCCACCGCTCCGTCCGCGAGCTCGTCGCGGCGATCCGCACCTGGATCACCAACTGGAACGACGACCCCAAGCCGTTCGTGTGGCACAAGACCGCCGACGAGATCCTCGACAGCCTCGCCGCATATTGCGCACGAATTAACGACTTGGGACACTAGTCAGTCCGCGCGCTGCGCGGTGGACTGACTAGTTACGCGGCGTCATTCCTAAGTTGGGCCTATTGCCCGAATGGGCCACCAACGTACGGTTCCCTTCGGTTGGGGTTGAACGCTGGAGGGACGTAATGGCAGCAATCGTGATCGACCTGAGGGACGATCCGGCTCCGGACTTCGACGGGTGGTTCCGTGCGCACCGGGAGGCCCTCGAGGCCTACTGCGCCCGGTTCCTGCAGGACGACGCGGCGGCCGCCGATGTCGCCCAGGAGGCGTTGTTCCGAGCGTGGTCGCACCGCGATCGGTTCAGTGAGGGGGTCCAGGTGCGGCCGTGGTTGTGGCGCGTTGCCCGCAACCTGTGCATCGACGCCATCCGGGTGCGCCGGCGGGTCGTCCCGTCGGACTCGCTGCCCGACCGGCCGTCGACCGACCGGACCGTCGAGCCCGGCCGCCGGCTCGAGGTCGAGGACGACCGCCGCGCCGTGCGGACGGCGCTCCAGGGGCTGAGCGCCGTCCGCACGGCGCGGCGG
>DATLFP010000179.1:0-35475 GCA_035540955.1 Acidimicrobiales bacterium
CGCGGATGCGACGGCAGGTGCTCGTGCCAGCCGGCGGCGGCCAGGCCCCAGGCGGTCGACGCCGCCGGCCTCCTTGGCGTCCTCGGCCTGGTCCTGCTTCGACTTGCGGTTGGCCGGGATCGTGCCGAACCCGACGTGGAAGTTGATCGACAGCTCGTTGGCGGCGGCCGCCGCCCAGATCGGGTCCCAGTGCGGGTCGCGCAGCCGCGGGAACCCGCCCTTCTTCGGCTCGCCGGCGAACAGGATGCCCTTGTGGCCGGCGGCGGCGCAGCGCTCGATCTCGGCCACCGACGCGTCGACGTCCCAGAACGGCAGCGCCATCACCGGCACGAAGCGGCCCGGCGCCGCGTTCGACCAGTCCGACAGGAAGTCGTTGTAGGCCTGGACGCACGCGAGGTGGAACCCGCTGTCGCCCACCGACAGCAGCGTGTTGATGGAGAACCCGAGGATGTTCGGGTACAGCACCTGGGCCGCCACGCCGTGCTCGTCGAGCGCCTTGGCCCGCTCGACCGGGTCGTAGTGCGAGGGGTGGACGTCCTCCTGCCGGCGCGGATGCGACGGCAGGTGCTCGTGCCAGCCGGCGGCGGCCAGGCCCCAGGCGGTCGACGCCGGGATGTCGCCGATGAGCCAGAAGTCCTCGCCCCGGCTGGGCACGTGGACGACCCGGGGCTGGATGTCGGCGTAGCGCTTCGGCATCCGGGCCGACCACAGGTCGGGCGGCTCGATGACGTGGGCGTCCACGTCGACGATCGGGATCCGATCGGCGATCATGACAGCACTCATGGGCCCGACGTTAGGGTCATCGCATGAAGCACCGCACGCTCGGACGCACCGGCGTCAAGGTCAGCCCGCTGTGCCTCGGGGCCATGATGTTCGGGGGCTGGGGGAACCGCGACCACGACGAGTCGGTCCGCATCATCCACCGCGCCCTCGACGCCGGCATCAACTTCATCGACACCGCCGACGTGTACTCGGCGGGGGAGAGCGAGGAGATCGTCGGCAAGGCCCTCGCCGGGGGCCGCCGCGACGACGTCGTCCTCGCCACCAAGTTCCACGGCGCCATGGGCGAGGACCCCAACCACCAGGGCAACAGCCGGCGCTGGATCATCCGCGAGTGCGAGGCCAGCCTGCGCCGGCTCGGCACCGACTGGATCGACCTCTACCAGGTGCACCGCCCGTCGCCCGACACCGACATCGACGAGACGCTCGCCGCCCTCAGCGACCTGATCCACCAGGGCAAGGTCCGCTACATCGGCTCCTCGACCTTTCCCGCCCACGAGGTGGTCGAGGCGCAGTGGGTGGCCGAGAAGCGGGGCCGCGAGCGGTTCGTGTGCGAGCAACCGCCGTACTCCATCCTCGTGCGCGGCATCGAGCGCGACCTGCTGCCGGTCACCCAGCGCTACGGGATGGGGACCATCGTGTGGAGCCCGCTGGCCGGCGGCTGGCTGTCGGGCCGCTACCGCAAGGGCGTCGAGATCACCGAGTCGCTCCGGGCCCGGCGCATCCCGCAGCGCTTCGACCTCTCGCTGCCCGAGAACCAGCGAAAGCTCGAGGTGGCCGACGCGCTCGCGGCGCTCGCCGAGAAGCACGACCTCACGCTCGTGAACATGGCGATCGCGTTCGCCATCGAGCACCCCGGCGTGACGTCGGCCATCATCGGGCCCCGCACGATGGAGCAGCTCGAGACCCAGCTCGACGCCGCCGACATCCGGCTCTCGGGCGAGCTGCTCGACGCCATCGACGAGATCGTCCCGCCCGGCACGAACCTGAACGACGCCGACGCCGGCTACGCGCCGCCGTCGATCACCGCGGCGTGGCGTCGTCGCCGCAGCGCCCGGGGCTGAGCTCAGCGGCGGCCCCGCGCCGCCTTGCCGCTCTTGGCCACCGCCGCCAGCGCCCCGAAGATGCGGGCGTGGGCGTCGGCGTCGAGGGGCTCGTCGCTGTACGCCGCGTGCATCTGCACGCCGACGTAGAGCGACTGGGCCACGAAGCCGAGCAGCTCGGCGTCGGCCTCGTCGGCGTCGAGCAGCTCGACGAGGTGCGAGCCGAAGTCCGCGAAGAAGTCGCTGTTGTAGCCGTCGACCCACTTGCGAGCGCGATCGTCGCGGAGGGCGAACGCGTTCATCTCGAGGAACAGGGCGATGTACCGGCGACTGGGCTTGACCGAGGCCACGTGCCGGCCGAAGGCCTCGGCCCGCTCCGCAGCCGAGGCGCCCTCGATCTCGCGGATCGCGTACGGGCCGGCGGCCTGGTCGCTCTCGGTGCGGCGCACGCCCTCGTCCTCGAGCACGGCGAGGAAGAGATCTTCCTTGCTGGCGAAGTTGGAGTACACCGCGCCCTTCGTGAGCCCCGCCTCCTCGGCGATCTCCGCGAGCGACGTGGCGACGAAGCCGTTCTTGAGGAACAGGCGGTTGGCGGCGCGGAGCAGCTCGGCCTTGGTCCGGGCCTTGCTCTCCTCGCGGGTCAGACGGCGCTTGCGGGGCACGGACACAGAGTATGGAGGAGGCCGCCGGGATCGGTGTACCCGACAGGATCGCGATACCAGAGGTATCGAACCGTGCGATTCGGGCGTCGGCGCCCTCAGCCGGCGAGACGGGCGCGGAGGAAGTCGTGCTGGCGGCGGGTGGCGACCTCGGCCATGCGCAGGGGCATGAGGTCGAAGGCGTGGAACCCGCCCTCGTACACGTCGAGCCGGGCGTCCGGCCACCGCTCGGCGAGCAGCCGGGAGTCGTCGAGCATCGGGTCGTCGGTCCCGACGGTGAGCAGCGCCGGCGGCAGGCCGGTGAGGTCGGCGTGCAGCGGGGAGATGCCCGGGTCGCGACGGGCGGCGTCGTCGAGGCCGGGGAGGAGCTGGTCGGCGTGCCAGGCGACGATCGGCGTCGACAGCACCACCACCCGGTCGCCCCACGCCCGCTGGCTGGGCGTCATCGACAGGTCGAAGCAGCCGTAGGCGAGGTTGGCACCGGCGAAGGCGCCGGCGAGGCCGGCGTCGCGGAGGCGCACCAGCGTGACCGCCGACAGGTGGGCGCCGGCCGACTCGCCGCCGATCAGCAGCCGCTCGGTGCCGAGCTCGTCGGCGCCGGCGGCGACGAGCCAGCGGGCGACGCGCTCGCAGTCGTCCGCGCCGGCCGGGAACGGGTGCTCGGGCGCCAGCCGGTACTCGACGGTCACGACGGTGACGCCCACGTCGCGGGCCAGCCGCCAGAGCCGCTCGTCCTGCTGGTCGGCGCCGCCCATCGTCCAGCCGCCGCCGTGCAGGTGCAGGTAGACCGCGGCGGGATCGGGGACCGCCATCACCCGCACCGGCACGCCGTCGACGGTGCGCGCCTGGGTGTCGGGCGAGCGGGGGGAGGCGCCGGCGGCCATGAGCGCCCGCTGCACGTCGACGGGCAGGGTGTGGGGCGAGGGCTGCGTGGCGGCGAACGCCTCCGCTCGGGCCGCCAGCTCGCGCGCCTCGGCGACGACCTCGGGGTCGAGGTCGACGAGCGCCCCGGCCGGCAGCCGACCATCAGATACCATCGGTATCACAATACTGTTGCTTCGGGGGGATGGGTTCATGGAACGACTCGACGGGCGGGTGGCGGTCGTGACCGGCGCCGCCAACGGCATCGGGCGGGCGCTCGCCCGCCTGCTGGCGGCCGAGCGGATGCAGGTGGTGCTCGCCGACGTGCAGGCCGAGCCGTTGCAGCTGGCGGCGAAGGAGCTCGAGGCGGGCGGCGCCGAGGTGCTGCCGGTCCCCACCGACGTCACCGACCCGGCGGCGGTGCGGGCCCTGGCCGACGCTGCCGTCGAGCGCTTCGGCGCGGTGCACGTGCTGTGCAACAACGCCGGCATCGCCGGGCGCTTCGGCCGGACCTGGCGGGCGACGCTCGAGGAGTGGCGCTGGGTCCACGACGTGAACGTCTTCGGCATCGTGCACTGCCTGCACGCGTTCATGCCGATCCTCCTGCAACAGGAGGAGGGCCACGTGGTCAACACCGGTTCGGCGGCGTGCTTCGACGCGCTCCCCGGCATGGGCGTCTACGCCTCGAGCAAGCACGCCGTGCTGGGCCTGAGCGAGGCGCTGGCGCGCGAGCTGGCGGCGTCGGGCGCGAGGGTCGGCGTGTCGGTGATGATGCCGGGCGGCGTGGTGAGGAGCGAGATCATGGCGCCGGAGAAGACCTGGGTCGGGAGGGCCGGCGACCTGCCGCCGGCCGACGACGATCCCGTGCCGGCGGCGATCCGGGCCGGCTTCACGGCCGCGGTGGCGGGCGGCGTCGACCCCGAGATCTGCGCCCGGGCCGGCGTCGAGGGCATCAAGGCGAACCGGTACCTCGTGTGCGACGACGAGGACCTGCTGCGGGCGTGGAGCGCCCACCACGTCGCCCAGGGCCAGGGCGAGCCACCCCGCTGGCCCCCCACCTGACCGCGCACGCCGCACTCGTCTCGAACCTTGTCGCGCTCGCCCGCCCGTGGCGGGCGAGCGCGACAACCTTCGTGATTTGAGGGGGTGATTCAGTCGGCGCCGGCGAGGAACATCAGCTCGAACGGGTTGGGCACCTCGTAGTCGCGGCGTTCGAGGTCGGCGACCGCGGCGGCGACGTCGACGCGGGGGACGGGCTGGGGGTCGCGGCACATCGTGAACGCGACCGCGCTGTAGTCGTCGACGCGCTCGACGATCCCGTGGCCGAGGAAGGGAGGGCCGCCCTCCCGGGGCTCGCTCAGGCCGTTGCCGGCGACGAGCCCGTCGCGCACGTAGCGCGCCATCCGCTCCTCGTCGCCGGACAGGAACACGTCGTAGCCGATCTGCTGGATCGTCACCTTGATCGACGAGGCGAACATGATCGGGTCGAGCACGTGCCACCGGTAGAAGCTCACGTAGTCCGGCACCCTCGCACCGGCACTAGGGGACCCCCCTGCGACCCCGGGCACGCGCGCGTCCAGCGGCACCCCGGCGTAGTGGGAGACGTGAGCGTCCATCCCCCAGGCGGTGCCGACGTAGTCCTCGAGGCCGGTGCCGCAGATCGTCGGCAGCTCGGAGTCGCCGTCGCGGTACACCTTCACCTCGCCCTCGCCGTACCAGACGCCGCCGTCGATCGTCCGGATGCCGACGACGCACCCGAGGAACCGGCCGGGACCCCGGAGCCCGTCCTCGATGACGAAGTCGCGCTTGAGCGTCGTCGGGTTCTCGCGGCGGAACGTGGCGTGGAGCCGGCCGGCGTCGTCGCCCACCGGCTCCAGCGTGAAGTCGACCTGGTAGTAGAGGTGGATGCGGCGCTCGGAGCCGTTGCGGAACGTCATCCGCAGCCGGCGGCCGAACGGCATGGGCACGAACGAGTTGAACCCGCGCCCCTCCTGGATGGCGGTCAGCGCGCTGCTCATCGGGCGCGGACGGCCCATCCCCACACCGAAGAAGTCGACGGCGGGCACCGAGACGCTGGGCTCGTCGGCGCCGTCGTAGAACACCTCGATCACCATCGCCCGCATCACCTCGGGCGGGGCCGGCGGGAACGTCATCCACACGTGGCGCACGACGCCGGGACCCTCGATGTCGGCGAGGGTCACCTCCTCACCGGGATCCAGCTGACGGAACGGCGCACCCTTGCGGCCGCCGGCCGCCGTCCCGCCGGCGCCCCGGGCGCCGGTGGGGTTCTCGAACGTGCACGCCCGGCTGTCGAGCACGGGCGTGACGCGGGTCAGGTCGGTGACGTCGATCATCGGTCTCCTCGGTGGGTGGTTCTGGGATCAGCGGGCCGACAGCTGCCGGCGGCGGCGGCGGGGCGCGGGGCGGGCGACGGCCCCGGAGCGGTTGATGGCGGTCTCGTCGACGCCGAGGTAGCTGGCGATCACCCGGGGGTCGGCGATGACGTCGGCCGGCCGGCCCTCGGCGATGACGGCGCCGCTCTCGAGCGCGTACAGCCGGTCGGAGACCGAGGTGATCAGCGGCATGTCGTGCTCGATGAGGAGCACGGCGCAGTCGAGCCGCTCCCGCAGCCACCGGAGCAGCGGGCCGAACGCCTCGGTCTCGCGCTGGGCGAGACCGCTCGTGGGCTCGTCGAGCAGCACGAGGCGAGGCTCCTGCACCACCACGGTGGCGATGTCGACGACGCGCCGGGTGCCGGTCGACAGCTCCCGGATCCGCTTGTGCCGGTAGGGGACGAGCCCCAGGGTCTCGATCACCTCGTCGACCAGCTCGCGCTTGGCGACCTCGATCGGGCGCACGCCGAGGTTCAGCAGCGACCCGAACAGCGGCGTCGGCCGCCGGCGCTCGACCGCCACCAGGAGCGACTCGATGACGGTGAGGCCCGGATAGAGGCGGGCGTCCTGGAAGCTGCGGACGATGCCGACGTAGGGCCGCAGCTCGGGGGCGAGAGCCGTGATGTCGGTGCCGAACGCGTGCAGCCGGCCCGACCCCTCCACGTAGCCCGACACGCAGTCCATGAACGTGGTCTTGCCGGCGCCGTTGCCGCCGATGAGCCCGACCGTCTCGCCGGGCGCCACGGTGAGCGACACCCCCTGCAGCGCCTGCACGCCGCCGAAGGACACCCGCACGTCCTCGGCCACCAGCGGGAACCCGTCCGGCGCGGTCGTCGGCGCCGTCACCGGCGCGGTCACTGCGTCACCGCCCGCCACAGCTCGCGGAGCGGTGGCAGCTCGCGGGGCGGCGCCGGCAGGCCCTGCTCCCGGCGGGCGAGGCGGGCGGCGATCGCGTCGCGGGCGGAGGACGCCACGCTGGCGAGCCCACCGGGGAGGTACAGGAGCACGATGAGCACGCCCACCGAGCTGGTGAACAGCGTGACGAGGTCGCTGGTGCCGAACAGCGCGGGGATGCCGAACATGAACACCGCGCCCAGCACCGCGCCGGTGATCGAGCCGAGGCCGCCGACGGCCACCATCAGCAGCACGGTGAGGCTCACCGCCGGCGGGAAGTCGGTGGCGTTGAACGACTGCCGGCCGTAGGCGAAGACGGTGCCGGCGGTGCCGGCGAGGAAGCCGGAGATGGCGAAGCTGGCGAGCCGGGTCCACGTCGCCGAGATGCCGGCCGACCGGGCGGCGGCGTCGTTGTCGCGCACCGCGATCATCATCCGGCCCGTCGCCGTGGCCCGCACGTTGCGGGCGACGACCACGGCGAGCGCGAGCAGGCCGAGGGCGAGGAAGTACACGGCCCGCTCGGTGCGCAGCAGCGACGGCCGGGTGAGGAACACGCCCGAGACGTTGCGCACGAACCACGTCTGCTGGAACACCCAGCCGGTGGCGACCACGCCGAAGGCGAGGGTGGACACCGCCAGGAACAGCCCCTGGATGCGCAGGGCGGGGATGCCGATGATCACCGCGGCGCCGGCGGCGGCGAGCCCGGCGAGGACGACGACGACCGGCACCGGCGCGCTCTCGAACCGGGCGACGGTGAAGGCGCCCACGCCCACCAGCGCGAAGTGCCCGAGCGACACCTGGCCGGCCCAGCCGGTGAGGATCGTGAGCGAGACCCCGACGATGGCGAAGGCCATGGTGATGGCCAGCAGGAACGTCGTCCGGCTCGTGTTGAGCCCGAACACCGGCAGGTAGGGGAGGGCGACGACGGTCACGGCGAGACCGGTGATGCCGACCCCGCGGGCGCGGCGCACCGCCGCCGACGCCGCCAGCTCGGGCGCGAGCGGCTCGGTCTCGGCGCCGAAGCCGACGGCCGTCGCGTTCTCCCGCACCGAGCGGCCCAGCTGGCGACCGCGCACCACCAGCGCGCCGACCACGAACAGGAACACGACGAGGTCGGTGAGCCCGCCGTCGCTGGTCTGGGCGAACACCGCAGCCTCGGCCACGCCGATCACCATCGCCGCGCCGAAGGCGACCGGCAGCGACGTCATCCGGGCCACCAGGGCGGCGCCGAGGGCCCGCACGAGGATGCTCGGCCCCATCGTCTGGATGAGGAACGACGCCCGCAGCGGCGCGAAGAGCAGCCCGGTGGCGGCGGCGAGCACGCCGGCCAGCACCCACACGATGGTCGACGTGCGCTTCACCGAGATCCCCGCCAGGCGGGCGGCGTCGGGGTTCTCGGCGGCGGCGCGGATCGCCTGGCCCCACGCGGTCAGCCGCAGGAAGGCGGCGAGGGCGGCGGTGAGGAGGGGGACGAACACGGCGATGGAGAGGTGGGCGCCGGTGAGGGTCACGCCGGCGACTCGCCACGACACGTCGAACGCGCGGGGGAACCCCTCCCGCACGAGGCGAGTGGCGTCGGGCTGCACCGAGTCGAGCAGCGAGAAGAAGTAGAGGAGCTGCGCGAGCGCGATCGTCGCCACCACGAGCACGATGCGGGGCGCCGCCGACAGGCGGCGGATGACCGACACCTCGATGAGCCCGCCCGCGGCGCCCGCGCCCACGAGGACGAGCACGAGCGCGACCCAGTAGGGCACGCCCAGATCGACGACGAGCTTGGCGAAGAGCACCGAGGCCAGGGCGCCGAGGCTGCCGTGGGCGAAGTTGACGAAGCGGTTCGACCGGTAGATGAGGATGAGGCCGATGGCGAGGATGGCGTAGGTCAACCCCGTGATCGCGCCGAGGATCAGCGACCCCGTGCTCATGACGCGGTGGCACCCTGGAGGAACACCGAGCGCAGGAGATCCGAGCGGTCGCGGAGGTCCTCGGCCGGGCCCGAGTACCGGACCTGGCCCTTCTCCATGAACACGGCCGTGGTGGCCAGCGCCAGCGCCACGTTCACCGACTGCTCGACCACGACGATCGTCGTGCCCCGCTCGTGGAGCTCGCGCACGATGGCCAGCAGGTCGGCGGTGACCGACGGGGCCAGGCCGAGCGACAGCTCGTCGATGCAGAGGAGGGTTGGCTGGGTGAGGAACGCCTTGGCGAGCGCGAGCATCTGCTGCTCGCCGCCGGACAGGGTGGCAGCGAGCTGGCGCCGGCGCTCGCCGAGCCGCGGGAAGCGCTCGTACACCTCGGCGAGGTCGGTCTCGACCCGGCGCTTGTCGTCTCGGTAGGTGAAGGCGCCGACGCGCAGGTTCTCCTCGACGGTCATGCCCGGGAACACGGCCTTGCCGCCCGGCATCTGGGCGATGCCGAGCCCGAGGATCTGCTCGGCCTCGAGGTAGGTGATGTCCTCGCCGCGGAAGCGCACCTGTCCCCGGCGCGGGTGCTCGAGACCGGTGAGCACGCGGAGCACGGTCGACTTCCCGGCGCCGTTGGTGCCGAGCAGGGCCACGATCTCGCCCTCGGGGATGTCGAGGTCGACGCCGAACAGCACCTGGGTCGGCCCGTACGAGAAGTCGATCCCCCGCAGCTCGACGAGGTTGCCGCCCTCGCGGCGCCGGGCCCGCGCCGTGGATGCCTGGCGGAGGTCGTCGATCACCATCTGGATGTCGCCGGCGACGTGCTTCGCCCCCCGCACCAGCAGCACGCCGGCGAGCAGGCCGGGCGCCACCAGCAGCGACAGGGCGGTGCGCGGGCCCCACGCGTCGGACGCCGAGCCCATGATGATCGGGCCGAAGAACCCGCCGAACACGTAGAGGAAGAGGCCGAACATCGAGAACGACAGCGCCCGGAAGGCCGGCGGCGAGGTGACCGAGACGAGCTGCAGGAACGCCGGCGTGGCGACGCCGAGCACGGCGCCGGCGACCACCCAGCCGATGGTCACGAGCACCACCCCTGGCAGGTAGAGCGACACGACGAGCAGGACCGCCCACAGCGGGATGGCGAGGCCGACGAGATGGAGCGGCCAGCCCGGGTCGCGGCGGAAGAGCCGGTCCGACACCATGCCGCCGAGCGGCAGGCCGATCAGCGGGCCGACGGCGCCGACGGCGAAGAACGCGCCGCGGCCGAACTGCCCGAGCCCGAGGACCTCCTCGAGGTAGAGGCTGATGATCACCGGTGCGCCGACGACGGCGAAGCCGAGCACGCCGATGCCCATGTACATGAAGCGGAGCGACTGGATGTCGAGGAGGCGGGCGACCGCCGAGCCGATCGGCACCTTCGGGAGCTCGACCTCGGCAACGGTCGTGTCGGTGCCCGACGCCGCCTCCTCGTGCTGGCCGCGACGGGGCTCGCGGAGCGCCAGCGCGGCGAGGGCGGGGATCACCGTGAGCGGCACGGCGGCGACGAACGCCCAGCGCCACCCGAAGAGCGCACCGATGCCACCGGCGAGCAGCGGACCGATCACCGCGCCGATCGGATTGGCGGCGCGGTGCACGGCCAGCACCCGGCCCCGGGACTCGACGGGGTACCAGTCGGCCAGCAGGCTGGTGTGCACCGGTTCGATGGCGCCCTTGCCGAGGCCCGACAGCAGCCGGGCGATCACGAGCATCACCACGTTGCGGGCCGCACCGGTGAGGCCGGTGAACGCCGCCCACAGCAGCGCCGACGCGGTGACCAGCGGGATGCGGCGGCGCCGGTCGGCGAGCACGGCCAGCGGCACCGAGGCGGCGACGGTCAGGAGGCCGCCCAGGCCGGCGACGGCGCCGAGGGCGGCGTCGGACAGGTCGAAGGACCGCTGGATCTCCGGGCCGAGGGTCACGATCGCCACGCGGTCGAGCTCGTCGACCACGTTCAGGATGGTGAGGAGCGCCAGGGGCAGGGCGCCGTGCCGGCGCAGCGTCTCCCGCAGGGGGACCGACTCCCCGATGGCGAGGTCGGTCGTGATCACGCCGTGCTCGTCGACGGTCGTCTCGATCGGCTCGGCGGCGATGATGCCGGCGGCGAGCGAGCGCGGCTCGTCGGTCATGTCGTCACCTCGTGTCGCCTGCGGCGACGGGCCGGTCGGCCCCGCTCGCTTCGCTCGCTCATGTCGTCTCTGGCGTCGGATCGGTCACCGCCGGCTCAGTGCGGGCTCTTGATGCGGTCGCTCACGCGGCGGTAGGTGCGCTCGTCGTACCCGTCGCCGGCGGCGGCGTGCCACTGCACGATCTCGATGTGGTCGGGGCCCGACGTCTTGCCCTCCGCGTAGGTGTAGGGCACCGGCGAGACGTTCTCGTGGAACTCGCCGGTCTGCATCATCGCCGCGCCCCACGCGGCGCGGGTGAGGTCGGGGCCGACGCGGTTGGCGGCCTGGGCCCACAGCGACACGAGGGCGCCGAGGTGGTAGTTCGTGTACTGCTGGGCCAGCGCGTCCTCCTCCTCCGCCTCGCCGCCGTTGTCGTAGCCCTCGGGGTTGGCGGCGAGGTAGAGCGCGTCGGCCTTCTGCGCGAACGGGTGCTGCGCGTAGTACGCCTGCAGCTCCTCGAGACGGAGTCCGTTGGGGGCGCCGTTGAGCAGGCCGGAGCCGACGCAGAGGGTCCCGTCCCAGGAGCGCTCGGGGTAGGTGCCGGTCAGGAAGTCCTGGCAGCCGACGGTCGCGTCGTCCTCGCTGTAGACCGGGAAGTAGCCCTGCGACTCCGCCTGCTGCATGAACTGGGTCTTGTAGATGATGTTGACCGGCATCATCACGTGGTTCACGCCGCTCGTCTGGAAGTCGAGGACGACCTGGGCCATCTGGGCGGCGGCCTGCTCGGTGTCGTAGGGCAGCTTGCCGACGCGCACCGAGTACCCGAGCTCGCGGAGCTTGGGGATCATCGCTCCCTCGACCGACGGGCCGCCGTAGGGCTCGTTGGCGTACACGACGCCCACGTGGGTGTCCGACGGCGTGATCTCCCCCGTGTCGTGGAGCCACTGCACGTGGTTGAGCTGCACCCGCTCCTGGCTCATCAGCACGTCCCACAGGTACGGCGCGCCCTCGCGTGCCCAGTACTCGGGGGCGGCGAGCGCGGTGACCAGCGGGGTCTGGTTGTCCTTGGTGATGCACGGGGCGCCGCCCACCAATCCGCCGGGCGCCAGCACGGCTGCGACCTTGAGGTCCTGGGTGAGCCGCTTGCACGAGGCGAGCTGGCCGTCGAGGGTGAGGTCGGTCACCTCGTGGATGATCCGCACCTGACGGCACGCCACGCCGCCGCCGTCGTTGAGCGCCTGCTCCCACGCCGCGAGGATCTTCGGGTAGTCGATGTCGCCGGTGCTGAGCCCGAAGCCGAGCGCGTCGAGGGCGGCGAGCTCCACCTGGAGGAGGGCGACGGTGACGGTCGTGTCGGTCACGCCGTTGTCGACGGCGCCGAGCGTGGCGCCCGCGCACCGGTCGCCGCCGGCGTCGGCGGACGCGGTCGCGCCCGGGTTGGTCGCGCTCGGGCTCGGTCCACCACCGGCGGCGCTGGCGGCGGCGGCCGTCCCGGTCGCGCGGGCGGCACCCGCCGGGGTCGTGGCCCCGGCGCCACCGGCGGCCGGCGAGGTGGCGCCGGTGACGGGCACCTGGATCACCTCGCCGTCGTCGCCGACGACGGTGGTGAAGCCGCCGTCTCCGGCGATGGCCGTCGTCAGGCCGCTGGAGCCGCCGATGCGGAGGTTGAGCGTCATCCCCCCGCTGGCCACCACGCCGCCGACGATCACGATCACCGCCGCCAGGCCGATGAGGCGCCGGATGACGCCGGGATCCTTCGACGCAGTCTCGAGCATCTGTGCAAGGCGCACTCGCAACGGCAGCATGCCGACCCCCAGTCCTCGACCCCTCACTTCGACGGTGCCGGGCGCCGGTCCTGCACCTTGCGAGCCCGAGGGCATCTTGATACCGTCGGTATCCATGTCGCACTATCCGGAGGCAACGGACGAGCAGATCGCGTCGTTCCGGGAGCACGGGTTCCTGGTGGTCGAGGACGCCATCCCCGCCGAGGACCTCGACGAGCTCGAGGGCCATCTCGACCAGCTCATCCTCCAGAAGGAGAAGCTCGCCTTCGACTGGGCGTGGGACGACAGGGAGGAGCGCGAGCAGCGCTCGTTCAAGATCGTGCAGTCGTGGCCCGAGGCCGTGTGGCCGGAGGTGAAGGACGCCGCGTTCCGGAAGTGGGCCGCCGAGTTCGGCTCGGCGCTGCTCGGCCAGCGCGTGGAGTTCTGGTACAACCAGTTCCTCGGCAAGCCGCCGCACAACGACGCCCCGACCTACTGGCACCAGGACGAGGGCTACTGGGGCCGCAACCTCACCGACAAGGGGATCACGAACTGGATCCCGCTGCAGGACGTCGACACGACCAACGGCTGCATGCACTTCATCGACGGCGGCCACAAGGACGGCGTGCTCGAGCACAAGATCGTCGACGGCGTGAAGAGCGACCTCCTCCAGTGCTTCCCGGACGAGTCGCGCACCGTGGCGTGCCCGATCCGGCGGGGGAGCGTCACCTTCCACCACTCGGCGACCCCGCACATGACGACGGCCAACGACTCCGACCACTGGCGCAAGGCCCTCACCCAGCACATGCAGACGCCCGACGCCGGCGGCGAGGGCGACCACTATCCCTGGAAGATCTACGTCAACCAGCTCACGGGTGAGACGACGATCCCCGACCGGCGGTAGACATCCCGGCATGAGCGAGCCTGCGGATGCCGCCGCCGAGGCGATCCGGCTCGCGGCCGATGCGGTCAACGCGCTGGTCGGCCGGTCGACCGAACCGATGCAGCGGGCGATCGACCTGATCCTGTCGTCGCCGTCGGGCCGGGTGGTCGTCACCGGCCTCGGGAAGTCGGGCCTCATCGGGGCGAAGATCGCCGCCACGCTGTCCTCGACGGGCACGCCGGCGTCGTTCGTGCACGCCGCCGACGCGCTCCACGGCGACTCGGGGCTCGTGCGCGACGGCGATGTGCTGATCGCCATCTCCAACTCGGGGGAGACGGCCGAGGTCTGCCGGTTCGTGGAGATGGTCCAGCCCGGCGCCCACGTCGTCGCCATCTCCGGTTGCCGGGGCGGCTCCACCCTGGCGCGGCTGGCCGACGTGTCGCTCGACGCCGGGGTCGACCGGGAGTGCGACCCCCACGACCTGGCACCGACGGCGTCGACCACGGTGACCCTCGTGCTCGGCGACGCGCTCGCCGTCGGTCTCATGGCGGCACGCGAGTTCACGCCCGAGGACTTCGCCCGTCACCACCCGGGCGGCGCGCTGGGGAAGCGGCTCCGCTGATGGATCGGGTCGTCGTCGTCGGGTCGTTCATGATGGATCTCGTCGCCCGCACGCCCAAGCTGCCGGCGCCGGGCGAGACCGTGATCGGCTCGACGTTCGACCGGTTCCTCGGCGGCAAGGGGTTCAACCAGGCGGTGGCCGCCGCCCGGTCCGGCGGCACCGTCGCCATGGTCGGCCGAGTCGGCGACGACGACTTCGGCCGCGCCTTCCTCGAGGCCCTCGACGCCGACGGCATCGACCGTCGCGGCGTGTCGGTCGATCCCGCTGACGGCACCGGCGTCGGCCTGCCCGTCGTGGAGGACTCGGGCCAGAACGCGATCGTCGTGATCCCGCGCGCCAACCACGCGCTCACGACGCTGCCCGAGGACGTCATCGCGTCGGGATCGGTCGTGCTGCTCCAGTGGGAGCTCCCCGGTCCGATCACCGTCGAGGCGGCGCGGATCGCCAAGGCGGCGGGCGCGACCGTCGTCCTCAACCCGGCGCCCGCCGTCGGCCGGCTCGACGACTACGCGGGACTGATCGACGTGCTCGTGCCCAACGAGACCGAGGCGGCGATCCTCGGCCACGTCGGCGGCGTCGACCTGGTGCTGACGCTCGGCGATCAGGGGGCCCTCGTGCGGACCGGCGATCGCGAGCACCGGCTGGCGCCGCACGCCGTCGACTGCGTCGACACCGTGGGTGCCGGGGACGCGTTCTGCGGCGCGCTGTGCGCAGCGCTGGCGGCCGGCGCCGACCTGGTGGAGGCGGCCCGCGTCGGCAACGCGGCGGGGGCGGTGGCGGTGACGAGGCACGGTGCGGAGCCGTCGATGCCACGCCGAACGGAGATCGACCAACTCCTCGAGGATCAGCTGCGGTAGACGGGGCGGGCGTCCCAGGCCTGCTTGCCGGCCTCGACCCACGGGAAGTCGTTGCGCTCGCCCTCGGGGAGGACGACCGGCTCGACCTGGATCTCGTTGGCCCACGCCCGGCGCACGTGGTCGCTGACGTTCGGCGGCGTCATGTGCAGCGTGCGACAGTGGTGGAAGGTCGCGCCCCCGGGCTCGAGTGGCACCGCCACGGCGCGAGCCACATCGGCGGGGTCCACGTCGGTCTCGAGCCCGTGCACGGCGGGATCGTCGCCGATGTGGCGATGGGGCCGGACCGGGCCGGTGTGGGACCCGGGCAGGAAGTGCATGCAGCCGCTCTCGAGCGTCGCCGGGTCGAGCGGGACCCACACGCCGAGGGCGCGGTACGCGAAGCCGGTGTCCCAGTAGGCCTCGTCCTGGTGCCAGGGCAGCGGGCCGCCGACGTGCGGCGGCTTCAGGATCATGTGGCTCCAGGTCTTGAGCTGGTCGTCGGGCAGGCCGAGCAGCTGCGACGCGATCACCCGGGCGTTGCGGACGATGTTGGTGTCGCGCAGCTCCGGGTGCTGCAGCTCGGGCATCAGCACCTGGGGGACGAGGTCCTCGCCGTCGGCGTCGTACTGCCGGGCGAGGTCGAAGTAGCCGCCCTTGAACGCGCCCCGCTTCTCGGCGAACAGCGCGTCGTAGATCGGCCGGATCCACTCGAGCTCCTCGTCGGTGGTGAGGCGCGGCACCCACGTGTAGCCCTCGGTGTGGAACTGCTCGATCTGGTCGTCCGTCAGCCGGACGTCAAGTCGCTCGGCCATCAGATACCGATGGTATCCGACTCCGCCGCGGTGCGCTGGACTGATACCAACAGTATTGCCATACTCGGTGCCGCATCTTCGCACGACCGCAGGGGGAGAGATGACGCACCGGTTGTCCGACAACGAGCGCGAGGCTCTGGCCCGCGACGGCTACGTGCTGCGCGAGGGGGTGTTCACGCGCGACGAGGTGCGGGAGATCGTCGACGCCTGCGAGCAGCTCGTGACCGGGCTCGTCGATGGCCGCCAGTCGACGCGCTACCACGTCGGCAGCTACACGTTCGACCCCGATCAGCTCACCGGGTGCACCATCAAGTGGGAGGGCGACACCGACGTCGTGCACGGCATCGAGCCGTTCGCCCACCTGTCGCCCGAGCTCGAGAAGTGGGCCTACGACCCCCGCCTCATCGACCCCTCGATCGACTTCGTCGGCGACCCCGAGCCGGCGCTGTTCACCGAGAAGCTCAACCTCAAGCGTCCCCACCACGGCGGCCCGAACCCGTTCCACCAGGACCACCCGTACTGGGTGGGGGTGGCCGACGACCCCCTCCGCGTCGTGACCGCCATGCTCTTCCTCGACGACGCGTCGCTCGAGAACGGCACCCTCGAGGTCATCCCCGGCAGCCACACGAGCGGCGAGTGGCCGCGGCGCACCGACGCCGACTTCTTCGGTCGCTTCGAGATGGACCCGGCGGCCGCGGAGGGCAAGCCCACCGTCCCCATCGAGGTCGAGGCGGGCGCGGTGGTCTTCTTCGGCGCGCTGCTCGTGCACAAGTCGAACCCCAACACCTCCGACCGCGACCGCCGAGCCCTCCTGTACAGCTACCAGCCGAAGGGCTTCACCCACATGCTCGACGTGGTGCGCCGCGGCACCTGAGGGGTCAGCCGAGGGCGAAGGTGAGGGCGGCGGCGAGGTGGGCGGTCCAGTAGCCCCACTCGTGGCCGCCGTCGTGCTCGACGTAGTCGTGGTCGATCCCGCCACCGTCGAGCGCGGCATGCAGGGCCCGGTTGTGGTCGATCAGCGGATCGCTCGAGCCGCAGTCGAAGCGGATGCGCGGCAGCGCCGGCGCCGCTCGCATGGCGTCGATGACCGACCGGTCGGCGTCGTCGACGTCGTAGGCGCTGATGTCGCCCACGAACAGCCGCATCTGCTCGAAGTCGGTGATCGACGACATGCCGTTCACCGCGTGCACCCGCTCGGGATGACGGGCCCCGAGGAGCAGCGCGCCGAACCCGCCCATCGACAGGCCGACGAGGGCGATCGGCGCGTCGGGGTCGACGCCGGGCAGGGCCATGGCCGCCAGCCGCGGCACCTCGTCGAGGATCCACGACGCGAAGTCACCGCCGCGGTGGGGCACGTAGCCGCTGCCGAGCCCGAAGAGGCCGTCGCTCGGCATGGCGAGGGCGATGGGCCGGTCGAGCGCGGCGGCCGTGCGGTGGGCCCCGGCCTTGTGGGCCCACGCCCAGTGCGAGCCGTACACGCCGTGCAGGAGGATCACGAGCGGCACCGGCTCGGCGGTGGCGCCGACCGGCGTCGACCAGAACGTGGCGTCGCCCCGGCGGCCGAGGGCGCGGCTGTTGGCGGTGGCGTGCCGGAGCCCCTCGCACTCGTAGGCGGGATCGGAGAGCTCGACCGGGAAGAGCTCGGCATCAGCCAAGGGTGATGACCCCCTTCGCGTTGCGACCGGCGAGGAGGTCGTCGAACGCCGCGTCGACGTCGTCGATCGGGTACATGCGGGTGACGAGCTCGTCGAGCAGCAGGTCGCCCCGTCGGTAGAGGTCGAAGATGCGGGGGAAGTCGCGCGCCGGCCGACACTGGCCGTAGAGGGGGTTGATGTAGGTCTTGTCCCACTCGAACAGCTGCATGTCGACCGTGATCTCCTGCTCGATGCCACTCACGGCCACGGCGGTGCCGCCGTGGCGGATCATCCGCAGCGGCGCGGCGCCGAGGGCGGGCACCGCCGTGCACTCGAAGGCGTAGTCGGCGCCGCGGCCACTGGTCAGCGCCCGAACCTGCTCGGCGACCCCGGACAGGTCCCGGTCGCCGTCGTCGGGGGCGATGACATCCGTGGCGCCGAACCGCTCGGCCATGGCCCGGCGGTCGGCCTTGGGGTCGACGCCGACGATGCGCGCCGCGCCGCTGATGCGGGCGCCCTGGATCACGTTGAGCCCGACGCCGCCGCACCCGAGCACCACCACCGACGAGCCCGGCTCGACGCGGGCGGCGTTGACCGCGGAGCCGTACCCGGTCATGACCCCGCAACCGACGATGCACGCCGAGGTGAACGGGATCCCCTCGGGCAGCGGCACCACCGCCTCCCGGCGCACGAGCGCGAGCGTCGACATGGTGCCGAGGGCGAACGCCTGCACGATCGCCCGCCCGCCGGCACGGGTGCCACCGAGGTGGGCGTGACCGCCGAGCCCGGCGGTGAGGGGGGAGTGGCGCTCGCAGAGGTGGTGGTTGCCCTCCGTGCACTGGAAGCACGTCCCGCACGGGAGCGACCACGAGAGGAGCACGGGGTCGCCGGCGGCGAGGTCGCTGACGCCCTCGCCCGTGGCCGCCACCACGCCGGCGCCCTCGTGGCCGAGCACGAGCGGGACCGGTGCCGCCAGCAGATCGTGGTCGGTGTGGCAGACCCCCGACGCGCGGAGCTCGACGAGCACCTCGCCGGCGGCGGGGTCCTCGACCTCGATCTCGGTGACGGCGAAGCCGCCGACGCCATCGCTGACGACGGCTCGTCCGGTGGGCACGGGCGAGACCATAGCCCTGCCGATACCGCCGATATTGCGATACTGTCGGTGTCGTGACGCTGGCGCCGGATGTCCCGAACGTGTCCCTGTCCGACGAAGAGGTCGCCCACTTCCGGGAGCAGGGCTTCCTCCGCATCGATCGCATCACCTCCGACGGCGAGGTGGAGCGCCTGCGCGAGCTGTACGACCAGGTCATGGCCGACACCAGCGCGTGGCGGCTCGTCTACGAGGGCGACAAGGCCGACGGCGCGGTCATCGACCAGGTGTTCCTCCCCGAGCTGCAGGCCCCCGAGATGGGCGACACCGGCTACTTCCGGAACGGCAAGCGGCTCGCCGCCGCCCTGCTCGGCATCGCCGAGGAGGAGGTCGTGCCCGGCGGGCTCATGCTCATCTACAAGCCGCCGACCGGTGGGCGGGCGGCGCCGTGGCACCAGGACGAGGCGTTCTGGAACGACCGCAACCACCTGCGGTGCAACAGCCTGTCGGTGTGGATGCCCCTCGACGACGCCGTCGTCGAGAGCGGGGCCATGCAGTTCCTGCCCGGCAGCCACCGCAACGACGTACTCCGCCACCGGGCGGCACCCGGCGAGCCGCTCGAGGTCGACGAGCCCGTCGACCGTGCCGCCGCCGTGCCGTGTCCGCTCCCGGCCGGCGGGGCGACCTTCCACCACTGCCGGACGCTGCACCACACGGCCCCCAACACGAGCGGCCGCCCGCGGCGGGCGATGACGACGATCTTCCACGGACCCGCCGAGGCCCGCCCCACGCCCCTCGACAAGCCGTGGATCGCCGGGCTCGAGGCGCCGCGCCAGGGCGTGGTGCGGGGCTGATCGCCGGAGAGGACGCCCGGGAGCAGCGCCCGCGACCGGGCTTGGTGCGAGGATCAGCCCGTGCGGTGGGTGTTGGGCATCTGGATCGCGGTCGCGCTGGTCGCCGGCGCCACCGCGGCCGTGGCCGCGGGCGGCCCCACCCGCTTCGGTGAGGACGCCGCCCGCCGCTGCGGTGAGGGCGCGGCGCGCGTCGCCGGGCTCCGCCCGCACGCGGCGTCGGCCCGCCTCGACGGGAGCACGTGGCGGGTGGCGGTGGCGACCGACTCGGGGGTGTTCGGCATGCTCGTGCGGGACGCCGATCGGCTGATCCTCGACGTGCGCCTCACCGGCCCCGGCGGGCCGACGCGTCTCCAGCGCGACGCCCGTCTCGCCGTGTTCGAGCGGGGCTGCTGAGGCCGATCAGCTCGGTTGGCCAATACCACGAACATTCTCGTACCATCGGTATCAAGATGGGCAAGGGGGTGGGAAGGGGTCGAACGGGGTCGAGGGGCGCGCAGCTCCTCCCCGTCGCCTACCTGCTCGTGGCCATGGCCCTGGCGCTGGCCGTGCTCCCCAGCGCCCTGCGCCCGCCGCCCGACGAGGCCAGCGCCTCGGCCCAGCTGTCGCCCGACGCCCCGCCCGACGCCGAGGCGGAGACGATCATCCAGTCGCTCCAGCAGGCGGCATCGCGCACCGCCGGAGCGTCCGGCAGCGGCGAGCCCCCGCCGACCACCACGGCGCCGCCGCTCGAGCGCCAGGCCAGCCGGGGCCAGTGCTTCGGCGACCCGCCCCGGCAGACCGAGTCGGCCTACGCCCCGCCGTGCCGGCCGGCGTTCACCGGCGACAACGGCGGTGCCACCTGGACCAACGTCACCGGCGACGAGGTCCGGGTCGGGTTCTGGCACGCCCTCGGCATGCCCCGGGAGCGAGGGCCGATCTCCGACGATCCGCCGCCGGGGGAGAGCGCCGTGCATCGCACGGTGCGCGTCATCCAGGCCTACTTCAACGAGCGCTACGAGCTGTCGGGCCGCCGCCTGCGGCTCGTGGCCATCGAGGACGACGGCCCCAGCGAGGAGGAGCAGCGGGCCTCGGCGCTGCACGAGGCCGAGGTGAACCGGCTGTTCGCCGCCGTCCACCTCAACTTCCCGTTCTGCGACGAGCTGACCCGGCGCCAGCTCATGTGCTTCAACGGCAACGGGTTCCAGGACGACGTGTACGAGGAGCACTCGCCGTTCTGGTGGTCGTACCAGATGGGCCTCGACAAGGTCGATCGCATGGTCGGGGAGTACGTGTGCAAGAAGCTGGTCGGCCGCACCGCCGACTTCGCCCGCGGCGTCCACCAGGGTCGCCCGCGTCGCATCGGTTACATCGTCGAGTCGTGGGCCAACAACCGCTTCCGCACCTACGAGACGATCCGGCGGTCGGCGCGTGACCACTGCGGGTTCGACGAGGTCCACGCCGCCAACGTCAACCCTGAAGACCCGGCCCAGATCGGCTCGGCGCTGGCCCAGATGCGGGCCAACGACGTCACCACCATCGTCAACCAGACGGGGCTCGTCGCCTCGCTCGTGATGTGGAGCGCGGCCGACTCGCAGGGCTACTTCCCCGAGTGGGTGATGCTCAACAGCTACGGCATGGACTTCGGGGACGGCGCCCGGCTCACCGGCAGTCGCCAGCTCGACGGCGTGTTCGGCATGTCGGGCTGGGAGCTGCCGCGGCGGTTCCAGGAGACCGACTGCTACCGGGCGTACAAGTCGATCGACCCCGCCAACGCCCCCGACCAGAACTGGTGCCGCCTGAACTGGATCTCCGTCGAGCACATCGTCAACGGGATCCAGGAGGCGGGGCCCAACCTCACGCCCGAGACCTTCCGCGACGGCCTCTACGACATGCCCCTGCAGGAGGTGCGGGGCCCGTGGGCCATCGGCGGGGGCTACGGGCCCGGCGACCACTCCTTCGTCGACGACCTCGCCGAGATCTGGTGGGACTCGAGCTGCGTCGACCCCGACGGCGGCGAGCCCGGGTGCTACCAGCACACCGAAGGGGGCCGGCGGTGGCGACCGGGCGAGCTCGACGACGTGGTGCGGGTGTTCGACCGGGAGGGCTCGGTGGCCGGCTACGAGCCCGGTCCCCGCTGATGGTCGGTGGCCACCGGGGGCCGTCGATCGCAACCATCGCGATCGCGTCGGTGCTCGTTGCCGTCGCCGCCGGCGTGGCGGTGGCGGGCCGGGGCGGCGACGCCTCCGGCGTCCCCGCCGCCGTCGAGGTGCTCGAGGACACCGGACGCTTCACCACCGCCGTCGAGGCCGGCGACGCGCTCGCCGAGGTGGGTGCGCTGCTCCAGCTCGACGCCCGTCGGTGCCGCGACCGGGACGTCGCCGGGACCCGCGACTGCGACGGGCTCTTCGCCGCCGCGGCCGCGGCCCAGGTGTTCGCCGCCCACGTGCTCGGGTGCACCGCCCCCGGCCGCCACGAGGCCCGCATCGGCTTGCTCGCCCACCTGTCCGAGCTCGAGTGGGCTGCCGAGGAGGGCGCGACCCGCCCCCCGCCCCCGTCCCCGCCGGCGTGCTGACGTGACCTTCGACCACCAGCGAGGACTCCGGGCCCTCGGCGCCGAAAACCTGACAGACATGTCAGATGGGTCGTGTCCCCCCGAAGGGGCCGGCCGGTCACGGGGTCAGAGAAGAGGTCGGTTGTCTCCGGCGCGCGCGCGGATCACGAGGGCGGTGGCGGCGTCGTTCGCCGCGCTCGCCATCGCCCCGCTGGCGGCGTGCGGCCTCGGCGAGCGGGAGGCCCACGCCGACGCCATCGCCGACGGTGTCGAGGCCGCCATCGCCGCCGGGTCGGCGCGCGGGACGGTGAGCGCCACGCTCCGGGTCATCGAGGTGCCCGACGTCGGCGTGTCGGTCGGGGGGATCGCCATCGCCGTCGACAGCGCCGATCCCGCCGAGCTCCCGCCGTTCCCACCGATCGAGTTGGCGATGGCCATCGACTTCGAGCACGGCCGGAGCGGGGTCCAGTCGGAGGCCGTCCTCCAGGTGTTCGACGGGCTCGACCTCTACGGGATCCGGCACGCCGCGGCCGAGCGCGACGCCCGGCCGTGGGTGCTGCTCGACCTCGAAGGTCTCGACGACGGCGACAGCGGGCTCGATCCGCTGCAGGACCCGCCGCTCCTGGCCATGAACGCCATCAGCCCGGTGGTCCTCGTCGACCTGGCCAGCGGGCCGCTGACCGGGAGCATCGAGCACCGGGGTGAGGAGACCGTCGCCGGCGTGCCGGCCACCCGGTACGAGGCCAACTTCGACATCGAGAAGGTGCTGACCAAGAGCCGGCGCACGGCCTACGACGAGGACCGGCGGGAGGCGGTCGAGCGGCTCTTCGACGCCCTCGGGGTGAAGGGCACGGTGCACCCGGGCGAGGTCTGGATCGACGAGGACGGGCTGCTGCGCCGGTTCGACCTGCGGCTGCGGGTCGAGCCCATCCGCCGGTTCGCGTTCGAGGTGGGGCTGCGGATCGAGCTCACCAGCATCGGCGAGCCCGTGCACATCGACACGCCGGCGCCCCACGAGCTGCTCCAGATCGACTCGCTCGTCGCGTTCCTGCGGTCGGTGGTCCCGGCGCCGGAGGGGGGCGGGCGGTGATCGCCCTCCGCGCCCGCGCCCGCGCCGTGTCCCGCGTCGGCGACCGCTCCGCGCTCGTGGCGCCGGCGCTGCTGGTCGGCGCCGCGCTCGTCTCGGTGCTGATCGTCGCGTGGTTCGGCAACGGGCAGGTCGACCGCTCCTACGCCGCGATCTTCGGCCTCGGCACCGTGTACGGGTCGTTGAACGCCCTGCTCGCCATCGGCCTGATCCTCGTCTACCGGTCGGGCCGGGTCATCAACTTCTCGCAGGCCGGGTTCGGCACCGCGGCGACGATGCTCTACCTGCTCCTCAGCTCGGCCTGGGGCTGGAGCTGGTGGTTCGCGATCGGTGCGGCGCTGCTGGGGGCGGCGGCCGTCGGGTGGCTCGTCGAGGTGTTCCTCATCCGCCGGTTCTCCCGCTCGCCCCGCCTGGTGCTGACCGTCGTCACCATCGCGCTGGCCCAGACGCTCGCCGGGTTCACCCTGCGCATGCCGCGCATGTGGGGCTTCGAACGCCTGCCCGACGACCCCTCCGGGGGGCTGGCCGGCCTGCCGTCGGTCGCGCCCCGGACACCGATCGAGGACTGGAGCTGGGAGTGGTTCCCGGTCCGGTTCAACGGCAACCACCTCCTCGCCGTGCTGACCGCGCTCGTGGCGATGGTGGCGCTCGCGCTGTTCCTGCGGCGCTCGCGCGTCGGCGTGGCGGTGCGGGGCGCGTCGGAGAACAGCAACCGCGCCGAGCTGCTCGGCATCAACGTCCACAACGTGTCCTCGATCGTGTGGGTGATCGCCGCCCTCCTCGCCGCCGTCGCCGCCCTGGCCGGCGCCATGGTGACCGGGGCGACCGTGCAGTCGGCCACCGGTCAGAGCATCCGGGGCACCGGCGGCCTGGCGGTCGCCATCGGCGCCGGCACCCTCTTGCGCGCCCTCGCCGCCGCCGTCATCGCCCGCATGGAGCGCATCCCCGTCGCGGTGGCCGCGTGCATCGCCATCGCCATGTTCGAGCAGGCCGTCTTCTGGGCGTTCAGCCGGACGAACATCGTCGACGTCGTCCTCCTCGCGGCGGTCGTCGCGGCGCTGCTCGTCCAGCGGCGGAGCATGACGCGCGTCGACCCCAGCGAAGCCACCACCTGGGAGGCGACCGAGGAGATCCGCGGCGTCCCCGCCGAGCTGGCATCGATGCCCCTCGTGCGCAACGGCATCCGACGCAGCATCTGGGTGCTGGCCATCGTCGTCGCCGCCTACCCGTGGGTGATGTCGCCGAGCCAGGTCAACCTGGGCGGCGTCTACGCCATCTACGGCATCGTCGGCGTGTCCCTCGTCGTGCTCACCGGGTGGGCGGGCCAGATCTCCCTCGGCCAGTTCGGGCTCGTGGCGGTGGGCGCCCTCGTGGGCGGGCTCGTCACCGCCGATCTCGGCCTGCCGTTCCCGGTGGCCGTCGTGCTCGGGTCGGTCGCCGCCGCCGGCGCCGCCGTCGCCATCGGGATCCCGGCGCTGCGCATCAAGGGCCTCTTCCTCGCCGTCACCACGCTCGCGTTCTCCGTCGCGGTGGCGACCTGGCTGCTGGCGTTCGACTGGGTGCCGTCGCGCGTCGGGCGGCCCGCCTTCCTGTTCTTCGACTCCCGGACCGACGAGCGCAGCTACTACTACCTGTCGGTCGCCGGTCTCGCCCTCGCGGTGTGGGTGGTCCAGGGGCTGCGGCGCAGCCGGGTCGGGCGGGTCCTCATCGCCATGCGCGACAACGAGCGCACCGCCCAGGCCCACGGGATCAACCTCGTGCGGACCCGGCTCACGGCGTTCGCCATCTCGGGGATGCTGGCCGGGTTCGCCGGCGTCCTGTTCGCGCACCACCAGAGCGCGGTGAGCCCCAACGCGTTCGGCCCGGAGCAGAGCATCCAGATGTTCCTGATGGCGGTCATCGGCGGGCTCGGCTCGGTGTGGACCGTCATCGTTGGCGCCATCTACCTCGGCACGGCGTCGACCGTCATCGACAACGCCGCCGGCCAGCTGCTCGCCAGCTCCTTCGGCGTGCTCGTGATCCTCGTGTTCTACCCGTCGGGCCTGGGCGCGCTCGTGTTCCGCGCCCGCGACGCGTGGCTGCGCCGCATCGCCCTGCGCAACCGGATCTACGTGCCCTCCCTCATGGGCGACCGGCTCAAGGAGGGCGAGGAGGCGCGGGTGCCGATCCGCGAGCGGCTCCCCGAGCAGGGCGAGCTCCCGGCCCGCTACCGGCTCGACTCCGCCATCGGCGAGGCGGGCGCCAGCCAGCTCACGAAGCTGTGGAGGTACTGATGGCGCGCGTCGGAGGGATCCTTCGTCAGTACCGGCCCTCGGTGGTCGTGGGCGGGGCGTCGGCGGCGCCGCTGCTCGTCCTCGCCGGGCTCAACGCCGCCGACGAGCTCGACCGCGTCGCGTTCGCGGTGCTGCTCCCGGAGATCCGCGACTACTTCGGCGTGTCGCTGGCGACCATCCTCACCGTCTCGTCGCTGGCCGCCGTGCTCCCCATCCTCTTGGCGATCCCCGTCGGCTACCTGGCCGACCGGTGGAACCGCACGAACATGGCCGGCGTCGGCGCCGCCCTCTGGGGCACGTTCTCGCTGCTCACCGCGTTCGCGACGAACCTGTTCACCCTCGGGCTGTTCCGCATGGGCTCGGGCATCGGCCGCACGATGGACCCCAGCCACCTGTCGCTCATCGCCGACTACTACCCGCCCGACCGCCGCCCGGGCGCCTTCGCCATCCATCGCTTCGGCAACGAGCTCGGCCTGCTGATCGCGCCGGTGACGGCCGGGTTCCTGGCCTCGGTCTTCTTCTGGCAGGTGCCGTTCCTGATCTTCGCCGTGCCGTCGCTGGGCCTCGCGCTCTACGCCATCTTCGTGCTGAAGGAGCCGGTGCGGGGCGGCCAGGAGCGGCGAGCGCTGGGGCTCCTCGACGGCGACGAGTCGGTGGCCGAGGACCCGCCGGGATGGACCGAGTCGTGGCGCATCGCCAAGGGGGTGCGGACGCTGCGCCGCATCTGGCTGGCGCTGCCGTTCCTCATCGGCTCGTTCCTCGGGATCCTCGCCCTGCTCTCGGCGTACTACGAGGAGATCTTCGATCTCTCCTCGAGCAGCCGCGGGCTGCTCGTCTCCTTCGACCGCGGCTTCGGCATCGCCGGCCTGGTGGTGGGCGGCGTCATCGGCAACCGGCTGCTCACCCGTCGGCCGGCCCGCGTCGTCACGTACACGGCGCTCCTCGGCGTCGTGCCCGCCGTCTCCTTCACCATCATCGCCATCTCGCCGTGGCTGCTCCTGTCGGTGGCGGCGAGCGCCGCGGCGTCGTTCGTGGTGCCGCTGCTCGGACCGACCTTCAGCGCGCTGATGAGCGTGGTGATCCCGGCCCGAGTGCGCAGCTTCGCGCTCGGCGTCGCCGCCTTGGCGCTGGCGCCCGGGCTGTTCATCGCGCCCATCGCCGGCTGGATCGGCGACACCTACGGGATCCGGGCCGGGATCCTCATGCTGGTTCCCGTCTTCCTGCTGGGCGCCGCCATCCTCGGATCGGCCAGCTCGAGCGTGGAGCCCGACATGCGGGCGGCGACAGCCGCGGCGGCCGCCGCCCGGGCCACGCAGCAGGCGCGCGAGGACGGACGGGCGACGCTGCTGTCCTGCCACGACGTCGACGTCCACTACGGGCAGGTGCAGATCCTGTTCAACGTCGACTTCGAGGTCGACGCCGGCGAGATCGTCGCCCTCCTCGGCACCAACGGCGCCGGCAAGTCGACGCTGCTCAACGCCATCGCCGGTCTCGTCACGCCCTCGAACGGCGCCATCTCCTACCTCGGCGACGACATCACCTACCTGCCGGCGTCGGAGCACGTGCGGGAGGGCATCGTGATGGTGCCCGGCGGCCGGGGCGTGTTCCCGGGCCTCACCGTCGCCGAGAACCTGCAGCTCGCCGGGTGGGCGCTGCGGGGCGAGCGGGCCGAGGTGCGGGCCGCCACCGACCGCGTCCTCGAGTTCTTCCCCCGCCTGGCCGAGCGCATCGACGAGGCGGCGGGGTCGCTCTCGGGCGGCGAGCAGCAGATGCTGGCGCTCGGCCAGGCGTTCATCGCCCGGCCCAAGCTGCTCATGATCGATGAGCTGTCCCTCGGGCTGGCGCCGGCCGTCGTCGAGCAGCTCCTCGGGATCGTCACCGCCATCCGCGACGGCGGCACCACGATCATCCTCGTCGAGCAGTCGGTGAACGTCGCCCTCACCGTCGCCGACCGCGCCGTGTTCATGGAGAAGGGCGAGGTCCGGTTCTCGGGCCCGACCGCCGAGCTGCTCGGGCGCTCCGACATCCTGCGGTCGGTGTTCCTGTCGGGGACCGGCGGCGGGGGCGGCCACCGGCGGCGACGCGACCGGGAGCGGGCGCCGTGGGAGACCGACGGCGAGATCGTCCTGCAGGTCGAGGGCGTGAGCCGCAGCTTCGGTGGCGTGCGGGCGCTCGACGGCGTCGATCTCGTCCTGCGGGAGGGTGAGATCATCGGGCTCATCGGGCCCAACGGCGCCGGCAAGACAACGCTGTTCGACGCCATCTCCGGCTTCGTCATCCCCGACGAGGGCACCGTCACCCTCATCGGCGACGACATCACCGCGCTGGCGCCCGACGAGCGGGCCCGCCTCGGGTTGCAGCGGTCGTTCCAGGACGCCCGCCTGTTCCCGGCGCTCACCGTCGAGGAGAACATCCTCGTCGCCCTCGACCGCCACCTCGCCGTGCGCAACGCCGCGTTCGCCGGCCTGCGGCTGCCCAACGTGCGCAACGCCGAGTCGCGCCTCGTCAAGCGGGCCGAGCGGCTGATGAGCCTGCTCAACCTCGGACCGTTCCGCGACAAGTTCGTGCGCGAGCTCTCCACCGGTTCGCGCCGGCTCGTCGACCTGGCGTGCGTGCTGGGCGCCGACCCCCAGGTCCTGCTGCTCGACGAGCCGTCCTCGGGCATCGCCCAGCGCGAGACCGAGGAGCTGGGCCCGCTGATCCAGCGGATCAAGTCGGAGACGGCGTGCAGCATCCTCATCATCGAGCACGACATGCCGCTCATCTCGTCGGTGTCCGACGAGCTCGTGGCCATGGAGCTCGGCGCCGTCGTCACCCGAGGCCGGCCCGAGGACGTGCTCGCCCATCCCCGCGTCGTCGAGGCCTACCTCGGCACCACCGAAGAGGTCATCAAGCGCTCCGGAAGCCTCACCTGAACCATGCCCGACCCCAACGACCACGCCCACGCCAACGCCAGAGAGAGGTAGCTCGACCATGGACGTCAAGCGGTTCCAATCCCAGTTCGACAAGATCGCGGCGAACGTCAACTCGGTCATCCACGGCAAGGAGGACGTCGTCCGCCTGTCGCTGGTGGCCATCTGCGCCAACGGCCACGTGCTGTTCGAGGACGTCCCCGGCGTGGGCAAGTCGATGCTGGCCCGCGCCCTGGGCTCGTCGATGAACGCGGTCGTGAACCGCATCCAGTGCACCCCCGACATGCTCCCCGGCGACATCACCGGCTCCTCGATGATCGACACGTCGAAGAAGTCGATGAGCTTCGTGTTCAAGCCGGGACCGGTGTTCGCCAACATCCTCCTCGTCGACGAGGTGAACCGGGCCACGCCGAAGACGCAGTCGGCGCTCCTCGAAGCCATGGCCGAGCGCAACGTCACCGCCGACGGCGTGACCCACAAGCTGCCCGACCCGTTCCTGTGCCTCGCCACCCAGAACCCGGTCGAGCAGGCCGGCACCTTCCCGCTGCCCGAGGCGCAGCTCGACCGGTTCCTGTTCCGGCTCACCATGGGCTATCCCGACCTGGAGGCGGAGCGGAAGGTGCTGCGGGGCAACGCCCGCAACCTCGAGGTCGAGACCCTCGAGCCGGTGTGCGACACCAAGGACGTCATCGAGATGATCGACCTCGCCGCCGAGGTCGAGATCAGCGAGCCGGTCGAGACCTACATCCTCGAGATCGTCCAGGCCACGCGGCGGGACCCCGCCCTCCTCATGGCGGCCAGCCCCCGGGCCAGCATCGCCCTCGCCAAGGCGTCGAAGGCCCTGGCGGCGGCCGACGGCCGCGAGCAGGTCTACCCCGAGGACGTGCGGGCGCTGCTGAACCCGGTGCTGAACCACCGGACGCTGCTCACCCCCGACGCCCTCCTGCGGGGCGAGACCGTCGACGACGTGCTCGAGCGGGCGGTGTCGAAGATCAAGCCGCCCATGGGCCTGGCCGCCGCCTAGGACCGGAGGACCCGACCGCCGCCATGGCCGCTCCCGCCAGCCTCGCCCGACGCCGCCAGCTGACCCGGCAGGCGCTCGCCCGCCAGGGCGCGGCCCGGCGCGCCCTCGAGCAGGTCACGCGGGCGACCGGCGTCACCGCCTCGGGGCTGATCCTCGTGGGGGTGGCGGTCGGCGCGTGGCTGCTCGGCTACGTCGTGGGCGGCCGGCCGCTCTACCTGCTCGCCTACGGGGCGCTGGCGGTGCTGGCGCTGTCGTGGACGATCGGCCGCCGTCCGCTGCCCCTCACCGGCGAGCGGGCCGACCTCCGGCCCCGCGTGCGCGAGGGCGACGAGGTCCGCATCGACGTCACCCTCACCGCCGGCCGCCGGCTGTCGACGCTCCTGCTCGAGGAGCAGGTGCCGTCGCTGCTCGGCGACCACGCCCGGCTCCCGATCGCCACCCTCGAGGGGGGCGAGTCCGCCGAGCACTCGTACTCGCTCACCTGTTGGCGGCGCGGCTCCTACAAGCTCGGGCCGCTCGTGGCGCGGTGGGGCGACCCGTTCGGGCTCACCGAGCGCGAGCTGCGCCTGGCCGACGAGTTCGAGATCCTCGTGCACCCGGCGGTGGAGCCGGTCGAGGACCACCCGCTCACCCGGCTGTGGGAGGACCCGCCGTTCCGGCCGCCGGTGTCGCGGCCCTGGCCCCACGGCATGGAGTTCTACGGCATGCGCGCCTACCAGCCCGGCGACGACATCCGCCGCATCGTGTGGCGGGCCTACGCCCGCACCGGCGAGCTGCTCGTGCGGGAGTCGGAGCAGGGGATCACCGACAAGCTCGTGATCATCTTCGACCAGGACCGCGCCTACCACTCGAAGGGCATCGTGTCCGACTCCTTCGAGGCGGCGTGCCGAGTCGTCGCGTCGCTCGGCGTGCGCCACCTGCGCGACGGCTACTCGGTGACCCTCGAGGGCACCTCGACCACGCTCGCCGACCGACTGCGGGGGCCGAGCCGTTCGATCGACCTGCTCGACGCGCTGGCCCGGGCCGAGCCCGAGAAGGGGTCGCTCTCCTCGGCGTTCGACCGGCTGCTGCTGTCGATGCCGAGCGACGCCCACGTGATCGTCGTGACGCCGCTGCTCGACCGCGACGCGGCCGCCCGCTTGCGGATCCTCGTCGACAAGGGCATGTCGGTGCTCGTCGTGGCGCTCATGTGGCTCGACGAGGCGATCGACAGCCTCGCGTCGGCCGCCGCCCTCGGCGTGCGCGTCGTCGAGGTCGGCCCCAAGACCAACCTGAGCCTGGCGTTCCGCAGCACGGTCGCGGCCGCGGCAGCGGCGGGACGGTGAGCGGCGCATGCTGATGGTCTCCGCTCTGCGCCGTCGGGGCTCGCTGGCGCTCGCGCGCGGGCTTGCCGCTCCGACGTGCCGGACTGCCGTCCGGCCCTGCGGGTGCGAGGGGGGCGTATGACGATCCTCGAGGAGCGGGCTGCGGTCGACGCGCCGGCCGAGGTCGAGGAGGCGGCCGCGCCCGAGGTCCCGCCGCCGCCCGACCCGGGTGGCGCCGGTGCCGGCGACCGCGACGACGACGCGCTCCCGCTCGCCGCGGTCCTGCGCCCGGTGCTGGCCGCCGCCTTCGCGACGGCCGCCGCCGGCCTGGTGGCGGGCGGCATCTTCGGCTCGTGGAGCGCCCGGCTCACCGGGCTGCTCGGGGCCGCGGGCGGCGCCGGGTGGACCCTTGTCGCCCTCCGATCGAAGCGCACCGCGCTGCTGCAGGGCGTGTTCCCCCTCGTGGCGATCGCGGCCGGGGGGATCGGGCTCGTGCTGCGGGGCGAGAGCCCCGGGGCGATGCCCGAGCTGGTGGGCGACGCCATCAGCGCCGGGCGCCTGTTCCGGCCGCCGGTCCCGTTCGACCCCGGCTGGACCGTCATCCTGCTCGTCCTCCCGGCGCTCATCGGCTTCGCCGCCGCATGGGTCGGGGCCGCGCTGGACCGGCCGAAGCTGGCGGTCGCCATCCCGCTGCCGGTGGTGGCCCTCACCGCCATCACCCAGCCCGACGACGGCGAGCTGATCGCCGGCCTGTGCGCGTTCCTCCCGATCCTCGCCGCGCTCGCCGTGCTGTTCGGCGGCGACAGCGACCGCGCCGCCGGCCTCGGCGGGGAGTTCGAGCTGAAGCGGGCGCTGCGCGGGCTCGTGGCGGCCGTGCCCGTCGTCGGCCTCCTGGTGGCCCTCAACAGCGCGTCGTTCCTGTTCCCCGAGCCCCGCTACAACCCCGACGACCAACCGCAGAAGCCGCGGGCGGTCCCGCTCTCGGCGGCGGATGATCGCGTGCTGTTCGAGGTGTCGACCGCGAGCGACCTCACCGGACCGTGGCGGGGCGGCGTCCTCGACATCTACGACCCCGACGACGGGTTCTGGAAGACCTCACCGCGCGACCTGCAGCGGTTCCCGGCCGACGGCGTGCTGAGCGAGGAGCGGATCGACCTCGACCAGCTCGAGGTCAGGATCACCACCCGCGACCTCGGCAACTCGACGGTGTTCCCGACCCTCGGCGGCACCACGCGCCTGCGCTTCGAGGGCACCCGCCCCGGCGGTGCCCGCCTCGATCCCCGGACCGACCTCGTGCGGATGGAGAGCGGGCGGGTGCCGGCCGACACCACCTACGTCCTCGAGCTGCCGCCGTACGCCACCGCCGCCCAGCTCGAGACCGCCACCGTCGGCTCGGGCGGCGCGTTCGCCACCGCCCTCGAGGCGCCGCCGGTGCCGGCCATGGTCCGCCAGCTGCTCGCCGGCGCCCCCGACGCGCCGTGGGCCCGCCTCGACCTGCTCCGCAGCCGCCTCCTGTCCAACGTCGCCGCCGCCGGACCCGGCACGCCCGTCGAGGTGCCGGCCGAGCGGGTCGTGGAGATGCTCCAGCCCGAGTCGAAGGCGAGCCCGTTCGAGATCGTCGCCGCCGAGGCCATCCTCGCCCGGTGGGCGGGGGTGCCCTCGCGGGTCGGGTTCGGGTTCGACGGCCTCAACGACGAGGACGGCACCTTCACGGTGCGGCCCCGCAACTCGGCGCAGTGGCTCGAGGTGCACTTCGAGGGCTTCGGCTGGATCCCGCTCGTCGGCGCCCCCGACCAGGCCGAGTCGACGCTTGACGCCGACCCCAACGCTCGCTTCGACCCGACGATCGAGGCGTCCGACGACGTCGCCGTCGAGGTCTACGTGGTGTACGAGCTCGAGAGCCTCCAGCAGCTCTACGAGCGCATCCGGTCCCAGCTGCTGCGGTGGTCGCCGCTGGCCATCGGCGCCGTGCTCGCCTACCTGGGGTGGCCGTGGGCGGCCAAGGCGAGGCGGCGGGCCAAGCGGCGGCGGTGGGCGGCGGGCATCGGCCCCCGCGCCCAGATCGCGGTGGAGTACGCCGAGCTGCGCGACCTCGCCACCGACCTGAACGTGGCCGACATCTGGTCGACGCCGCTCGAGTACCTCTACGAGGTGCGCGACGACGAGGAGCACGCCGAGCTCGCGTGGCTCGTCGCCCGCGCCCTCTACGGCGACCTCAAGGACACCGTGACCGACGACGACGTGGCCGCCGCCGAGTCGATGAGCGCGTCGGTGCGGCGCCGGCTGCTGCGGGCCCAGCCGGTCCAGTCGCAGGTGCTCGCCTACTTCAGCCGGGCGTCGATCCGCCAGCCGTACTCGACCGAGGTCCCCAACGTCGCCCAGCTCCGCCTGCCCCGCGTGCCGCGACCGCGGCTGCGGCGCCGGAAGCGGCGGCTGGGCGGGCGGGGTCCGCTTCCCGGAGGTGCACGCGCATGAGAACCGATCGGCTCCGACTCGTCGCGCTCGCGCTGGCGGTCGCCGCGCTGGCCACGGCGTGCGGTGACTCGAGCGGCGGCCGGCTCGACCTCGGCGTCCGCCGGGTCGCCCTCAACCTCGCCTTCGCGGTCGAGGAGCTGGCCGAGCCGGTCGAGCCGAACCGCATCATCCAGCTCATCCCCGCCCCGCCCGAGGTGACCACGCCGGAGCAGCTGGCCGCCCCGCCGCCGTTCGACCCGCCGACCCTCCCCGATCTGTGCCCGGAGGCACCGGCCGGGGCCGCGCCCCGCGAGTCGGTGGCGCTCGAGATCCGCCAGCCACCGGCGGCGGGCAGCTACCTCCGCAGCAACGAGGGGACCATCTCGGTGACCGGCGGGCCGTTCCTGATCACGCTGCCGTTCCCCTTCATCTCGAGGTGGGAGATCGGCGAGGCCGAGACGATCGAGACGCCGGCGCCGCTCGGCATCGGCGACCCCGCCGTCGTACGCGAGTACGAGGTCCGCAAGATCCTCGCCCCCGGGTTCGAGACCATCGAGCGCATGCGCCTGCTGGAGGACCGCCTGCAGCTCGTGTCCCGGACGACGATCAACCAGGAGTCGACGACCGAGTTCACACCCAGCCCCGCCATCGACGTGTACGTCTTCGGCGTCGAGGGCGACAGCTGGGCCTCCGCGGGGATGGACGACGCGTCCGGCGCGGCGATGCTCTACCAGGGGAGGATCGAGCGGCGCGAGATCATCGACGTGTGCGGCGAGGTGATCGACACCTACCGCGTCATCGTCTCCGAGCAGCTCGTCAACCTCCGCACGGGTGAGGTGAGCGGCACGTCGGGCGACGAGGAGCACCCGACCATCTTCAACTACGCCACCCACCTCGGCGGCCTCGTCGTGCGGGAAGAGGTCCACTCCACCCAGAACAGCCGCGACCCCGAGACCGGCTCGCCGCTGGTGATCGGCCTCGACTACACGAGCACGCTGACCTCGACCGAGCCCGACGGCTCGCCGTTCGGATGAGCGGGCGCCGGCGATGGGTGCGGGCGGCGGCGGTGGCGGCCGCGGCCGGCGGACTGGTGGTGCTCGCCGCGTGCGGTGACGGCGAGCAGGAGGTGGCCGTCCCGACGCGCGTCGACGCGGCCTTGGCCCCCGAGGTCGTGCACGGCGACCTCAAGCTCTACGAGAACCGCGACGAGGAGACCGTCGCCGCCTTCGCCAACGCCGGGGCGCGGTCGCTCGTGTCCGACGGCAAGGTGTGGGAGATCCGGCGGGCCGACCGGCTCGTCGGTGCGCTCCAGGTCACGACCGTGCTGCCGACGGTCGACCTGTCGGAGGAAGCGGTCCGCTCGACGATCGTCCGCCAGATCATCCCCGGCGCCCAGACCCGGATCCGCATCGACGCCGTCGAGGTGTACACGACGGAGATCAACGACAAGGCGGTGTTCGTCTGGTTCGGCGACGGCCTCTACCAGGTCCTCCAGATCAAGGACGCCCAGCTCGACGGGGCCTACGAGGAGGTGGCCACCGACGTCATCCGCCACCAGGCCACCGTCCCCGCCTGGAAGCCCCTCCCCGACGCCATCGTCGAGCTCGACCCCACCGACTAACGCCAAACCTTGTCGCGCTCGCCCGGCTCCGCCGGGCGAGCGCGACAACCTTCGGGTCTCGTCTCGAAGGTTGTCGCGGTCACCCGGGTCGGGCGGGCGAGCGCGACGACCTTCGGAGGGTGCGGAGCGTGGCGCGGCCGCCTCCAGAGCGTGACTGTCACACCCCGGCGCTGAACTGTCGGCCATGTTCGACATCGACCGAGTGCTCAACGAGCTCGCCGCCCGCCGGAAGGGCGCCATCCTCCGCCGCGAGGCACGCGCCCGCGGCGTCTCGCGCCACGAGCTGGACGACCGGGTGGCCGCCGGGATCCTGATCCCGGTCCACGACGGCCTGTACCGCCACGCCGCCGTCCGCTACAGCCAGGCGCTGCGGGACGTGCTGGCCGTGCTCGCCTGCGGTCCCGACGCGCTGCTGTCGCACCGGTCGGCGGCGCAGCTGCGGCGCTACCCCGTCCGGGCGGTGCGTCCCACCGTGACGACCCCGCACCCCGACCTGCCGCGTGTGGAGGGCGTCGAGATCCACCGCACGAACCACCTCGAGCCGTTCGAGTGCACCGTGATCGACGGCATCCCGGTCACGTCCGGACCCCGGACGGCGCTCGACCTGTGCGCGGTGCTGCCCCTCCACGTGGCCCGCGAGGTCATCGCCGAGGCGGTGATCACGAAGCGCCTCACGCCCGAGGAGGTCGTGATCGGCATCGAGCGCAGCGGCGGGCGGGGACGGCCCGGCACCGCAACGCTCCGCGCAGTCGCCTTCGACCTGCCCGAGCTCGAGGGCATCGAGAGCGTCCTCGAGTGGGAGGTGGTGCAGCTCCTCGAGCGGGCGCAGGTGCCCCCGCCGGTCCGCCAGCTCGAGCTGACCTGCGACGACGGGCGGCGGGTGCGGCTCGACCTGTCGTGGCCCGACGTCCGCATGGCCCTCGAGCCCAACGGGCGCCGGTGGCACGACACGCCGGCCCGCCGGCGCCGCACCGACGAGCGCCAGCGGTCGATCCGGGCCTCCGGCTGGGAGCACCGTCACATCGGCCTCGGCGACGTCCGGTGCGATCCCGCCGAGGTGGTCGCCTGGGTCGAGGAGACCTACTGGCGCCGTCAAGC
>DATLFP010000180.1:0-9492 GCA_035540955.1 Acidimicrobiales bacterium
TCATCGGCATCGGCGAGGCCGTCATCACCTGCCTCACCGTCAGCGCCGTGCTCGCCTCGCGGCCCGACCTCGTCTACGGCGCCCGCCACCTCGCCGCCACCCTCGAGCTGCGACCCGCCGAGCTGGCGTCGTGAAGCGCACGTCGATCTTCGTGCTCGCCGCCCTGGCGGTCGCCGTCGCCCTCGCGGTCTTCGTGAGTCCGTTCGCCAGCAGCGAGCCCGACGGCCTCGAGAAGGTCGCGCGGGACCAGGGCTTCGACGTGGCCGCCCGCGACCACGACCTCGCCGCCAGCCCGGTGGCCGACTACGGCGTCGAGGGCATCCGCAACGAGAAGGTCGGCACCGGGGCCGCCGGCCTGATCGGGGTCGCCGTCACCTTCGGCCTCGCGCTCGGCACCTTCGCGGCGGTGCGGGCGCGGCGGGATCGCAGCAAGGTCACCACGTAGGTGGGCGCCGGCCACGCCCACGCCCTGTACCGCCCGGGCACCTCGCCGCTGCACCGCATCGCCCCCGAGTGCAAGATCGCCGCCACGCTCCTGTTCGTGCTCGCCGTCGTGGCCACGCCGCGGGAGGCGATCTGGGCGTTCGCGCTGCACGCCGCGCTCGTGATCGGCGCCGGGCGGATCGGCGACCTCCCGCTCACGGTCATGGCCCGCCGGCTCGTGATCGAGGTGCCCTTCGTCGCCTTCGCCTTCCTGCTGCCGTTCATCGCCGGCGGTCCCCGCATCGACGTCGGCCCGCTGTCGCTGTCCGAGAGCGGTCTGTGGGGCGGCTGGAACATCCTCGCCAAGGCCACCATCGGCCTCCTCGCCACGGTCGTCCTGGCGTCGACCACCGACCTCCCCGGCCTCGTGCGGGGCATGGAGCGACTGCGGGTCCCGCGGGTGTTCACCGCCGTCGCCGGGTTCATGATCCGCTACGCCGACGTGATCACCGGCGAGCTGCGGCGGATGAGCGTCGCCCGCCGCTCGCGGGGGCATGACCCCCGGTGGCTGTGGCAGGCCCGCGCCATCGCGTCGTCGGCCGGCGCCCTGTTCGTCCGCTGCTTCGAACGGGGCGAGCGCGTCCACCTGGCGATGCTCTCGCGCGGCTACACCGGGACCCTGCCGGCGCTCGACAAGCACCGCACGCCGCCGGCCGAGTGGCTCACCCTCGCGCTGCCGGTGGTCGCCGCCGGCGTGGCGACCGCGGCGTGGGTGGCATGACCCCCGCCCTCGAGCTCCGCTCGGTCGCCTTCGCCTACCCGGGCGGGCACCAGGCCCTCTTCGGCATCGACCTCACGGTGGCGGCCGGCGAACGGGTCGCCCTCCTCGGCCCCAACGGCGCGGGGAAGACGACGCTGGTGCTGCACCTCAACGGCATCCTCACCGCCGGCCACGGCGCGGTCGCGGTGTCGGGCCTGCCGGTGACCAAGGCCAACCTGCGGGAGATCCGCCGCCGCGTCGGGCTCGTGTTCCAGGACCCCGACGACCAGCTGTTCATGCCCACCGTGCGCGACGACGTCGCCTTCGGGCCCGCCAACCTCGGGCTGCGCGGCGACGAGCTCGACGCGCGCGTGCACGAGGCGCTCGTCGCGGTGGGCATGGAAGACCATGCCGACCGACCGCCCCACCACCTGAGCTTCGGCCAGCGGCGGCGGGTGGCGGTGGCGACCGTGCTGGCCATGCGCCCCGACGTGCTCGTCCTCGACGAGCCCACCTCCAACCTCGACCCCGCCAGCCGCCGCGAGCTGCGGGAGGTGCTCGAGCCGCTCGCGGTGACGATCCTCGTCGTCACCCACGACCTCCCGTTCGCGCTCGAGGTGTGCCCGCGCTCGGCCATCCTCGACGGCGGCACCATCGTCGCCGACGGCCCCACCGGCGAGCTGCTCGCCGATGACGACCTCCTGCGCGCCCACCGCCTCGAGCTGCCATTCGGCTTCGACCCCCGCGCCGCCCGCCGCTGAGCGGCCCGCACTGGCTTCTTGGAGCATCCAGACGTGCAGAGCACGCTCGCTTGCTCCAAGAACGTGGACGCGCCGAGTCTCAGGGGCCGAGGACGGCGACGGCGTCGGGCGGCAGGATCACGGTGCCGGGACCGACGTCGATCGCCGGGTCGGACACGAGCAGCGGGGTCGAGCCCCGCCCCGGCTCGAGCTCGACCTTGCGCTCGGCGGCGCCGAGGTTGGCGACGATCGTGACCGCGCCCCGCGCCACCACCAGCGTGCCGGCCTCGTCGTCGGCGGTGACCCGCACGAGGTCGAGACGGCCGTCGGAGAGGTCGGGCGTGGCCCGCCGCAGGTGGATCAGCGACCGGTACCAGTCGAGGACCTCGGCGTGCGTCGCCCGCTTGCGCTCCTTCCAGAGGAGCTTCGAGCGCTCGAAGGTGGCGCGGTCCTGGGGGTCGGGCACCTCGTCGGCCGACCACCCGAAGGAGGCGAACTCCGACCGCCGGCCCTGCGCGACCGCCCGCCCAAGCTCGCGGTCCTCGTGCCCGGTGAAGTACAGGAACGGGGTCGACGCCGCCCACTCCTCGCCCTGGAACACGAGCGGCACGAACGCCGAGAGCAGGTAGAGGGCGGCGCCCACCTTCACCCGCGGCAGCGGCGTCGAGTGGTTGATGCGGTCACCGATGGCGCGGTTGCCGACCTGATCGTGGTTCTGGAGGTAGGCGAGGAACTTCCATCCCGGCAGGCCCCCGTGGGGACGGCCGTGGACGCGGTCGCGGTAGGGCGAGTAGCGCCCGGCGTAGATCCACGCCTCCTCCAGCGCGTCGGCCACGTCGTCGATGGAGCCGAAGTCGGCGTAGTAGCCGTTGGTCTCGCCGGTGAGCACCGCGTGGAGCGCGTGGTGGACGTCGTCGCTCCACTGCGCGTCGATCCCGTAGCCACCGACCTCGCGGCCCCGGATGATCCGGGGGTCGTTGAGATCGGACTCGGCGATCAGGTGGAGCGGCCGGCCCACCTCCGCGGCCAGCTCCTCCACCTCGACCGCGAGCTGCTCGAGCACGTGCACCGCGGAGGTGTCGACGATGGCGTGCACGGCATCGAGCCGCAGGCCGTCGACGTGGTAGTCGCGCAGCCACATCAGCGCGTTGTCGATCACGAACCGGCGCACCTCGTGACTGCCGCGCTGGTCGAAGTTCACCGCCTGGCCCCACGGCGTCGAGTAGAAGTCGGTGAAGTACGGCCCGAAGCGGCCGAGGTAGTTCCCCTCCGGTCCGAGGTGGTTGTAGACGACGTCGAGGATCACGCCGATGCCCCGCCGGTGGCAGGCGTCGACGAGCTTCTTGAACCCGGTCGGCCCGCCGTACCCCTCATGGGGGGCGTACAGGTCGACGCCGTCGTAGCCCCAGTTGCGGTCGCCGGAGAACGCCGCCACCGGCAGGAGCTCGATGGCGGTGACGCCCAGGTCGACCAGGTGGTCGAGGCGGCGGGCCACCCCCTCGAAGGTGCCCTCGGGGCTGAAGGTGCCGACGTGCAGCTCGTAGAGCACGGCCGACGGCAGGTGCATGCCCCGCCACTCGCGGTCGGACCACCGGAACGCGGCGTGGTCGACGGTGCGGGAGCGGCCGTGGACGCCGTCGGGCTGCCACGGCGAGCGGGGATCGGGCAGCGGCTCGCTCTCGTCGACGCGGAACCCGTAGTCGGTGCCGGGCCCGGCGTCGGGCGCGTCGGTCACCCACCAGCCGCCGCTCACCTGGTCCATCGCCCGGCGGCGGCCGGCCACGTCGAGCTCGACCGAGCGGGCCCTGGGGGCCCAGACCTTGAACTCAGTCACCAGTCATCTCCGTCCGCCTTCAGCAGCGCAACCCGGCCTGTACCCATGACCTCCGTGACTGGGATCTCCCCTCCCTGCAGGGTCGCACCCGTGAGCACGTTCGTCCAGCGACCACCGGGGAGATCGAGCACCGTGGCCCCGAACCCGCCCCGCGCCGCCAGGCCCAGCGGGAAGCGGGGCACGACGGTGACGTGCCCGGTCCCCCGGAGGAACGCGAGCACGTGGGCCGCCGCCTCGCCCCGCGCCCGCACCGGCGCGTACGTGCCGCCGACCGGAAGGCACAGCGCGGCGCGCGTGAGGTCGAGCTTCTCGTGGCCCCCTTCGCGCAGCAGCCGGCGCCGCTCGCCGTAGTCGACCGGCCGCCGGTTGTCGGGGTCGACCAGGGAGTGGTCCCACAGCTCGGTGCCCTGGTAGAGGTCGGGCACGCCGGGGGCGGTGAGCTTCACCGCCTGCATGGCCAGCGCGTTGACGTGACCGGGCTCGACGAGGGGCGCCACGAACCCGTCGAGGTCGGCCGTGAACGCGGGGTCGGCGAGGGCGCCCTCGACGAACGCCCGGACGGCCGCGTCGTACGCGGGATCGGGATCGGTCCAGGAGGTGTGGACCTTGGCCTCCCGCGTCGCCTTCTCGACGTACGGGAGAGCTCGCTCGACGGGCAGCGGGTGGGCGCCCACGAGCGTCTGGTAGAGGAGCCACTCGAGGTTGCGGTCGGGCTCGCGCCCCGCCCAGTGCCCGCGGTTCACCTCGTGCCAGCGAGCGACGGCCGCCGCGAAGCGATCGGGGATCTCGGCCAGGACGAGCAGCCGCGCCCGCACGTCCTCGCTGCGCTTGGTGTCGTGGGTGGTCGACGCCAGCATCGTGCGCGGCCACGCCCGGGCGGCCGCCGCCATCTCGGCGTGGAACGTCTCCACGTCGTCGCTCCACCGGTCGGGCGCGCCACCCACCTCGTTGAGGGCGACGAAGCGGTTGAACGTGTAGAACGCGGTGTCCTCGTCGCCCTTGGCCATCACCGGGCCGGTCGTCTGCTGGAACCGCAGGCACAGGGCAGCCGCCGCCGGCAGCTCGCCCCGCAGGACCTGTCGCAGCAGCGCCCACAGCTCGGGGTCGGTCTCCGGTCGGCGCCGCGCCGCCTCGGCGAGGGCGGCGTCGATGTGCTCAGCGTCGGCGGTCGCCACCGGCTCGCCGGGCACCACGTAGGTGCGGTACACGGGGAAGCAGGCGATGGCCTCCCGCAACACGGCGTGCAGCTCGGGTCGGGTGAAGTCGCGGTAGCGGCGCTCGCTCTCGCACAGCTGCACGAAGAGGTTCGTGAGCCGGAGCAGATCGGCGGTCAGCAGGTCGCGCAGCGCCAGCCGCTTCTTCTCGTACGCGATCTCAGCGAAGTCGGTGGCGGCACCGGTGAACCGCGCGTACGCGTCGGTGAACGGCGCCTCGCCCGCCGGCTCGTTGAGCACCCGGGTGACCCGGTTGAGGAAGTCGTAGCCGGTCGTGCCGTCGCAACTCCACGGCGGCAGCTGCTCGGGCGGGTGCGTACCGCGACCCGGCTCGAGGATCTTCTCCAGCACGATCCACGCGCCGGGCGCCCGCTCCCGCAGCCAGTGCACGTAGCGGGCCGGCAGCCGCAGCCCGTCGGGGTGGTCGATGCGCACGCCGTCGAGGACCCCGCTCACCAGCCACCGGAGCACGAGGGCGTGGGTGTCCTCGAAGACGAGCTCGTCCTCCATCCGCAGCCCGGCGAGGGAGTTGATGTCGAAGAACCGCCGGTAGTCGAGCTCGTGGCCGGCGGTCCGCCACCACGCCAGGCGGTAGTTCTGGCGGTCGAGCACGGCGTCGAGCGCGTCGAGGTCGCCGTTGAGCTCGTCGACCGCTCGGTCGATCGCCGAACCGTCCGCCCGCGCCAGGTGCTGCTTGAGGACCTCCTTGTCGCGATGCCGGGCGAGACGGTCGAGCGGGTCGGTCGACGTCGCCGGCGGCAGGGCGGCGAACGCCCGTGAGAGGAAGCCGATCTCGTCGTCGTCGGGGACGCGGTCGAGCACGGCGTCGTAGGTGGGCGGCGCCAGCGGGAACCACTGGTCGCCGTAGGTGACGACCAGCGACCCGCCGCGGCGCTCCACCTGCAGCTCGCCGGCCTCGAGGACCCGTCCATAGTGGTCGCCCAGCACGGGCAGCAGGATCCGGTTGCGCAGCCGCGACTCCGGCGGATCCCAGTCGACGTCGAAGTACCCGGCGTAGCGCGACGCCGGGCCGTTCTCGAGCACGTCGGTCCACCACGTGTTCTCGGGCGTGATCGCCATGTGGTTGGGCACGACGTCGAGGATCTGGCCGAGCCCGTGCTCGCCGAGCGCGGCACAGAAGCGACGGTGGGCGTCGGCGCCGCCGAGCTCGACGTTGACCGCCGAGTGGTCGACGACGTCGTAGCCGTGGCTGCTCCCCGCCGCGGCCTGCAGGTACGGCGAGCAGTACACGTGCGACACGCCGAGCTCGCGGAGGTAGTCGACGATCTCGGCGGCGTCGTCGAAGGTGAACCCGGGTCGGAGCTGCAGCCGGTAGGTGGCCCTCACGCCAGTCGCCGCAGGAGCACCAGCGAGCGGGCCTCCACGCCGAGGGGCTCGTTGGCCTTGAGCAGTCGCTGGGCGCCGGTCGGGTCGATCGAGGGCGGGAGCGGCTCGGCGGTGTCGAGGACGATCGACCACTCCTGGCCGTACACCTCGGGGGTCACGAAGTCGAGCGGCTCGTAGTGGGCGTTGAACAGCACGATGAACGAGTCGTCGGTGACGCGCCGACCCCGCGGGTCGACGCCGGGGATGGCGTCGCCGTTGAGGAAGACGCCCAGCGACTTGGCGAAGCCCGAGTCCCAGTCGTCCTGCGACATCTCCTCGCCGTCGGGGGTGAACCAGCCGATGTCGGGGATCCCGCGGATGGGCCGGCCCTCGAAGAAGTCGCGGCGGCGGAACACCGGGTGGGAGCGCCGGAGCTCGATGAGCCAGCGGGTGAACCCGAGCATCACGGGGTCGGCCTGCTCCCAGTCGAACCACGAGATCTCGTTGTCCTGGCAGTAGGCGTTGTTGTTGCCGTCCTGCGTGCGGCCCAGCTCGTCGCCGCCCAGCAGCATGGGCACGCCCTGGGAGAGGATCAGCGTGGCCAGGAAGTTGCGACGCTGCCGGCGCCGGAGCTCGAGCACCTCGGGGTCGTCGGTCTCACCCTCGACGCCGCAGTTCCAGGACCGGTTGTGGCTCTCCCCGTCGTTGCCGTCCTCCCCGTTCGCCTCGTTGTGCTTCTCGTTGTAGGACACGAGGTCGGCGAGGGTGAACCCGTCGTGGGCGGTCACGAAGTTGATGCTGGCGTTGGGGCGGCGGCCGCTCGTCTCGTAGAGGTCCGACGAGCCGGTGAAGCGGTAGGCGAAGTCGGAGAGGGTGGCGTCCTCGCCCCGCCAGTAGTCGCGCACGGTGTCGCGGTACTTGCCGTTCCACTCCGACCACAGCGGCGGGAAGTTGCCGACCTGGTAGCCACCCTCGCCGACGTCCCACGGCTCGGCGATGAGCTTGACCTGGTTCACGACCGGGTCCTGCTGGATCAGGTCGAAGAAGGCGCTCAGGCGATCGACCTCGTGCAGCTCGCGTGCCAGCGTCGACGCGAGGTCGAACCGGAAGCCGTCCACGTGCATCTCCGTCACCCAGTAGCGCAGCGAGTCCATCAGCAGCTGCAGCACGTGGGGGTGTCGCATGTTCATGGAGTTCCCGGTGCCGGTGTAGTCCATGTAGTAGCGGCGGTCGTCGGCGATGAGCCGGTAGTAGGCGGGGTTGTCGATGCCCTTGAACGACAGCACCGGGCCCATGTGGTTGCCCTCGGCGGTGTGGTTGTAGACGACGTCGAGGATCACCTCGATGTTGTGGTCGTGCAGGGTCTTCACCATCGACCGGAACTCCTGCACCTGCTGCCCGGCGGTGCCCGAGGACGAGTACTCGTTGTGCGGCGCGAAGTAGCCGATCGAGTTGTAGCCCCAGTAGTTGCGCAACCCCTTCTCGAGGAGATGGAAGTCGTGCACGAACTGGTGGACCGGCAGCAGCTCGACGGCGGTGACCCCGAGGCGCGTGAAGTGCTCGATGGCGGCCGGGCTGGCGATGCCCGCGTAGGTGCCGCGCTGCTCCTCGGGCACGTCGGGGTGGCGCATGGTGAAGCCCTTGACGTGGACCTCGTACACGACGGTGTCGTGCCACGGCGTGCGGGGGTGGCGGTCGTTGCGCCAGTCGAAGAACGGGTTGGTGACCACCGACTTGAACACGTGGCGGGCGCTGTCGCCGTCGTTGCGGCGGTTGGGGTCGTTGAAGCGGTAGCCGAAGCAGCGCTCGGTCCAGTCGATCTGGCCGTCGACGGCCCGGGCGTAGGGGTCGAGCAGCAGCTTGTGGCGGTTGCAGCGCAGGCCCTGGTCGGGCTTCCACGGCCCGTGCACGCGGAAGCCGTAACGCTGGCCGGGGCCGACGTTGGGCAGGTAGCCGTGCCACACGAACGCGCTCGCCTCCGGCAGCGTGATGCGGTCGGTCTCGCGATGCCGCTCGTCGTAGAGGCAGAGGTCGACCCGGTCCGCGATCTCGCTGAAGAGCGCGAAGTTCGTTCCCGTGCCGTCGTAGGTCGCGCCGAGTGGATACGGCTCTCCGGGCCAGACCCGCATGGCGGCGACGGTACCCGGCTCGTCGCCGGCCCGAATCAGACCAGCACGTAGAGCCGGGGATGGTGGCCGCGCAGGTCGAGGCGCAGCTGCTGCTCGACGTGCCAGCGGGACTGATCGCGGACCGCTTGCTCGAATCGCCGCACGTCGTGGGTGAGCACGGCGAAGCGCGCGCCGGGGACGGCCACCCGCCCGGCCTCGGCCAGCAGCGCGCCGCCGAACGCGTCGTCCGCCTCGAACCGGTGCCCCCACGGGGGGTTGGCGGCGAGCGCGGTGACGGATCCCGCCCGCAGCGGGACGGAAGCGGCGTCGGCGAGGAGGAGCGTGCCGGCGCCGTTGCGCCGGGCGGCGGCGAGAGCGTCGGCGTCGATGTCGCCGGCCAGGACGGCGGCCGCCGGACCGTGACGGGCGCGCTCCACGGCGATCGTGCCCGACCCGCAGGTCGGGTCGAGGAAGACGTCGTCGGGCCGCGGCCGGCTGAGCCGCACCATCGCCGCCGCCACGCTGGCGTCGAGCGCCCCTTCGAAGCCGGGGACGTGCCACGGGCGGTCGGAGAGCGGTCGCGGCGTGAGCCGGATCAGGACCTGCCACGAGGGGACCACCCGCACGAGCAGGTCGCCGTCGTCGTCGTCGACCGGCAGCCCGGCGGCGTCCGCCATGCTCGCCGCCAGCCGCCGCATGACCGGCGTGCCCGCGCCGGCGGCGCTCAACCGGAGACCGGCGAAGGACCCCGGACGGTGCAGCGCCAGCACGTCGGCGACGGCGGCGTGGATCTGGCGCAGGTTGGCGTCACCGAGCAGCGCCTTGGGCCGGGGCGCGGCGAAGGTGACCGCGGCGTACGCGGCGTAGGCGGTGCGGACCTCGAGGGCGGCCCGCAGGTCGCCGACCGCGGCCGTCGCCCACGCGTCGCCCGACGCGGTCACCGGGAGGCCACGCTCGACCAGCTCGTCGACGAGGACCGGGAGCAACCCGGGCACGACATCGAAGCGGACCTCCGGCACCGGCCTATGGTGACCGACATGGCACCGCTGGAAGGTGAGTACGTCCCGAGCCCGTGGGAGTGGGTGCG
>DATLFP010000181.1:0-2140 GCA_035540955.1 Acidimicrobiales bacterium
TGCGTCGGGGGAAGATCAGGTGCGAGGGATCTCGCGGTCCTCGTAGGTCTCGATGATGTCGCCGGGCTTGAGGTCCTGGAAGTCGGTGAGGCCGATGCCGCACTCGAAGCCGGCGGCCACCTCCCGCACCGCGTCCTTGAACCGGTAGAGCGACGAGATGGCGCCCTTCCAGATGACGGTGCCCTCGCGCAGGAACCGCACCTTCGAGTTGCGGGTGATGACGCCGTTGAGGACGTAGCAGCCGGCCACGTTGCCGGCGCGGGGCACCCGGAAGACCTCGCGCACCTCGGCCTCGCCGGTGACGACCTCTTCGAACTCCGGCGCCAGGAGGCCGAGCATGGCCTTCTCGATGTCCTCGATGACCTGGTAGATGATCTCGTAGGTCCGGACCTCGACGCCCTCGGTCTCGGCGACCTCGCGCGCCTTGCGGTCGGGTCGCACGTTGAAGCCGATGATCGTGGCGCCGGTGGTGGCCGCCAGCTGCACGTCGTTGGGGGTGATCCCGCCCACGGCGCGGTGCACGAACTGCACCTTCACCTCGTCGCGCTCGAGCCGGCGCAGCGACTCGCTGAGCGCCTCGAGCGAGCCGGTCACGTCGGCCTTCACGATCAGGTTCAGCGTGGCCGCCTCGCCCTTCTGGATCTGCTCGAAGATGTCCTCGAGCTTCACCCCGGCCTTGATGGCCGACGCGTCGGCGGCGATGTTGCGGATGCGGGCGTACTGGCCGCGGGTCTCGCCGACGCGGCGGGCGATCTTCTCGTCGGGCGCCACGACGAAGTCGTCGCCGGCCTCGGCCACCTCGGACAGCCCGAGCACCTGCACGGGCTGGCTCGGGCCCGCCTCCTTGATGTTCTCGCCCTTGTCGTTGATGAGCGCCCGCACCCGGCCGTAGGCGGGACCGGCGACCATCGGGTCGCCGACCTTGAGGTTGCCCCGCTGCACGAGCACCGTGGCGACCGGCCCCCGGCCCACGTCGAGCTCGGCCTCGAGCACGACGCCGTAGGCCCGGCCGTCGGGGTTGGCCTGCAGCACCTCGGACAGCTCGACCTCGGCCACGAGGTTGAGCGTCTCGAGCAGGTCGTCGATGCCGAGGCTCTGCAGCGCCGAGATCTCCACGACCGGCGTGTCGCCGCCCCACTCCTCGGGCACGAGCTCGTGCTCGGTGAGCTGCTGCTTGACCCGGTTCACATCCGCGTTCTCGCGGTCGATCTTGTTGATGGCGACGACGATGGGCACGTCGGCGGCCCGCGCGTGGGCGAGGGCCTCGAGGGTGGTCGGCATCACGCCGTCGTCGGCGGCGACGATGAGGATGACGATGTCGGTGACATCCGCGCCGCGGGCCCGCATGGCGGTGAACGCCTCGTGGCCCGGCGTGTCGATGAAGGTGATCGTCTTGCCGTCCTTCTCGACCTGGTAGGCGCCGATGTGCTGCGTGATGCCGCCGGCCTCGCCGGCCACGACGTTCGCCTCGCGGATCTTGTCGAGCAGCAGCGTCTTGCCGTGGTCGACGTGCCCCATGACGGTGATGACCGGCGACCGGGGACGCAGCACCGTCGGGTCCTCGTCCTCCTGGTCCATCACGTCGAGCAGCTGCTGCAGGCCGACCTCGGCCTCCTCGCCGGGGTCGACCATGCGGATGGTGGCGCCGATCTCGGCGGCGAACAGCTCGATCATGTCGTCGCTGAGCGTCTGGGTGGCGGTGACCATCTCGCCCTGCTGCATGAGGAAGCGCACGACGTCGGCCGCCGACCGGTTCAGCTTGGGCCCGACGTCCTTGGCCGTGGAGCCGCGCTCGATGATGACCTCGCCCTCGGGGACGGGCGCGGTGTTGGGCGTGTAGTTCGGCATGCCCTGCGGCATGAGCTCTTCACGGTTGCGACGACGGCGACCGCCGCCGCGGCGCGGCCGGCGCTGCTGGCCGAACGGCGGGCGCCCGCCGGGACCGCCGGGACGGCCGCCGGGGCCACCACCGGGACCGCCACCGGGTCCGCCGGGACCCTGGCGGTAGCCGCCGCCGGGACCGCCGGGTCCGCCGCCGGGGCTGGGGCGACCGAAGCCGCCGCCGGGACGGCCGCCGGGACCACCCGAGCGGGTGCTGGGGCCACCGGGCCCCGCGGGGCCGGTGGGGCGGCCACCGGGG
>DATLFP010000182.1:0-19295 GCA_035540955.1 Acidimicrobiales bacterium
GCGGTGGCGAGGAGGGTGGGGACGGCGTCGCGGACCCAGTCGAGGATGGGGTCGGGGACGATGCCGGCGCCGACGGTGAACGCCACGCAGATCACGAGGGCCACGCCGGCGCCGAGGGGGATCGGCAGCGGGCCCCGGGACGCCGCCGCCTCCTCGGGCGGGTCCATGTACATCGCCACGATGATCCGGAGGTAGAGGAAGGCGCTGACGACCGAGGCGACCATGGCGATGATGGCCAGCGCGTAGCTGTTCGACTCGGCGGCGGCGCTGATCACGTACAGCTTGGCCAGGAACCCGCTGGTGAGGGGCACGCCGGCCTGCGCCAGCAGGAACACCGTGAAGGCGAGGGCGAGGACCGGTCGCGGGCCGGCGAGGCCCCGGTACTCCTCGAGGTCGTGCCGGGCGTCGCCGGTCCGTCCGACCACCGTGGCCACCCCGAAGCTGCCCACCACCATGAACGTGTAGGCGAGGAGGTAGAAGAGCGCCGCCTGGGTTCCCCGGTCGGAGGCCGCCTCGATGCCGATGAGGATGAACCCGGCATGGCTGATCGAGCTGTAGGCGAGCATCCGCTTCACGTCGGTCTGGACGATGGCGAGCATCGCCCCGACCACGAGGCTGAGCACCGCGAGGATCCAGATGATCGGCGTCCAGTCGAGCCGGTACAGGTCGAAGGTGACGGTGAAGACCCGGATCAGGGCGGCGAAGGCCGCCGCCTTCGACGCCGAGGCCATGAACGCCGTCACCGGAGTGGGCGCCCCCTGGTACACGTCGGGGGTCCAGGCATGGAAAGGCACCGCCGCCACCTTGAACCCGAGGCCGACCAGGAGCAGGGCGAACCCGGCGAGGAGGAGCCCGTTGGAGGCGAGCACGTTCGTGGACAGGAACCCGTTGATGGCCGCGAGGTTGGTCGAGCCGGTGGCCCCGTAGACGAGAGCGATGCCGTAGAGCAGGAAGGCCGAGCTGAACGCCCCGAGCACGAAGTACTTCATGGCCGACTCCTGCGACTCGGCCCGTCGCAGGTGGAAGCCGGCCAGGATGTACAGCGCGATCGACAGCGTCTCGAGGCCGAGGAAGAGCACGATCAGGTCGTTGGCCATCGCCATGACGATCCCGCCGCTGGCCGACAGGAGCAGGAGCGCGTGCAGCTCGGGGCCGTCGAGCCCCTCCCGTCGCAGGTAGTCGTCGGCCAGCAGCGTCACCAGCGCCACGCCCACGCAGATGAGGACGGTGAAGAAGATCGTGAACGCGTCGACGGTGACGGCGCCGGCGATGGCGGTGAACGGCCCGCGGTCGACGTCGGTGACCCGGCCGTGGAGGGCGAGCCCGCTGACCGCCGCCCCGATGCTGGTGACCAGCGTGATGACGGTGGACAGGCCGCGCGGCCAGCGGCCCGGCACGAGGGCGGCGATCGTGAGCAGGACGAGCGAGCCGCCCACGAGCACCAGCAGGGAGGCGATCGCCGACCACGCGATCTCGGGCACCGCGAGCGGGGCGATCTGCTGCGCGATCACTCGTGGCCCTCGCTGTCGGGCACCGCAGCGCCGCCGGTGGCTGCCGGCTCGGGGAGGTGGAAGTCGGAGTGGGCCTCGACGTGGGCGATGAGCCGGTCGACGGCCGGCTCGATCCGCTCGAGGACCGGCTTCGGGTAGACGCCGAGGAAGACGATGGCGGCCAGCAGGGGCGCCATCACGAGCCCCTCGCGCCAGCTCATCTCCGGGGTCGATGCGTTCGCCTCGTCGGGCGTGCCGTGGAACACCCGCTGGTAGGCCCACAAGAGGTAGACGGCGGCCACGATCACCCCGGCGGCGGCCACCACCGCCCACCACTGCCGGGTGGCGAAGGAGCCGATGAGGATGAGGTACTCCCCGACGAAGCCGTTGAGACCAGGAAGGCCGATCGAGCTCATCATCACCACGGTGAACACGGCGGCGAAGATGGGCGCCGGCTTCTGGAGCCCGTTCAGCTCGGCGATCTCGTAGGTGTGGCGACGCTCGTAGATCATCCCGAGGAGGAAGAACAGGGCACCGGTGGAGATGCCGTGGTTCACCATCTGGAGCACGCCGCCGGACATCGCCTCGGGGGTGAACGCGAAGGTGCCCAGCACGATGAACCCGAGATGGGCCACCGATGAGTACGCGACCAGCCGCTTGATGTTCTTCTGCATCGCGGCCACCACGGCGCCGTAGAGGACGCCGATCACGCCGAGGGTCACCAGCGTCGGCGCGAACCACGTGGCCGCCTCGGGGAACAGGTACATCCCGAAGCGGAGGAAGCCGTAGGTGCCGAGCTTCAGCATGACGCCGGCGAGGATCACCGAGCCCGCCGTGGGCGCCTGGGTGTGGGCATCGGGCAGCCAGGTGTGCAGCGGGAAGATCGGCACCTTGACGGCGAACGCGACCGCGAACCCGGCGAAGAGCCAGCGGGCGGTGTCGGTGGCGACCGTCTGCGATTCGGCGATCGTGGTCAGGTCGAAGGTGAGGTCGCCGCCGGCCGACCGGTGCAGCCACACGAGAGCGAGGATCGAGACGAGCATGAACGCCGAGCCCAGCATCGTGAAGAGGAAGAACTTGAGCGCGGCGTAGACCCGGTCGCCGTAGCCCCACCCGCCGATGAGGAAGTACATCGGCACGAGGACGATCTCGAAGGCAACGAAGAACAGGAAGAGGTCGAGCGACAGGAACACGCCCATGCACCCGGCTTCGAGGAGGAGCAGCCACGCCGTATAGCTCTTCTCGTCGTGCTTGGGCTTCACGCCCAGCAGCGCGAGCGGGAACAACAGGCCGGTGAGCACGACGAGGAAGAGCGAGATGCCGTCGATCCCGAGGTGCCAGCTGATGCCGAGGTCGCTGATCCAGCTGTGGCGCGACACGAACTGCATGCCGTCGTCGTGGCGATCGAACGCCACCATCGTCCAGACGCTCAGCGCGCCGACGGCGGCGGACATGATCACACCCACGAGCCGGGCCGACTGGAGGCGGTTCCGCGGGACGACGGCGACGAGCAGGGCGCCGAGCGCCGGCAGCACCACCATGGCGGTGAGCAGTGGGAAGTCGGGACCGGCGACGACGTGCTCGGTCACAACCCGCTCCTGACGATGAACCAGCCGAGCAGGAGCACCGCGCCGGCGGCGATGGCGAGGGCGTACGACCGCACGTAGCCCGTCTGCACCGCCCGCAGCCGGGTGCCCGCTTCCCGCACGAGCACCCCGACGCCGTTCACGGCGCCGTCGATGCCCTTGGCGTCGACCACGTCGGCCGCGAAGGTTGCGGCGGCGCGGCCGGGCCCGTCCACGGCGGCGGCGATGGCCTCGTCGACTCGCCACGCCCGCAGCAGGATCTCGGGCTCGACCGGCTTGATGCGGCCGCGGACGTAGACGAGCGCGCCGAGCACGATGCCGGCGAGTGCCGCCACGGTGGCGAGCGCGGCGAGGGCGACCTTGATCCCGGTGGTGACGTCGAGGTGCGCCTCGCCGGCCTCGACCACGGGATGCAGCCAGTGCTCGAGGAGCTTGGTGCCGTCGGTGAACGGCAGCTGCATCCCTCCGCCCACGACGGCCGCGCCGGCGAGCACCACGAGGGGCACCAGCATCGTCCACGGCGACTCGTGGGGCTGGCGCCCATGGTGCTCGTCGGCCAGCTGGGCGGCGTCGACGCGGGAGGTCTCGGTCACGGTGTCCTCGGCGACCTGCGCGTCCTCGTCCCGCGCCGTGTCGAGCCGGCGCTCGGCGCCCCAGCGGGCCTCGCCGTAGAAGACCATGAAGACCTGGCGGCTCATGTAGAACGCGGTGAGCAGGGCGGTCACGATCCCGACGGCCCACAGCGCCGGGCTGTTGTTCCAGGCGTAGAGGAGGATCTCGTCCTTCGACCAGAACCCGGCGAAGGGAGGCACGCCCGCGATCGCCAGCCAGCCCACGATGAACGTGCCGAAGGTGATGGGCATCACCTTGCGCAGCGCCCCCATGTAGCGCATGTCCTGCTCGTGGTGCATGCCGTGGATGACCGATCCGGCGCCGAGGAAGAGCAGGGCCTTGAAGAAGGCGTGGGTGACCATGTGGAAGATGGCCGCGATGTACGCCCCCGAGCCGACGGCGAGGAACATGTACCCGAGCTGGCTCACCGTCGAGTAGGCGAGCACCTTCTTGATGTCGCGCTGGCTGATGGCGATCGTGGCGGCGAAGAGGGCGGTGGCGGCGCCGGTCCAGGCGATGAGGTCGGGCACCCAGTCGGAAGCCTGGGCGATGATCGGGTTGACCCTCGTCATGAGGTAGACGCCGGAGGTCACCATCGTCGCCGCGTGGATGAGCGCGGAGACCGGAGTGGGGCCGGCCATCGCGTCGGGGAGCCAGACGTAGAGGGGCAGCTGGGCCGACTTGCCGATGGCCCCCACGAAGAGCAGCACCGCGATCGCGGTGGCCGTGGTGGTGGCGAGGCCGCCGGCGTTGCTGAGGATCCCGTCGGCCCCCGAGTACGACAGCGTCCCGAGGGCGCCGAAGGTGAAGAACATGGCGACCATGAAGCCCCAGTCGCCGATGCGGTTGGTCACGAACGCCTTCTTGCCGGCGACGGCGTTGGCCTCCTCCGTGAACCAGAACGAGATCAGCCAGTAGGAGCAGGCGCCCACGCCCTCCCAGCCGAGGAAGGTGAGGAGCAGGTTGTCGCCGAGCACCAGCACCAGCATCGAGAACGCGAACAGGTTCAGGTACAGGAAGAACCGGTGGAACCCCGGGTCGCCGTGCATGTAGCCGATCGAGTACAGGTGGATCAGGGCGCCGACGCCGGTGACGAACAGGATCATCGTCACCGACAGCGGGTCGGCGAGGAGCGCGGCATCGACGTGGAGGCTGCCGACCGGCACCCAGGTGAAGAGGTGGAAGACGACCTCCCGGTGGCGCTCGTCCTCACCCATCAGCCCGACGTAGGTGGCGAGCGCGGCGCCGAACGCGCCGAACATCATGAGCGTGGCCACCACACCCGCCCATGGCTCACCCACTCGGCGGCCGCCGAGCAGCAGCACGAGCACGCCCAGCAGGGGAAGGGCGGGAACGACCCACACGAAGCTCACCAGGTCCATGCCCTATCCCCGCAGCAGGCTCACGTCGTCGGCGGTGGCGCCGGGGCGGCGTCGCATGATGGCGACGATGATCCCGAGGCCGACGACCACTTCGGCGGCGGCGACCACGAGCACGAAGAACACGATGACCTGCCCGCCGATGTCGTTGAGCGACCGCGAGAAGGTCACGAACGTGAGGTTCACGGCGTTGAGCATCAGCTCGACACACATGAACATCACCAAGGGGTTGCGCCGGATGAGCAGCCCCGCCGCGCCGATCGTGAACAGGACGGCACTGAGCAGCAGGTAGAGGTTGTCGTCGACCATCAGCCCTCGACCTCGGTGTCGACCTCGACGCGCTTCGGGCGCCGGGCGAGCACGACAGCGCCGATCACGGCCACGACCAGCAGCACACCCGTGAGCTCGAAGGCGAACACGTAGTCGGTGAACAGCGCCTTGCCGACGGCGACGATGTTGGCGTCGGGTCCGTCGAGCGGGGCGATCCCCGACTGGGCGCCCCGGCTCACGTCGACGGCGCGCGCCGTGAGCAGGCCGGCCATGGCGATGGCGATGACGGCGATGGCCCCGGTCACGTAGCGCTGGCCGGAGAGGGGACCCGTCTCCCACGACTCGACCTTGTCGACCCCGAGGAGCATGATCACGAACAGGAAGAGCACGACGATGGCGCCGGCGTAGACGATGACCTGCACGGCGGCCAGGAAGTGGGCCTCCTGCTGCACGAAGAGCACGGCGATGCCGAACAGCGTCATGACGAGCATGAGCGCCGAGTGCACGGGGTTCTTGGCGAGGATGACGCCGAGCGCACCGGTGAGGACGATGATCGCCGACGCGGCGAAGACGACGTGCTCCATCAGTGGGAGCCCCCGCTGTGGTCGTGATCGTGGTCGGTGCCGCCCAGGCCGGCGTCGTGGGGCTCGATGCTGATGTCGTCGACCGCCGGCTCGTCGTCGTCGGCGTCGCGCTGGACGGGCTCCGCGCTCCGCACGCCGTAGCCGAGCTCTCCCGACCACGAGACCCGTCCCGTGTAGGCAGCGCTGCCCGACGCCGAGGTGGCCCGCATCCACGCCGAGGTGTGCACGTCGTCGCCGTCCCGCCAGTCCTCCCACGGCAGCTGCTGCGGGCGACCGTCGTCGCCCACCACGAGCTCGGTCTTCGTGTAGATCGCATCCTGGCGGTTCGTGAAGGAGAACTCGAAGAGCTTCGACTCGGTGATCGCTTCGGTCGGGCACGCCTCCACGCACAGGTCGCAGTGGATGCAGCGGAGGTAGTTGATCTCGTAGACGAACCCGTACCGCTCGCCCGGTGACATCGGGTCGTCGGGATCGTTGTCGGCGCCCCGGACGTAGATGCAACGGGCGGGACAGACCCCGGCGCAGAGCTCGCAGCCGATGCACTTCTCCATGCCGTCCTCGTAGCGGCTGAGGACGTGACGACCGTGGTGACGCACGGCCTTGGCCCGCTTCACCTTCGGGTACTCGGTGGTCACCCGCCGCTCGAACATCACCTTGAACGGGACGGCAAACCCCTTGAAGTAGTCCAGCAAGCCCATCAGGCGTCAACCCTCTCGCGGTTGATGTCGGCGACGCGGATGGCGCCCATCATCAGGAAGGCGGCCGCCAGCCCGAGGGCGAAGGCGATGCCGACCACGAGGAACCGATCCCAGCCCTGGTCGTCGGCCACCCGCAGCGAGGCCACGAGCAGGAGCCAGCCGAGCGACAGCGGGATCAGTCGCTTCCAGCCGAGGTCCATGAGCTGGTCGTACCGGAACCGGGGCAGCGTGGCCCGCACCCACACGAAGGCGAAGAGGAAGGCCAGGAGCTTCACGGTGAACCAGAAGAACGGCCAGAGCTGCTCGGGGCCGGGTCCGATGGGTCCGGCCGGGCCACCGAGGAACAGCGTGACGATGATGGCCGACATGGTGATCGTGTTCATGAACTCGGCCAGGTAGAACATCCCGAACCGGATCGAGGAGTACTCGGTGTGGAAGCCGCCCACGAGCTCCTGCTCGGCCTCCACGAGGTCGAACGGCGGCCGGTTGAGCTCGGCGGTGGCGGCCACGCAGAAGATGGCGAACGGGATGAACGCGGTGGCGACGAAGTTCCAGTCGAGGATGCCACTCGCCTGCTGGGCCACGATGTCATGCGTCGAGAGCGACCCGCTGAGGAGGATCACGGTCACCACCGAGAGGCCGAGGGCCGCCTCGTAGCTGACCATCTGCGCCGACGCCCGCACCGCTCCGAGCAGCGGGTACTTCGAGCCCGACGACCAGCCGGCGAGCATCACGCCGTAGACGGCGACCGAGGACATGGCGAGCAGGAACAGCACGCCGATCGGGGGATCGGCCACCTGCAGGTAGGTGGTCTTGCCGAACAGCGTCACCGTGCCGTCGCCGCCACCGGTGAACACCCCGCCGATGGGGACGATGCAGAAGGTGAGGAAGGCGGGGGCCACCGACAGGTAGGGCGCCAGCTTGTAGACGAGCTTGTCGGCGCGGTCCGGGCTGAGGTCCTCCTTGAAGATCAGCTTGATGCCGTCGGCCAGCGTCTGCAGCAGACCCCACGGCCCGGCGCGGTTGGGCCCGATCCGGTTCTGCATGTCGGAGATGACCTTGCGCTCGAACCAGATCATGAGGATGACGCCCACGATCACGAACGTGAAGCCGATCAGCGCCTTCACGATCACGAAGAGGACGACGCCGAGGTCGAAGCCCCCGCTGAAGAGCGGGTCGGCCGCGAACAGCGCCCTCATCAGACCGTCTCCACCCGGACGTCGGTGACGGGCGCCGACACGTCGAGCAGGTCGGCCGCCGGGTCATCGGGCTGGTTCCAGACGAGGCGAGCCACGCCGCGCGGCACGCCGGGGTCGGCGACCGCCGGCATGGTGAGGGTGGCGCGGCTGCCGATCACCCGGACTTCGTCACCGGAGGCGACGCCGAGGCGATCGAGATCGGTCGGGTTCACCTGGAGCGGGCGGGGCGACGCCAGCGGGGCCAGCGACGGCGAGCGTTGCACCAGGGTGCCGGCGTCGTAGAGCGATCGGGTCACGACCAGTCGCAACGAGTAGCTGTCAGCCGCCGTGGGAGCCGGGAGCGCGCTCCCCGCCGTCCACCGCAGCGGCTCGGGCGCCGTGGCCGTGCCGCCGGCAGACGCGTCGAGGTCGGCTTCGGGCTCGGTGCCGACCACGGCCTCGGTGGCGGCGGCCTCGGCGTGCGGCTCCGGGCGGGCCTCGTCCATCGGCACCTCCTCGGCGGCCTCGGCCACCGAGGCGGGCGCCGTCGCCTCACCTTCGGCGGACTCGCTCGTGTCCTCCACCACCGTGGTGAACTCGGTCTCGCCCTGCTCCGCCGCTGCCACGATCTCGGGGGCCTCGGTCTGCGCCATGGTGGCGGGGTGCGAGGGCGCCGTCGGCTCGCGGCCGACGACGATCCCGTCGAGCCCCTCGCGCGAGTGCAGGCGGGCGCGGGTGATGCCCGCGTGGCTCGGGGCCAGCCGCTCGATCTCGGCCCAGATCTCCTCGAGCGACTCGAGGCCGAGGTCGCCGCCCATCCGGTACGCCAGCTCGACGGCGATCATCCAGTCGGGCCGGGCCGTGCCGGGCGCCGTGACCTTCTGGTTGAGCCGGCTGATCCGGCCCTCGAGGTTGGTGGTGGTGCCGGCCTTCTCCGCGTAGGCCGCGGCCGGCAGCACCACGCCCGCCCGTGCCACCGATGCGGTGCGGTGGGTGTCGACGGCCACGACGGTGCCGGCGCCGTCGAGGGCCCGCCGGGCCAGCTCGCGGTCGGGGAAGTCGGCGAGCGGGTCGGCACCCAGCAGCACGAGCGTCTGCAGCTCGCCGGCGGCGGCCGCCTCGAGGATCCCGCGGGCGTCGCGCCCGGTCGTCTCGGGCAGCTCGCCCCATGCGGCGAACCAGACGCGGCCGGCCTCCAGCGACACCCGTCCGGGCAGCAGGCCGGGGGCCAGTCCCATGTCGAGGGCGCCGTGCACGTTGCCGCGCCGGAGCCCCGACAGGAACCGGGCATCGGGCGCGACCTCGAGCAGGGCAGCGGCCGCCGCCGTGATGCTCTCGGCCGGCTCGGCCAGCGACGGCCGACCGAGCACGCACACGACGGAACCGGTGAGCAGACCGGCGACCTCGGGCACCGCCGCGGCCGCCTCCCCCGGGCGGTACCGCACGGTGGTGGTGGCATACCGGGTCATCCCCGTGTCGGCGGCGCTCAGCTCCACGATGTGCAGACCCCGGTCGACCACCGCCTCGCGGAGGCGGAGGTAGAGGACGGGCAGCTCCTCCTTGATGTCGCCGGTGAGGAGCACGACGACGTCGGCGGCGCACGCCTCGTCGATGGTCGCACGGGGGAGGCCCAGCACGCACTCGGCCGGCAGCCCGTCACCGAGCTGGCAGTCGACGTCGTCGGTGCCGATCACCGTGCGGGCCAGCTTCGACCAGGCGTACGCATCCTCGTTGGTGAGGCGAGCGCCACCGAGCACGGCCACCGTGGCGTTCTGGAGCGCGTCGGCGGCGGTGGTCAGCGCCGCGTCCCAACTCGCCTCCGCGCCGTCGATCAGCGGTGCCACCAGGCGGTCCTCGCCGGTGTTGGCCTCGAAGTCGAACCGGCCCTTGTCGCACAGCCAGCCGTGGTTGACGGGGTCGACGTCGACCCCGAGCGACCGGACCAGCCGGTTGGACGACGACTGCACCGCCACGCGACAGCCGACCGCGCACGTCGTGCACGTGGACTCGACCTGGTCGAGGTCCCACGGCCGAGCCTTGAACCGGTAGGGCACCGCGGTGAGGGCGCCGACCGGGCAGATCTGCACGGTGTTGCCGCTGAAGTACGACGCGAACGGGTCGTCGGGAAAGGTGTTGACCTGGGTCTCGTTCCCCCGGTCGATGAACGAGATCAGCGGGTCGCCGGCGACCTCTCTGGAGAACCGCGTGCACCGGTCGCAGAGGATGCACCGTTCGCGGTCCATGTACACGAGCGGGCTCAGCGGGATCGGCTTCTCGAAGTGACGCTTCTCCTCGATGAAGCGCGACTCCCCTGGTCCGAACGCCAGCGTCTGGTCCTGCAGCGGGCACTCGCCACCCTTGTCGCACACCGGGCAATCGAGCGGGTGGTTGATCAGCAGGAACTCGAGGACGCCGTCCTGGGCCTTCTTGGTCACGTCGGACTCGGTGTCGACGACCATCCCCTCGGCGACCGGGAGCATGCACGCCGGCTGGAGGGACGGGCCCCGCCCGGTGTCGACCTCGACGATGCACATGCGGCACATGCCCACCGGCCGCATCCTCGGGTGGTAGCAGAACCGGGGGATGTAGGTCCCGTGCCGCTCGGCGGCGGCGATCAGCAGCTCGTCGGGCCGGGCCTCGACGACCTGACCGTTGATCGTCACGCTCACGGCGGTCGGCGCTGCCTCGTCCTGCTCAGTGTCGGCCACGAGGGCACCCTCCTTCCTTGACGTGGAGGAGGTACTCGTCGCGGAACCGCTGGACCGACGAGATGATGGGGGCGACGCCCGAGGGCCCGAGCGGGCAGATCGTCGTCTGCTTGGGCGGCCAGGCGAGACCGGGCGTGATGTTGTCGCCGACATCCAGCAACAGGTCGAGGTCGTCCTCGCGCCCGGTCCCGGTCTCGATGCGGTGCATGATCTTCTCGAGCCAGGACAGGCCCTCGCGGCACGGCGTGCACTTGCCGCACGACTCGTGGGCGAAGAACCGCACGAGGTTCCACGCGGCGCGCACCGCGCAGGTGGTGTCGTCCATCACGACGATGCCCGAGCCGAGCATCGACCCGGCCTGCTGCACCTCGTCGATGTCGAGCTTGATGTCGAGGTGCTCCTCGAAGAGCCACGGGAAGGACGCGCCGACGAGGAACGCCTTGAGCTGGTTCCCGTCGCGGATCCCGGCGCCGTACTCGGGTGCGGTGAACAGGTCGCGGAAGGTCATCGACGCCAGCTCGACCTCGAAGTTGCCCGGACGGTTCACGTGGCCGGACAGCGTGAACATGCGCATGCCCAACGACCGGTTCACGCCCATGGCGGCGAACTCGGCGCCGCCGTTGAGCACGATCCACGGCAGGTTCGACAACGTCTCCACGTTGTTCACGATCGTCGGCTGCATGTAGACGCCCTTGACGGCCGGGAAGAACGGCGGCTTCAGGCGGGGCATGCCGCGGTGGCCTTCCAGCGACTCGATCAGCGCGGTCTCCTCGCCGACGATGTACGCGCCCGCGCCCCAGTGGAGCACGACGTCGATGTCGACGCCGGTGCCCATGATGTTCGTGCCGGCGTAGCCGGCGGCATACGCGTCGGTGAGCGCCTGGGCCAGCCGCTCCTGGGCCAGCGCCATCTCGCCCCGCACGTACAGGAAGACCTGGGCGGAGCCGGTGGCGAAGGCGCAGATGAGCGAACCCTCGATGAGCTGGTGCGGGTCGCGCTCCATCAGCGGGCGATCCTTGGCGAAGCCGGGCTCGCTCTCGTCGCCGTTGACGACGACGTAGCTGGGCTTGCCCGGCGCCAGGAGGCTCCACTTGCGGGCGGCCGGGAACCCGGCGCCGCCCGACCGGCCGGTGAGGCCGGACGCCTCGACCTCCGCGTGCACCGCCTCGGGCCCCATGTCGATGGCCTTGCGGAGGCCCTCGTAGCCGCCGGTGCGCAGGTACCCCTCGAGGGTGTGCCCGTCGTCGACGCCGAACCGGGCCATCACGATCGGCGGTCTCATGGCCTTCGCCATCACAGGATCCACACCTTTGGCAGGCCGTCGGCGCCCTTGCCGGACCAGGCCGCGGGCTCGACGTGCTGCCGGACGCGCGTGGTCGTGCCGTGCGGCGGGAACTCCGACTCGCGCGAGCCGGCCCGGAGCTCGGCCACCAGCTCGTCGAACCCCACGTGGGACACGTCGTTCACGTAGCGGTAGTTCACGGCGAGGCACGGGGCGCCGTCGCAAGCGGCGATGCACTCGACGGCCTGGAGCGTGATCAGGCCGTCGTCGGTGGTGGCCCCGGCCTTGACGCCGAGCGTCTCCTCGGCGTGCTCGATGAGCGCCTCGCTGCCGAGGAGCATGCACGAGATCCCGTTGCAGATGTTCACGAGGTACTTCCCGACCGGCTCCCGCCGGAACATCTCGTAGAACGAGCACGTGCCGAGCACCTCGGCGGCGGTAAGCCCCAGCAGCTCGGCGATGTGGTCCATCGCCTCGTCGGTGACCCAGCCGTCCTGCTCCTGGGCGACGTGCAGCAGGGGGATGAGAGCCGACCGGGGCCGCGGGTAGCGACCGATGATCTGCCGCGCCAGCTCCACGTTCTGGGGGGACAGCCGGCCCATCAGCGATCCACCTCGCCCATGATCGGGTCGACCGAGCTGATGATGGCGACGGCGTCGGCCACCAACCCGCCCCGCAGCATGTGCGGCATCGTCTGCAGGTTCACGAACGACGGTCCCCGGATGTGCATGCGGTAGGGCTTGGACGAGCCATCGGACACGAGGTAGCAGCCGAGCTCGCCGCGGGGCGACTCGAGGGCCACGTAGGTCTCGCCGGCCGGCACCCGGAACCCCTCGGTGAAGATCTTGAAGTGATGGATCAGCGCCTCCATCGACTCGTCGATTCGGGCGCGCGGCGGCGGAGTGACCTTCTTGTCCTGCACCCGGAAGTCGCCGCTGGGCATGAGGTCGAGGATCTGCTCGACGATGCGGGCCGACTCGCGGATCTCGTTCAGCCGGATGGCGTACCGGTCGAACACGTCGCCGTAGGTGCCGACGACCACATCGAACTCGACCTGGTCGTACGCGAGATACGGCATCGTCTTGCGGAGGTCCCACGGCACGCCGGTCGAGCGCAGGATCGGCCCGGTGGCGCCCAGCGCGATCGCCTCCTCCGGCGTGATCACGCCGACGCCCTGGGTCCGCTCCCGCCAGATGGGCTGGCCGGTCATCAGGGTGTCGTACTCGGTCAGCCGGTCGGGGATGATCGCGAGGATCGACGCCACGTCGTCCTTCCACCCGTCGGGCAGATCGACGGCGACGCCGCCCGGGCGGATGTAGTTGTGGTTCATGCGGAGGCCGGTCACCTTTTCGAAGAAGGTGAGGAACAGGTCGCGCTCGCGCCACCCGTAGACCATCATCGACACCGCGCCGAGGTCCATCCCGTTGGTGGCGAGGAACAGGAAGTGCGACGCCATCCGGTTCAGCTCGCACATGAGCATCCGGATCCACGTGGCCCGCGGCGGCAGCTCCACCTCGAGCAGCTCCTCGACGGCGAGCGAGAACACCAGCTCGTTGAAGAACGGGCTGGCGTAGTCCATCCGCGTCGTGTTCGTCGGGCCCTGGAGATAGGTGAGGTCCTCGCCCGTCTTCTCCATGCCCGTGTGCAGGTAGCCGACGATCGGCTTGGTCCGCAGCACGCACTCGCCCTGCAGCTCGAGCATGAGGCGCAGCACACCGTGGGTGCTGGGGTGCTGCGGCCCCATGTTGATGATCATCGTCTCGTCCTCGCTCGGGTCCTCGGGACCGGCTCCGGCCAGCGCCGCCGCCTCCGTCTCCGAGAGGCGCAGCACGGCGCCCGACTCGATGAGGACCTGCACGGCGCTCTCGAGCGACCGCGGCGCCATCTCCTGCGCGCCCTCGGAGGTGTTCACCGTCATCGGGGCGCCGCCTTGAACTGCACCGGGATGCGCCCGATGGCGTAGTCCTTGCGGAGCGGGTAGCCCTCCCAGTCCTCGGGCATGAGGATGCGCGTGAGGTCGGGATGACCGTCGAAGGTGATCCCGAACATGTCGAACACCTCACGCTCGAGCGCCTCGGCGCCGGGATGGACGGCGAAGAGCGACTCGATCCGGGGCTCGGCGGCCGGGACCTGCGCCCGCAGCCGCAGCCGGCGCCGCTCGTTCAGGTCGAGCACGCCGGCGACCACCTCGAAGCGCTCGGGCACGACGTCGTCGGGGAGCACGCGGTTGCCGTGGCTGAGGTAGTCGACCGCCGTGAGGTCGGTGAGCATCAGGTAGCCCTCGTCGCGCAGGGCGCGGACCGTCGCCGCCCATTCCTCGCGTGCGACGTGGCGGATCTCGGCGCCCACTACCTGGACCCGGCGCTGATCGTGACGTGTGACGGCTCGGGTGCGTGGCTGTGGCCGAGCTCGAAGCCGGCGCCGGCGCCGGTCCCCGCCCGGCGCTTGGTGATCTCGCCGGTGCGGATGAGCTCGTGGAGGGTGAGGATGGCGTGGATGAGCGTCTGCGGGTTGGGCGGGCAGCCGGGGGCGTAGACGTCGACGGGGACGATCTGATCGACGCCCTGGACGATGGCGTAGTTGTTGAACATCCCGCCGCTCGACGCGCACACGCCCATCGAGATGACCCACTTCGGCTCCATCATCTGGTCGTAGACCTGGCGGAGCACGGGCGCCATCTTCTGGCTCACGCGACCGGCGACGATCATCAGATCGGCCTGACGGGGCGACGCCCGGAACACCTCCATGCCGAAGCGGGACAGGTCGTAGTGGGCGGCGCCGGTGGCCATCATCTCGATGGCGCAGCACGCCAGCCCGAAGGTCGCGGGCCACACGCTGTTGCGACGGGCCCACTTCACGACATCCTCGACGGTGCCGGTGAGGAAGTTGTGGTTCAGCCCCTCGAGGCCCTTGCCGGTGGGCGGCGACATCAGGCAGCGGCCTCCTCGCGCCCGTCGAGTCCCACCCGGCGAACGGTCGTCATGCCCGTGCGCTCCGCCGAGATGGCCACGTCGAGGCGGCGGCCGCGCTTGATCGGCCCCCAGTCGAGCCCGCCCTGGCTGATCTCCCACACGAAGGACAGGAAGAACGGCACCACGAAGGCGGCCATGACACCGAGCCCGTAGGCCCCGAGGTCACGGAAGACCGTCGCCCACGGGAACAGGAAGATGATCTCGATGTCGAAGACGATGAAGATCATCGCCACGAGGTAGAAGGTCACCGGGAAGCGCTCGGGCGGCTCGCGGCTGGGCACGATGCCGCACTCGTAGGGCGCCTCCTTGGCCTCCGTGGTGCGGGAGGGGGCGAGGAGCTTCGACGCGGTGATCGAGATGATCACGAACGCGACGGCGAGGACGAACATCACCAGCAGCGGGAGATAGTCGTCCACGGTCCCCTCCTTCCCAGCTGGGCGGTCGTCAGGATGCGGCAGCGGCGCGGGCGGCCATGACGGCCTTGTCGCGCCGGTGCAGGGCGTTGCAGGCCACGCCGAAGATGATCAGCGAACCCAGGGTCACGAGGACCGGTGGGAGGCGCTTGTCGCCCAGATCGCGCTCGAGCACGACCGACACCACCGGTTGGGTCGTGTCCGGCTCCGCCGGCGGCGGCGCCTCCCCGAAGGGCACCTCGACGACGACGGCCCGCTGCACCTGGATGATGGCGTAGTGCGGCGGATGTGACCACGGCACGTTGCTGTCGAAGAACGAGTCGCCTCGGCCCCCCTTGCGGAAGGCGTCGAGCACGACGTACTCGGACTCGCTGCCGAACATCGGGATCGCGGCGTCGCTCCCGGCGATGCCGGCGCCGGCCGCCGCCTGCGCCTCGCCCCGGGCCGGATCGTCGGCGGCCAGCTCGGTCCAGGCCGACAGGTCGTGGGCCTCCTCGAGCTGGGCGGCGCTGAGATCCTCGGCGGCCTGGCTCGTGACCACCTCCCGGAGCTCCCAGCTCGGGCTGTCGCCGACGTAGCCGATGCCGTAGACGGCCCAGATGGTGCCCATGATCACCATCCAGCCGAAGAACCCGGCGATGGCGACGAGGAACCCGAGGCGGGTGCCGAGGTTCGTGCCGAGGATCAGGTAGATGGATCCCGGCAGCACGACCATCGCGACCGCGAGCACGACGATGGCCCGGATCTGCGGGTCCCAGTTGAGCTCGAGGGCGAACACGGTCGACAGGACCGTGGACAGCACCGACGACAGCACGATCATGACCCCTGCCTCAGCGAGCGCTCGTAGTCGACGATGGCTCGGATCTGCTCCTCGGTGAGGATGTTGATGAAGTAGGGCATCCGGCCCGAGGCCTGCCCGTTCTCGCCGTAGCGCTCACCCCGTTGGCGGCCGTTGGCCACGAAGTCGTAGTGGTCATCGGGGTTGGTGAACTGGCTCTCGACGTTGAAGAGCGACGGTCCGAACCCACCGCCGCCGGGCGCCTCGGGCTCGTTGTACGACCAACCCTTGGTGTGACAGCGGGCGCAGTGCAGGTTGAACAGCGCCGCCCCCATCGTCGCCGGCTGGTCGCCGCCGGCGCTGCGGAGCCGTTCGATCTCGGCGTCGACCTCCTCGGCGCTGATCGCCTGGGCTTTGGCGATGCCGTCGGCGCCGGTCAGCCCCGCGTCGCGGGCGAGCTTGTGCAGGTAGCGGACGAGGTTGTCGATCTGCTGGTCGTTCATGGGTCCGCCGCCCTCGATGCCCCACGCCGGCATCGGCGAGAACGGCCGGCCGTACACGAGGATGTCGCGCAGCTGGTCGTCGCTGAACTTGAGCGTCGCCGTGTCGAGCCGTGGCGCCTTCCACTGCACCTGCCGGAGACTGCCGTCGACCGGGTCGGTGAGCGTGTAGGGCACCTCTCCGCCGATGGCGGCCATGCCGCCGTGGCAGCCGGCGCAGTTGAACCCGCCCTCGTCGGTGGCGGCGAACAGCGCGCCGCCGCCGACCGGTTGGCCGTGGTGGTAGGTGACCCCGGCCAGGCGCTCGTCGAAGTACTCGACCGCCCCCCGCTGCCGGTTGGGCTCGGTCACCCAGTAGAGCGGGAGGCCGACGCCGATGACCATCAGGGAGAGCACGCCCCACAGGAGCACGCGCTCGAGGTGGGGTCCCTCGAGCTCCTCGTCGTCGAGGTAGGGCTTGCGGTTCGGTGCGAGCTCGATCTCCGAGCCGACCTCGGGCTTCGCCTTGCGGCTGTTCGCCACGAGGAACACCACCCACCCGATGGCGGCGGCGATGAGGACGACCAGTGCGATCGTCTGCTGGGTGGTCGCTGCGAACATCAATGCTCCGACGAACCGCCCACGCAGTGGGGGCCCTCTGCCTCCTGACCCGTTGTGTTGGTCCCGATGGGCGCACCCTGGATCTGGATGCCGGTGTCGACGACGACGCTGCCGCCGTTCACCTCGACCGGGAAGTGATCCATGCCGCGCGGCGCCGGCCCCGCCTTCTTCTCACCGGCGCGGTTGTACTGCGAGCCGTGGCAGCCGCACTCGAACCACTGGGAGGTGTCGCACCACGGGACCCGGCAACCGAGGTGCGGGCACTTCTGGTACAGCGCCACCACGCCCTGCTCCATGCCCGAGATCAGCGACGGCGAGTAGCCGGCGGCCTCGGCCTTCGGCACGGCGGAGGTCGGGTACGGCACCACGTAGAAGCGGCCGACCGCGACGTAGAAGGGCTGGCGGGTGTCGCGCACGGTGCTGATGATGTCGTCGAGGTTCCCCGCGGTGATCTTCGACCCGAACCCGCTGCCGAGCTGCGGCCAGAGGAAGGCGAGGACGGCGGCCCCGAAGCCCGAGAGGCTCAGGCCCATCATCGTGACGATGCTGCGGTTGAAGAACTGGCGACGGGTGACGCCCACCACCTCGGGATCCGGTGGCGTCCACGGCGCCGGCGGGGCCGCGTCGACCGTCACGAGGGCGGTGCTGCCCCCTCGCCGCTCCAGCACGGCCGCCCGCTCGACGTCGCGACCGGTCGGCACCTCACCCTCTCCACCGAGGAACGGACTGTCGCTGCGGTCCTTCTTCCTCGTCTCGCGCGACACGGCGTGCACGTCGCGACGGCGGGTGTTCGTGGCCAGCACGAGCACCGCGAGCGCGACCAGCACGGCGATGGCGATTGCAAGGATCGTCGACGATTCCATCGTCCGCTCCTAGAGGTCGAAGAAGAGTCCGGCTTCCCAGGGGAAGACGAAGTTGAAGCCCGGGCCGCGGAAGAACGACCCGATGATCACGAGCACCGACCAGAACATGAGGTGCACCGTCATGATGCTGATCGCGAACTTGCGATCCTCCGGCTTGGTCGAGGGATTGCGGTCCATGTAGGGGGCGAGCATGAGCAGGAAGATGCCCATGCCGGGGATGGTCACGCCGGCGACCATCGGGTGGAACATCGCCAGCAGCTCTTGCAGTCCGAGGAAGTACCAGGGTGCCTTCGACGGGTTCGGCGTCAGGTTGAAGTTGGCGAGGCTCAAGAGCGGCGCGTTCACGAACACCGAGAACACGAGGATGAACGCGGTGATCAGCAGCGAGGCGACGAACTCCACCACCAGCAGGTGGGGCCAGGTGTGGACCTTGTCGACGGGCGCGGCCTTGACGTCCTGGATGGAGCCGGACTTGACGACCGTGAGCAGCCGCTGGGTGTGACCGGCCGGCCCCGCCACGCCGGCCGGGCCGCCGGGCACCGCCACCGCCCCGCCGCCTGCCGCGGGCGGCGCCTGTGTGGCGACCCCGCCGCCCGACTCGCCGCCGTCGCCGCCCGCCGCCCGCTCCTTGGCCGCCTTCGAGCGCTCCAGCAGGTGGGCGGGGATCTTCGACTCGCCGGCGTCGGCCGCCGGGGCGTCGGCGGCGGCGGGCGCGTCGGGCGCGGCGCCGCCGGCCTTCTTGGCGGCCGCCTTCGCCTTGGCCTCTTCGGCCCGCTTGAGGAGATGTTCGGGGATCTCAGTCATAACGATTGCTCCGCTCGCATGCTCGCTCCGCTGCGTCCACGCAGGCGCACGAGCGTCTCGTGCTGCTCCGCCTGGCGGCTGCGCAGCGTGAAGAGGTCTGCTCCGCCCATCAGAGCGGCCCCGAGATGCCGCCGTCCTTGCGGACTCGCCAGAAGTGGATCGCCATGAAGATGACGGTCACGAACGGCACGAACAGCACGTGCAGCGTGTACCACCGCAACAAGGTGTCCGAGCCGATCTCCACGCCACCGAGGAGCACGAAGCGCACCTCGTTCCCGAAGACCGGCGTGTAGCCCATCATGTTGGTGCCGACCGTCACCGCCCAGAGCGCCAGCTGGTCCCAGGGCAGCAGGTAGCCGGTGAAGGAGAGCAGCAGGGTCAGCGTCAGGAGGATCACGCCGATCACCCAGTTGAACTCTCGCGGCGGCTTGTAGGCGCCGTGGTAGAAGACCCGCGCCATGTGCAGGAACACGGTGATCACCATCAGGTGCGCGCCCCACCGGTGCATGTTGCGCACGAGCAGTCCGAAGGTCACCGACGCCTGCAGCGTGTAGATGTCGTCCCACGCCGCCGCCGCG
>DATLFP010000183.1:0-2996 GCA_035540955.1 Acidimicrobiales bacterium
GCCTGGCTGGCCAAGCACCCGCGCTTCCATCTTCACTTCGTCCCGACCAGCTCGTCGTGGCTCAACATGGTCGAGCGCTGGTTCCGCGACCTCACCACCAAACGACTCAAGCGCGGCAGCTTCACCAGCGTCCCCGAGCTCATCGACGCGATCGAGGACTACATCACCAACCACAACAACGACCCGAAGCCCTTCATCTGGACCAAGACAGCGGACGAGATCATCGCCAAGGTCAAGCGCGGCCGAGTCGCCCTCGACCAAGCGCGCGCCAATTGAAGGACACACCACTAGGCGCGGATGGTCTGCGAACCGGGCCGAAGGACATCCCCCACTTGTGCGCGCAAGGTTGAGAAAGTGAGGCGCTATGACGCCGCCCGACCATCAGCACGACGGCCGATGCCTGCTCAGCCTCCGCGAGGTCGCAGCCGAGCTCGGCGTCACCCGTGCAGCCGTGAACTTCATGGTCCGCGACGGGCGGCTCAACGGCGAGCGCTGGGGCCCCCGTTGGTACGTCTGCACCGAGGTTCTTGATGCGTTCCGTCAGGGCTACCGTCCCGCGCCTTCCGCTGGCAAGAAGCTGGGCCCGCGCGCTGGGGAACCCAACATGATCGAGGTAGTCCGCTCTCTCCTCGAGGACTGGGGCGAGGCCCGAGTCGACGAGTTGAGCGAGGTCGTGAAACGCGATCCCGGCAACGTTCGCAAGTACCTCGCGATCCTCAACGAGCGAGGCCTCGCCGTGAAGACGAGCTCGTGCACCTGGGCGCCGACGGACCGTGGCCGGCCTGCGAGCACGGGTCTCGCGTGAACCTCGGTCTGATCGGGCGGGCCCTCGTCGTGCGGCAACAACGACGCAGACCCATGCTGCCCTCAGATCTCTCCAGCCACGCTGCGTGATCGACGGCGTCTACTACTCAACGGCCGTCACGGCGCTCAGCGCCTGCGCCGCAGCAACTCGTTAGACATTCCGTTAGACACGAGCAGATTTCGGAAACCAGAGAGGCCCTCCCCGACTGACCGGAAAGGGCCTCTGAACTGGGCTTCTTCGTTGGTGGCGGGGGTGGGATTTGAACCCACGACCTTCGGGTTATGAGCCCGACGAGCTACCAGACTGCTCCACCCCGCGGCGTGGGAGCGACGCTAGCAGCGGCGGTCGGGGTTGCCAACCGGCGTGGAGGTCACGTGACCGGGCGGAACCGGCGCAGCGAGCCGGCCATGACCTGCTCGTACGCCGCCACGACGCGGTCGACGGTGCACTCGGCGACGGTGTCGGCGATCACCTCGAGCGGGACGTCGTCGAGCTCCCGCATCCGAACAGTGGCCTGGCCGCGATCGAGTGGGCAGCCGCTCGCCCGCCACCTGGCGTCGAACCGGTCTCGGAACCCGGGGACGAAGTAGAAGGCCATGATCGACAGCGACACGTAGGCCTTCCGCTCGCCGAGGGCGAGGACGGGCAGCGGCCGACCGTCGTGCGTGCGGGGCGACCGCGGCGCCGGGATCACCCAGGTCGTCATCCCCTGGTAGCGCCGCGCCGGCTCGAGCCCGGCCGGCAGGTTGGCGAGCACGACGCCCCGGACCGCCGGCAGCACCTCGGGCCTCGCCACCGCACCAGCATCCCCCAGGCGAGGAGGCCCCGTCGTTACGGTTCGAGCGTGCGGCGACGGCAGGCGACGGACCCGCTCGAGCAGCGCGTGCGGCAGGTCGAGCGTCGGGTCGAAGATGCCGAGGACGCGGTGGCGGCCGCGCTGGCGCCCGACCGCATCGACGACCTGGGCCACCGCGTCGAGGAGCTGGCGGTCACCGCCGTGACCCACGACGACCTGCTGCAGGTGCGCATCGACATCGCCCGCCTCACGGCTGAGCTCACCCGGGTTCGGGCCGAGCTCCAGGCCGAGATCGACCGCGTCAACGACGCCCTCCTCGACGTCACCGACGCCCGCCTCCCCCGACGCGCCGCCGGCTAGACCTCAGCTCGCCTCGGTGGCGTCGTCCTCGTCGGCCGGCGCGTCGCCCTCGGGCACGGTCGTGGTCGTGGTCGGCGCCACCTGCTCCTGCGCCCGCTCCACGAGCCGGTGACCCTCCTCGTTCTTGCGCTGGTAGGTGCCGAGGTCGCCGGCCGCGAGCGCGGCATCGGCCTCCTCGAACGCCCGGATGGCCTGGTTGAGCAGGTCGAGCACGTCCTCGACGCCCGGCTCCTCGCCGTCGCCGTCGTCGGGCGTCTCACCGGCGATCGACTCGCCGGTCTCCGGTGACTCGCCGAAGATCGCCTCGAGCGCCTGCTGGAGGGTGTCGGACACGGTGACGCGGTCGTTGTAGTAGACGATCACCTTCCGCAGCTCGGGGATCCGGGTCTGGGTCGACTCGACGTACATGGGCTGGACGTACATCAGCGACTGCTCGATGGGGATGAGCACGAGGTTGCCGAGGATCACCGCGCTCCCCTGCTGGCCCAGCAGGGTCTGCAGCTCGGCGACGGTCTCGTTGGCCCCGATGCTGGCGCCGGCGATGCCGGGGCCGGCCGGCAGGTTGCCGCGCGGCATCACGTACGTGCGCAGCTGGCCGTAGCGGCCGGGGTCGCTGCCGGCGACCATGAACGCGGTCAGCTCCTTGCGGGAGTCGTCGGCCGACACCGGCACGAACGGCCGGAGCATCAGGAACTCCTCCCGGTCCTCCCCAGGTAGCCGCATCAGCAGGTAGTACGGGTCGATGCGGGCCTCGCGGGCGGGGCCGGTCGGCTCGCCGTCGTCGTCCACGGGCTGCGTGGTGCTGATGACCCCGGCGGTGCCCGGGTCCTGGGCCACGTTCCAGGCGTCGTTCAGGTTGTAGAAGTCGTCGGGGTCGGTGATGTGGTACCGGCCCCACATGTTCGTCTGGATCCGGAACAGGTCCTCGGGATAGCGGAAGTGGGCGGCCAGCTCCTCGGAGATCTCCGACCCGTCGGTGAACACCTCCGGGAACGCCGAGCGGTAGGCCCGCAGCACCGGGTCCTCGTCGTCGAT
>DATLFP010000184.1:0-52931 GCA_035540955.1 Acidimicrobiales bacterium
GTCTGGGGGTGGGGGGCATCTGGGGGACTCCTGCCGTCGGGGTGGCGAACCCGCCATCGACCCCGCCGCGCTGGTGCGGGGAGCACCGGGGCGGGGGCGCAGGGACGCCACACGTTGCGAGTTGTCGGACCGAACGTTACCGGTCCGCAACCCGATCGCAACAAATCAGGGATCCCGCCGGGCCCCTTTGCGCGCTGACTCGGCCACAGACCGAGTCGGCGCGCACAACGGACGTGAGCGGAGAGGGAGGGATTTGAACCCTCGGACCCTGTGACAGGTCACCTCATTAGCAGTGAGGCCGATTCGGCCGCTCTCGCACCTCTCCCGAAGGAGCGCAACGTTACCGACCAGCGGAGCGGGAGGGATTCGAACCCTCGGGCCCTTGCAGGCCAACGGTTTTCAAGACCGTCGCATTCGTCCGCTCTGCCACCGCTCCGTCCCCGACGCTACGACGTTCCGGGCAGGATCTCCGTGCGCTGGACCAGCGGATCCCGCGCCGAACGGGCCGGGGACCCCGGGGTCGCCTCTCGTAGAGTCCCGAGGGTGCGGAACCTGGTCGTCGTCGGGGCCGCCACGGGGATGGGCCGGTGGCTGGCCCGGCACCTCTTCGCCTCCCACCCGTGGGAGCGGGTGACCCTGGTCGACGCCAGCCGCGCCGTGCTCCGCCTCGAGGTGCCCTTCGCCGGACCGGTGACCACCGCCACCCTCGACGACCTCGACGGCGCCGGGCTCGGCGACGCCCCCGCCGCCGTGTGCCTCGCCGTCGAGCACGGCGAGCTGGCCGCCACCGCCGCCGCCGTCGTGCCTCACCTCCACCCCGAGTCGGTGGTGTTCGACATCTCCTCCTCGAAGGTGGAGGCGGCCGAGATCCTCGCCGAGCATGCCGGCGGCCGGGCCACCTTCGGCATCCACCCCCTCTTCGGCCCCGCCGCCCCCAGCCTCGACGGCCAGACGATCGTCGTGTGCCCCTCGCCCACCGCCCCCGACGCCCACGCCTGGCTGGTCGACCTGGTCGAGGCCGAGGGGGGCATCGTGCAGGTCAGCGACCCCCACGCCCACGACCGGATGATGGGCTACGTGCAGGCCGCGTCCCACCAGGCGCTGCTGCACTTCGCCACCGTCATCGCCCAGTCGGGCCTCGACATCGAGGACGACCTGTGGCGCTACCGGACGCCGGTGTTCGAGACCCTCCTCGGCCTCGCCTCCCGCGTCCTCAGCCCCGGCCAGGAGAGCGCCACCGCCGACATCCAGATGGCCAAGGACGGCGCCCGCATCGCGGACGAGTTCGAGCGGGCGACCGCCGCCCTCGGCGCCGCCATCCGATCCCACGACCCGACCGCCATCGAGGCGCACATCCGCACCACCCGCGACGCCTTCGGCGGCACGTTCTTCACCACCGTGCAGCAGACGTCGAACCTCGCGGTCGGCGCCACCCAGCTGACCCGCACCCAGCTGGCCTCACAGCGCCGGGCCGGCGAGATCATCGCCATCGAGCACCGCAAGGGCGGCGCCACCCGGCTGGCCGTGGGACGCATCGTCGAGCTCACCCCCACGACCGTGCACCTCGAGGAGCTGCTCGTCGGGTCCGAGGGCCGCGCCGCGCTGCTGGTGGGACCGGGCATCGCCAACGCCGCTCGCCTCGGCGTCTCCCCCAAGCGCACCAGCAAGGTGGTGCAGTTCGGCCTCGCCCACGTGAACCTGCTGTCGCCGGCCGACACCGACCGCGCCCTCGACGCCTGGCTCGGCCGGCTCCCCATCGACGTGCGCCTCCTCGTGCCGGAGTCGATCGCCGGCGAGGCCGTCGTCACCGTGTGCGCCACCGTGGCCATGGTCGACGGCGCCAGCCTCGTGAGCGAGATCGTGCGGCTCGGCCAACGGGAGGTCATCACCCGGCTCCAGGTGCGGGCCGACCGCGACCTGCGGGTGGTGGCCGACGCCGTGGCCGAGCTCATCGAGGACGTGTACGCGTGGCCCAAGGGGATCGCCGCCCCCCTCACCCGGCCGGCGAGCGCCATCGCCTACCTCGGCCCGGCGGGGACCTTCTCCGAGACTGCCGCCCACCGCGCCGTCGACGTGCTCGGGGCCGCCGGGGCCGACCTGCGGCCGTTCCCGACCATGGCCGACGTGGTCGGCGCCGTCGCCGGCGGCGAGGTCGACGTCGCTGTGCTCCCCATCACCAACTCGTCGTCGGGTCTCGTGGCTCCCGCCGCGGCCGAGCTGGCCCGGGCCGGCGACCTCGCCGCCGGCGGCGTGATCGACGTGCCGGTGCGCTTCGACGCCTACGCCGCCCCCGACCACGAGCAGCTCGGGCCGGGCACCCGCGTGCTGAGCCACCCCCAGGGCCTGGCCCAGTGCGCCCGCTACGTCCAGCGGCGGGGATGGGTCCCCGAGCCGTGCGACTCGACCATCGCCGCCTGCGCGGCCGCCGCCGCCGACCCGACCGTCGCCGCCCTCGCCCCCTCCGGCCGCGAGCTCGACGGCATCGTCACCGTCGAGCGCGACGTCGGCGACCTCTCCGGCGTGCTCACCCGCTTCCTGCTCGTGGGCCGCGGCGGCACCTTCGGCGACGACGTGGCCGACGCCCACGTGGCCCGCGACCTGTGGCTGGTCGAGGACGACGGCGCCCGCTTCGAGGAGCGCATCGTCGGGACGATGGGCCGGGCCCTCGTGGTCACCACTGGCGCTGGCGACGCCCAGCCGGCGGGCGGCGTGTTCCTCGGGCGGATCCCGTGGTCGCCGCGTACTCCCATCGTGCGGGTCTGACGGGCACCATTACGTCGTGGACGAAGCCGCCCTGCGGGACCTCCTCGACGGCGTGCGGGCCGGCACCATCAGCGCCGACGACGCCGTCGCCGACCTGCGGCGGCTGCCGTGGGCCGACCTCGGCTTCGCGCGCGTCGACCACCACCGCGCCCTGCGCCAGCCGGTGGCCGAGGCCGTCTACGCCCCCGGCAAGACCCCGGAGCAGTGCGGCGCGATCGTGCGAGAGCTGCTCGACCGTCCCGGCGGGCCGGTGCTGCTCACGCGGGCGACCGACGAGCAGGCCGCCGCCTGCCCCGAGCCGGTCGGACGGGCCGGCACCACGCTCACGTGGCGCCACGCCGATCCCCGCACCGAGCAGGTGGCCGTCGTCACCGCCGGCACCGCCGACCTGCCGGTGGCCGAGGAGTGCGCCGCCACCCTGATCGCGTACGGCGTGAAGCCGACCCGCATCACCGACGTCGGTGTCGCCGGGGTGCACCGCCTGCTGGCCGAGGTCGACGTTCTGGCGACCGCCGACGTCGTGGTCGTGGTCGCCGGGATGGAGGGCGCCCTACCGAGCGTCGTCGGCGGCATCGCGCGCGGCCCCGTCGTCGCCGTGCCCACCAGCGTCGGGTACGGCGCCGCCCTCGAGGGCGTCACCGCCCTGCTCGGGATGCTCTCGTCGTGCGCGGCGGGCATCACCGTGGTCGGCATCGACAACGGCTTCGGCGCCGCCTGTGCGGTGGCGAGGATCCTCGGCGCGAGCGGTCGCGATGACTGAGCGCATCGCGTGGTTCCACTGCTTCGCGGGGATCGCCGGCGACATGGCGCTCGGTGCGCTGGTCGACGCCGGGGCCGACCTCGACGAGGTGCGGGCCCTCGTCGGCCGCCTGCCCGTCGGCGGGTGGGACCTCCGGGCCGAGCCGGTGCTGCGGGGCGGCATCGCCGCCACCCACCTCGTGGTCGAGGTGGAGGAGAGCACGGTGGTGCGCACGTACGCGCACATCGTCGGCCTGCTCACCGAGGCCCGCCTCCCCGGTCGCGTGCGCGACCGGGCGCTGGCCGTGTTCGCGTGCATCGCCCAGGCCGAAGCCGGCCTCCACCGACGGCCGCTCGAGCAGGTCCACTTCCACGAGATCGGCGCCCTCGACTCGATCGTCGACATCGTCGGCGTCGCCGCCGCCCTCGAGGTGCTCGGCGTCGACACCGTGCGGGCCAGCGAGGTCGCCACCGGGTCGGGGATGATCCGCACCGCCCACGGCATGCTCCCCAACCCGTCGCCCGCCACGGTCGCCCTGCTCGCCTCGGTGGAGGCGCCGACCCGGGGCGTCGACCTGCCCGTCGAGCTCACCACCCCGACCGGGGCCGGCATCCTCGCCGCGCTCTGCACCGGGTTCGGGCCGATGCCGCCGATGACCGTCACCGCCTCCGGGTTCGGTGCCGGCACCCGCGACCTCGACCGCACGCCCAACGCCACCCAGGTGGTGATCGGCATGGCGCTCGCGGTGCCGGCGGCCGGTGGCCAGCCGGTCACCCTGCTCGAGGCCAACGTCGACGACGCCACCGGCGAGACCCTCGCCCACACCATCGCCGTCCTCCTCGAGGCCGGCGCCCACGACGCGTGGGTGACGCCGATCGTGATGAAGAAGGGCCGCCCCGCCCACACGGTGCACGTGCTGGCCGACCCGGTCGACGCCGGCCGGCTCGCCGAGACGCTCGGCCGAGAGACGGGGTCGCTCGGCGTGCGGGGCTCGACGCTGCAGCGGTGGCCGTCGAGCCGCGAGCTGGTCGAGGTCACCGTCGAGGGCGAGTCGGTGCGGGTGAAGGTCTCTCCCAACCGGGTGAAGGTCGAGCACGACGACGCGGCGCGGATCGCCCGACGCACCGGCATCCCGCTGCGGGAGGTCGTGTCGCTGGCGGAGGAGGCGTGGCGGCGGCGCACGCCGTCGATCGATCCCGACCCACCCGAGCCGGCCTGACGGCGGTCCCGCGGGCGGCCGCTACCGTCGCCGGCGATGCGACGGTTGCTGGCCCCGGTCGCCGCCATCGCCCTCGCGCCGCTCCTCGGCGTCGGCGCCTGCAGCGACGCCGACGACCGCGCTTCCACGCCGACGACGGTGCCGACGATCGGTCTCGACCCGTCGACCACCACGACTACCCCTGAGGACGCGGCCCTCGCCGACCTGCTCCTCACCGAGACCGGCACCGCATTCGCGACGGTCGCCACCGAGGCGATCGATCTCGACACCGCCGCCGCGCTCGACGCCGATGCCGATGCCGACGGTGAGCGATCCCGGCTGGAGGACGCCGGATTCGTGCGCGGCGTCGCCCGCACGTGGGCGAGCGCCATGGACGATGTCGTGTACATCGCCGCCTACGAGCTGGGGTCCTCGCAACAGGCGGCGCGCTACCTGGCTGATGCAACCCGTCAGGTCGAAGGGCGCGGTGCCGAGCGTTTCGACGTGCCCGACGTGCCCGGCGCCGCCGCCTTCACCACCACCGAACCGGAGTTCGTCGCCCATGCCGTCGCCTTCACGCGCGACGCGCGGTGGTTCCTCGTCCTCGTCGGGTCGGCGACGGGGTCGCGGACCGCGGCCGAGGCCGCGGCGCTGGCGACCGCGCAGGCGGCTCGCGTCGAGTGAGCCTCGCGACGGCCGCCGCGGTGGCGCTGGCGGTGACGTTCGCGGCGTCGGCCGTCGCCAAGCTGTGGCGCCGGCCCGACATGGCCGAGCTCGGCCTGCCGCGGTGGAGCGGGGCGGCCCTCGCCGCCCTCGAGCTCGCGCTGGCGGCGCTTCTCCTGCTCGCCCCGTCGGCCGGCGGCATCGCCAGCCTCGCCGTCCTCTCCGGGTTCACCACCTTCCTCGCCCGCCGCGTCGGGACCGGGCGCGGGTGCGCGTGTTTCGGTTCGACAGCGGCGCCCGCGCGGTGGTGGCACCTCGCCCGCAACGCCGTCCTCCTCCTGCTCGCAGGCCTCGCCGGTTTCGGCTAGGCAACCGCGGTGGACTACGAGCAGATCCGCTACGACGTCGCCGACAACATCGCCACCATCACCCTGCACCGGCCCGACCAGCTGAACGCCTTCACCGGCCGGATGATGCAGGAGATGATCGACGCCTTCGATCGCACCGACGCCGACGACGACGTGCGGGCGGTGATCGTGACCGGCGAGGGCCGCGGCTTCTGCGCCGGCGCCGACCTGTCGGGTGGGGGCGAGACGTTCGACACCGACGCCCAGGGCGCGCCTCGGGAGCGCAAGGCCGGTGTGCCCCGCGACGGGGGCGGCCTGCTGACGCTGCGCATCTTCGAGTCGCTCAAGCCGGTGATCGCCGCCATCAACGGTCCCGCCGTCGGCGTCGGGATCACGATGACGCTGCCCATGGACATCCGGCTGGCGGCCGACGACGCCAAGATCGGCTTCGTCTTCGCCAAGCGGGGCCTCGTGCCGGAGGCGGCGTCGTCGTGGTTCCTGCCTCGCATCGTCGGCATCAGCCGATCGATGGAGTGGGTGGCGACCGGGCGGGTGTTCCTCGCCCCCGAGGCGCTCGAGGCGGGCCTGGTGCGCAGCATCCACCCGAAGGCCGAGCTGCTCGACGTGGCGCGGACGCTGGGCCGGGAGATCGCCGAGAGCACGGCACCGGTGTCGGTGGCACTCAGCCGGCAGATGCTGTGGCGCATGCTCGGGGCCGACCACCCGATGGAAGCGCACAAGATCGACTCGCGGGCCATCGACACGCGGGGCCGCAGCGACGACGTGCGCGAGGGCGTCACGTCGTTCCTCGAGAAGCGGCCCGCCGTCTACCCGATGAAGGTCAGCGACGGCCTGCCCGACTGGTACCCCTGGTGGTCACCCCGCGAGTTCGAGTGACCCAGCGGGGGCGCGTTCGCCGGAGGCGAGCTTGCGCCAGAGGGCGAGGTAGCTCGGGTACTCGAGCTCGGGGACGACCCAGCCGGCGGCGACCAGCTCGGCGTGCAGCTGGGGCAGCTTGCGCCACGGGATGCCGATGTCGACGTGGTGGGCGAGATGCCAACCCGTGTTGTACGGCACGATCCAGAACCGGGCCAGCCGGCTCTGGCGCACGTGGTGGGTGGTGAGCCGGCGGTCCTCCGACCGTGCCATGCCGCCGTGCTCGGCGACGGCGCGGAGCCGGTTGAGCACCCGCCACACGCTCATCTCCGGCAGCAGCCACAGGAACAGGTAGAGCTCGGGGCGGCCGGCGGCGGCGAACACGCCGAGGATGACCACCTGCACGGCGAGGATCTGCAGGGCGATCGGGTTGCGCCGCCACGCCAGCTGCAGGAGGGGCTTGCGCACCTTCCAGCCGGTGATGAAGAACGCGTCCCGGATCAGCTTCCGGCGAAACGAGTCGGGCGGGATGGGGTAGCCGCGGTACAGGGGGATGTCGGGCTCCTCGGGGCCCATCTCGTCCTTGTGGTGCGCCATGTGCGAGCGCCGGTACGCCTCGAGCGGCGTGAAGGACGGGTACGAGCAGAACCACTTGCCCACGAAGTCGTTCACCGATTTCCGGGAGAAGAGCAGTCGGTGGGCCGCCTCGTGGCCGAGGATCCCGAGCCGGGCGAAGGTCCGTCCCATGAGCACGAAGGACAGCGCCCAGCCGAGCGGGTGGGACAGCCAGATCCCGAGGCCGACGGTGAGCGCCGCCTGGAACCAGATGCCGAGGACGGTGAAGGTGTTGGCGACGTTCGGGATGCGCCGCAGCTCGGCCCGCACCGCGGGCACCGGGCGGGCGGTGGCGGTGAGCCGGTCGGTGGGCAGGACGTCGGGGAGCAGCTCGGGACCGGGCAGCATCGTCGTCGCCATGCCGACAGGGTACTACACTTTTCCTACACGTGTCGATGGAACGTAAGGCACTCACGGCCCGGTCGGTCCTGGCCAGCACCCTGCTCGGCCTCGACCCTCCGGTGCTGGCGGTGGGCGTGCTGGTCGAGACCGCCGCCCTGTTCGGCATCAGCGAGGGCTCGGCCCGCACCGCCCTGTCGCGCATGGCCGCGGCCGGCGAGGTCGTGGCCGACGGCGGTCGCTACCGGCTCACCGGCCGGCTCCTCGACCGCCAGCGCCGTCAGGACGAGGGGCGGCGGCCCGGGCTCCGCCGCTGGAACGGCCGGTGGCGGATGGCGATCGTGACCGGCGGACGGCGCTCGGCCGCCGACCGCGCCGAGCTGCGCACCGCCCTCACCCGTCTGCGCCTGGCCGAGTGGCGCGAGGGCGTGTGGCTCCGCCCCGACAACCTCGACCTCGACCCCGCGGGCGTGGCCGCCGAGCACTGCTCGTGGCTCGTGGCCGACCTCGACGGCGGGCCGCCCGCGCTGTGGGACCTCGACGGCTGGGCGACGGGCGCCCGCGCCCTGCTCGCCGAGCTGGCCGCCAACCCGCTCGCCGACACGAGCGCGCTGGCGCCCGGCTTCGTCACCTCCGCCGCCGTCCTCCGCCACCTCGCCGCCGACCCGCTGCTCCCGAAGGCGCTCCTGCCCGACCGCTGGCCCGGCGACGAGCTGCGGTCGACCTACGAGCAATGGGACGCGTCCTACCGTCGCCTGCTCGCCACCTGGCATCGTTCACGGCATGGATGACGACGCGATCGGCCTGCCGATCAAGCTCGGTCCCTGCTCCAACGGCGAGTACGTGCCGCCGCCCGCCACCGATCTCACGCGGGAGGCGGCGCGCCGCGCTCGCGCCGCCTGCGAGGCCAACGCCCGGCGCACCGGCATGAGCCGGCGCGACTTCCTCCTCTCGGTCGCCGGTGCCGCCACCACGCTGTCGGTGCTCGCCGCCTGCTCGAGGGAGCGGTCCGCCGGCAAGGACACCGGCGGCACCTTCACCATCCCGGACGAGGCCACCACCGACACCACCGCGGCACGCGAGGTGCTCGGCGGCGACGGCTTCGTGATGGACGTGCAGACCCACTTCCTCGAGTACGACGAGGACGGCGGCCCGCCCAGCTTCTGGGGCGACATCTTCCCGCAGTCGAGCTGCGGCGAGGAGAGCTCGCGCGACTGCTTCGCGCTCGGCTACTTCCTCGATCTCGTGCTCGCGTCGAGCGACACCTCGCTCGGGGTGATCTCCGCGGTGCCCATCGTCGGCGCCGACGCTCCCCTCTCGTCGCGGCGGATGCGGGAGGCGATCGACACGGCCGACGAGCTGTGCGGCGACGGCCGGCTGCTGATGCAGGGTCACGTCGCCCCCAACAGCGGCGCGCCCGAGACCTCGATCGAGGGCATGGCCGAGGCGCTCGAGCGGTGGCCGATCAGGGCGTGGAAGGTGTACACGCACGCGTCGGGCCCCGGCTGGTACCTCGACGGGAGCGACGGCAGCGACCTCGGTCCCCGGTTCCTCCGATCGGCGGTCGAGCTCGGCGTGCCCATCGTCTCGGTGCACAAGGGCTTCTCCGGCGGCAGCCCGTTCGCATCGCCGGTCGACGTGGGCCCGGCGGCGCGTGACAACCCCGACGTGACCTTCGTCGTCTACCACTCGGGCTACGAGGCGGGCGGCGGCGAGGGTCCCTACGACGAGACCACCCGCGACGCCGGCGTGAACCGCCTCCTCGCCTCGCTGGTCGACGCCGGGATCGGGCCGAACGAGAACGTGTACGCCGAGCTCGGCTCGACGTGGCGCTCGGTCATGGGCGACCCGACGGCGGCGGCTCACGTGATCGGCAAGCTCCTGGCGCACGTGGGCGAGGACAACGTGCTCTGGGGCACCGACTCCATCTGGTACGGCTCGCCGCAGGATCAGATCCAGGCGTTCCGGGCCTTCGAGATCACGCCCGAGCTGCAGGAGCGCCACGGCTACCCGGCCCTCACACCCGAGATCAAGGCCAAGGTCCTCGGCCTCAACGCCGCCCGCATCTACGGCATCGACCCGGCGGCGGTGCCCCGCTGCGAGCTGAGCCCCGAGGAGCGCGAGGAGCTGCGTCTGGCCATCCCCGCGGTGAACGCCACCTTCGGCCCCCGCACCCGCACCCAGGTGCTCGCCCACCAGCGGGCCCACGGCTTCGAGGTGGCGGTGTGAGGCTCGACGGCCGCGTCGCGGTGATCACGGGCGGGGCCTCGGGCATCGGGCGGGAGACGGCGCGGCGGTTCGTGAGCGAGGGCGCCCGCGTCGTGCTCGGCGACCTCAACGAGTCGCTCCTCACCGAGGCGGCCGCCGAGCTCGGCGATGCGTGCGTGACCGAGGGCGGCGACGTCACCGTCGAGGCCGACGTCGCCCGGCTCGTCGCACGCGCCGTCGACGCCTTCGGGCAGGTCGACGTCGGCGTGAACTGCGCCGGCCTCGGGGCGTTCGGGGCGGTCACCGACCTTCCGGTCGAGCAGTGGGACCTCGTGCTCGACGTCTGCTTGAAGGGGGTGTTCCTCGCCACCAAGCACGAGGCGGCGGCCATGAAGGCGGCGGGCCGGCCCGGGGTGATCATCAACATCGCGTCCATCAACGCCCGCCAGCCGGCGCAGGGCATGTCGGCGTACTGCACGGCCAAGGCCGGCGTCGAGATGTTCACGCGGGTGGCAGCCCTCGAGCTCGGCCCCGCGCACATCCGGGTCGTGGGGATCGGTCCTGGCCTCATCGACACGCCCCTCACGCAGTACACGCGCGACCTGCCCGCCTTCCGCGACGGCTACCTGCAGAACATCCCCATGGGTCGCGTGGGCGCCACCGCCGACGTCGCCGCGGCGGCCGCGTTCCTCGCCTCCGACGACGCCGCGTGGATCTCGGGCGACACGTTGTTCGTCGACGGCGCCTCGCTCACCCGGGGCTACCCGATGATGCTCGACATCCTCGGCGACCTCGCCGGCGGGTAGCGAGGACCGTCCCCGGCATCGCGGCAAGGGATACTGCTGGGCGTGGGAGACGCTGAGCCCGACCCGATCGAGCGCTTCCTCGCGCTCCTCGACCTCGAGCCGCTGGGCGACGACCGGTTCACCGCCATCACCCCGGCGGAGGGGCCGCCGCGCCTGTTCGGCGGGCAGGTGGCGGCCCAGAGCCTGCGGGCGGCCACGCTCACCGTGCCCGACGACCGGCTCCCGCACTCGCTCCACGCGTACTTCATCCGGCCCGGGCGGCCCGGCATCCCGCTCGAGCTGACGGTGGAGCGGGCCCGCGACGGCCGGTCGTTCACCACCCGCCGGGTGAGCGCCGCCCAGGAGGGCGAGCCGATCTTCGTGCTCGACGCATCGTTCCAGATCGACGAGGACGGCGAGGACTGGCAGCCCGAGGGCAGCCTCGACGTGCCCGGTCCCGACGAGATCGAGGTCGTCGAGTCGCCGATGGGGCGGTTCTCGTCGATGAGCCCGTTCGACATCCGGCCGGCGGGCGGGCGCAACCCGATGGGCTTCCCGATCCACCCGTTCTGGGTGCGGCTGAAGGGGCGGTTGCCCGACGACCCGCTGCTGCACGCGTGCGCCATCACGTTCGTCTCCGACATGGGCGTGGTCGGCTCCGCCCCCCGCCCCGGCACCGACCGGACGCGGGGGTTCATGGGCGCCAGCCTCGACCACGCCGTGTGGCTGCACGTCCCGGCGCGGGCGGACGAGTGGCTGCTGTTCGACGTGCACCCGATGCGCAACGCCGGGGCTCGGGGCCTGGCCCACGGCACGATGCGCGATCAGCGGGGCGTGCTCGTCGCCTCCATCGCCCAGGAGGCGCTGCTGCGCCCGACGATGACGGTGCCCCCCGAGATGCAAGCGGCCATGCGCGAGGCGATGGAGCACGCCACCGACCAGCGCCCCTGACCGTCAGTCGCGAGTGCGGGCGCGGAGCTTGACGACCTCGGGGTTGTAGCAGGTGCCCTTCATGCCGAGCATCTGGGCGGGGACGCAGTGGTTGCTGTTCCGGCACCACCCCGTCGAGGCGGGATCGCCGCCGAGGATGCGCGCCGGCAGGTCGGGCTCGGCGTAGAACGGGCGGCCGATGCCGACCATGTCGGCCGCACCGGCGTCGAGGATGGCATCGACTTCGCCGGCGGTGCGGATGCCCCCGACCGCGAACACCGGGATCGACACGCGGGCCCTCGCAGCGGTGAAGAGGTCGCGGTTCCAGACCGGACGGAACGGCGCCCGCTTGCCGCCGAGCCACGCGCCGGCCCGGATGGTCAGGCGCCGGGACGCTCGCGGTGAGGCCTTCTTGAACCGCTCCGTCATGCCCTTGTGGGTCCACAGCGACGACGGCACGCCGCCGCGGCTGAGCGTGGTGTCGGGGAACACCGACACCTCGACGGGCGTGACCGCGTCGTAGCCGAACTCCTCGACCATCTCGCACAGCCGCAGCGCCTCGTCCACGCCGGTGCGGGGCATGAACGGCAGCGACACCTCGGCCGGCACCTTCACCGTGCACGGGAAGTCGGCCCCCGCTCGCGTCGCCACCGCCTCGCGGATCAGCCGGAGGACGCGGGCCCGGTTCTCGAGCGATCCGCCGAACTCGTCGGTCCGCCGGTTGTAGAACGGCGACAGCAGCTGATCGAGCAGCTTGGCGTTGGCCGAACCGAGCTGGATGCCGTCGTAGCCCGCCTCCCGGCACCAGGCCGCCACCTCACCGGTGCGGGTGGCGAGGTCGCGGATCTCCTGGGTCGACAGCACGTGAACGGGCACGCCGCGGAAGGTGGCCCGCAGCGGGAGCGGCACCTTCGACGCCGCCAGCAGCGGGCCGCGGCGCTGCGACGCGTACGGCTCGTGCCACGCCTCCATCGCGTAGAGCCCACCATGGCCCACCTGCACGAAGATCGACGCGCCGGTGGCGTGCACCTCGTCGACCATCGGCCGCATGCGGAGGACCTTCTCGCGGGTGTCGAAGAGCGTCATGCCCGGCGACGTCCGGCCCTCGGGGAGGATGCACGAGCTGCCCTGGATGATCAGGCCGACGCCGGCGCGTGCGTTGGCGCCGAACTGCTTGGCGTACGCCTCAGCGGCGTCGGGCCCGTCGCCCGCCCCCTCCAGCACCGGCGCCCGGTAGAGCCGGTTCCGGATCGTCGTGCCACCGATCCGCAGTGGCGTGTCGAGCATGCGCGTCACCCGCCCTGCTTACGACGGCGGGCGGCGCTCGCTCAAGCCGAGCGCTGACCGAGGTAGTCGCCGCTGAGTGAGCCGATCACCTCGAAGAACTCCTCGACGGTGTCGCGGATGATGTCGGCCACCGGCCGCACCTCGTCGATGCGGCCCATCACCTGACCGCCGAGCGCGAGCGACGCCTCCATGTCGCCCCCGAAGTAGAGGTCCTTCGCGGTGCCGAACTCGGCCATGTTCACGACCTCCTCGCGCTCGAGCCGTGAGCTGCGCTCGGTGCGCAGCGCCCGGAGGCCGGGCTTGGCGAAGCGGTTGAGGAACACGGTGTCGGTCTCGGCGGCGGCGACGATGGCGTCCTTCCAGTTCTGGTGCACCGGCGACTCGGCGGCGGACACCATGCGGGTGCCCATCTGGACGCCCTCGGCACCGAGGGCGAACGCCGCGGCCATCGTCCGGCCGTCGAGCATCCCGCCGGCGGCGATGATCGGCACGTCCACCTTCGAGCGCACGAGGGGCAGCAGCACCATCGAGGCCACATCCTGCGGGTTCTTGAACCCGCCGCCCTCGCCGCCCTCGACGATGAGCCCGTCGACGCCGGCGTCGACTGCCTTCAGCGCGCCCTTCAGGGTGGGGACCACGTGGAAGACGGTGAGCCCGGCGGCCTTGAGCTGGCCGGTGTACTTGGTGGGGTCGCCGGCCGAGGTCGTGACGAAGGTGACGCCCTGGTCGATGACGAAGTCGGCGATGGCGGGGTCGCGCACGAACGCCTGGGCGATGTTCACGCCGAAGGGCTTGTCGGTGAGATCCCGCATCTTGCGGATCTCGTCCTTCACCGCGTCGAGCTCGCCCGAGGAGGTCTCGATGATCCCGAGGCCACCGGCGTTGGACACCGCGGAGGCCAGCTGGCTGCGGGCGATCCATCCCATCGGCGCCTGGACGATGGGGTGCTCGACGCCGAGGAGGTCGGTGACGCGGTTGCGGATGGTCGGGGGCATGCCCGGCATCGTGTCACCCACGGGTGTCCTCATGACGAGCTTCGGTGCAAGGATGCGGCATGGCCGAGGAGCGCGTCACCATCACGATCGAGGACCACGTCGCCGACGTCCGGTTCAACCGTCCCGAGAAGATCAACGCCCTCGACGGCGCCCAGTTCGCGGCCATCGTCGACGCCGGTGAGCGCCTGAAGGACGAGCCCGGCGTGCGGGCCGTCGTGCTGTCGGGCAACGGGCGGGGCTTCTGCGCCGGGCTCGACTTCGGCAGCTTCCAGGCCATGGCCGGCGGTGGCGGCGGGGGTGGCGACACGCCCCGGGAGGAGCGCCCGCAGCGGGGCATCGGCGACCTCGAGGGCCGCATCACCCACCTCGGCCAGCAGGCGGCGTACGTGTGGCAGGAGCTGCCCGTCCCGGTGATCGCCGCGGTGCACGGCGTCGCCCTCGGCGGTGGCTGCCAGATCGCCCTCGGCGCCGACCTCCGCATCGTCGCCCCCGACGCCCAGCTGTCGATCCTCGAGATCCGCTGGGGGCTGGTGCCCGACATGACCGGCACCGCCATGCTCCCCCTGCTCGTGGGGCTCGACGTGGCGAAGGAGCTGACCTTCACCGGCCGGATGGTGAGCGGCGAGGAGGCGGCCCGCATCGGTCTCGCCACCCGGGTGAGCCCCAACCCCCTCGAGGACGCGCTGGCCCTCGCCCGGGAGATCGCCGGCAAGAGCCCGACCGCGGTGCGGGGGGCCAAGAAGCTGCTGAACGCCACCCCCTACCGCGGCGTGGCCGAGCAGTTCGCCGACGAGCGGGAGACGATCGGCTCGCTCATCGGCAGCCCCAACCAGGTCGAGGCGGTCATGTCGTACTTCGAGAAGCGCGACCCGAAGTTCGAGGACTAGGCGGGCGCCGCCTCCGGTTCGGCGTCGGGCTCGGGCCCGTTGCGGGCCTCGGCGATGGCGTTCATCACCACGGCAGTGACCGGCACGGCGAGGAAGCTGCCCCCGATGCCGAAGAGGATGCCGCCGGTGGTGATGGCGATCAGGATCACGACCGGGTGGATCTCCAGCGCCTTGCCGAAGATCCACGGCGCCAGGATGTCGTTGTCGAACTGCTGGACGAGGAAGGCGACCACGAGGACGATGAGCGCCTCGATCGTGCCGGCCGTGGCCAGCGCCACCGCCACCGCCAGCGCCCCCGCCACGATGGCCCCCACGAAGGGCACGAAGGCGGCGATGAACGTGATGGTCGCCATCGGCACCGCCAGCTCGGCGCCCACCAACCAGAGCGTGGTGCCGATGATGACGCCCTCGAGGAGACCGAGGATGGCCGAACCCCGCAGGTAGCCGCCCAGCGTGCGCCACGACCGCTCGGCCATCCTCGAGATGACATCACGTCGCTCCTCCGCCACCGATCCCTGGACCCAGGTCACGAACCGCGAGCCGTCCTTCAGCATGAAGAACGTGATGATCAGGCCGAGGATCAGGCTGAGGGCGACCTCGGCGGCGATCACCGCGCCGTTGATGATCGTGCCGCTCGAATCCCGGACCGCATTGCTCAGGCGGTCGCCGAGGTTGCTGCGGAAGTCCTCGATGTCCTCCCTCGTCACGTTGAACGGGCTGTCCTCGACCAGCCAGTCCTCCACGCTGTCGATGGCCCGGTTGACCGTGGGGCCGATGTTGTCGACCTCGTTCACCACGGCGATGCCGACGAGGCCCAGCACGGCGACGAGCAGGGCGATGAAGCCGAGGAGGGTGGCGGCTGCCGCCAGCGCGTTGGGCAGGCGCCCGCGCAGGCGCTCGGCGATCGGCGTGAGGACGCGGGTGAGGAAGGTGGCGATCACGAGGGACATGAGCACCACCCACAGCCGGCCGATCACCCAGATGGCGCCGAGGGCGACGACGGCGAGGACGATCAGCCGCCACGCGTAGGCGGCGAGCAGATCGACGGTCGGGTGGACCCGCACGGGCCCGTGTGTACCCGATCGGCGGGGCTCAGGCCGCGATGAGGCCGACCGGCACCGCGAAGAGCACGGCGACGAAGGCGCCCAGGCGGACCCGCGAGGTGAGGATGGCGCGGGTGGCGCCGAGGATCGTGCGCCGGAGCACGGGATAGAAGACGGCGAGGAGCACGAGGGTCCAGACCGTCACGCTGACGGTCACGGCGAGGACGACCCGCACCGCGTCCTGGTTCCCGAGGAGCACGGCGGCCACGTAGGTGTCGGCCAGGGTCGTGATGTTCGCGCCCGCGATGTACGGCAGCGTGTTGGCCCGGCGGAGGTGGCCGCGGGCGACGAGGGGCACGAGCAACGTGAGCGACACCGCCACCGAGAGGGTGAGCAGCGTGACGCCGCCGCCGAGGAGGAACATCGGCCACTTGCGCGTGTACCAGGCGCCGGTGCCGTGCTCGAGCTGCTCGGAGCCGAGGCTCGGCATGACCTTGTCGATGAGGTGGAACCCGGCCAGCAGCACCAGCAGCCCGACGGGGAACAGCACCCAGGCCGGAAGGACGTCGCGGACCAGATCGGGCGCCCACCCGAAGAGCGTGTCGGTGGCCGAGGTGAGCGACGGCGAGGTGCCGACGTCGAAGGCGTCGAAGGTGCCGCGCCGGAGGAGGACGTAGCCGACGAGCGCGCCCGGCACGTAGGTGACCGCCGTCATCAGCAGCGACAGGACGCCGATGGAGACCGGCGCCCGCCGGTTGCTGCCCGGCCGGCGCAGGGCGTAGAGGAGGCCGACGACCACCACGACGAAGGCGGCGCCGAGCCGGGACCCGGTGAGCATGGTGAAGGACTGGTCTCGGGTGATGGCGCCGCCGTCGAGCAGCGTGAGCGACGACGCCGCCACCGGGGAGCCGGAGAGCACGACGCCGGCGCCGAGCCAGCCGAGACCGAGCGTGCTGAGCGGGTTGTCGGTGAGGAAGGAGCCCTCGAGGGCGGGGATGAGGACCTCGGCGCCCGAGCGCATGAGCCCCAGGGCGGTGACGAACAGGCCGACGCCGGCGGCCAGGTAGCCGGCCCGCAGCGACCGCGGGACCGGCCGGAGGTCGGGGAGGTCGATGTCCTCGGACGGGAGCTCGATGCCCTCGATGTGGGCCCGGCGGGCGTGCTCGTGGTCGTCGGTCGAGGGGGTCACCGCCGCATCGGCCCGTTCCTCCTCAAATCCGATGGACATAGTCGGGATTTCTACGCCCGCGCGCCCCTGACGCGCAAGCCCCCCGGTCGCTCAGGTGGCGGCCCCGCCGGTGACGATCGGGTCGAGGCACCACTCGGGGTGCTCCCGGGCGAGGTTGTCGGCCCGGTAGACGCTCTCGAAGAGGGCGAGCAGCGTGCCGTCGGTCCGGGCCATGACCCGCACGCCGGCCAGCGCCGAGAGCGACGCCGCCGTGTCGCGATCGGTCCGCCGGGCGAGGGTGTGCGAGGTCGCCAGCAGCTCGACGACGGCGCCGAACTCCGCCGCCATCCGGTGGCTGAACACCTCGAACTGCATCTGGCCCACCGCGGCGAGCACGGGGACCGGATCGCCCGCCGGGTCGCGTAGGACCTGGACGACGCCCTCCTGCTCGAGCTGGTCGAGGCCCCGCCGGAACTGCTTGCTCTTGGCGGTGTCGAGCACCCGGACCGACCGGAAGAGCTCCGGCGCGAACGTGGGGATGCGGGGGTACACGACGGCTTCGTCGACGTGCAGCGAGTCGCCGATGCGGAGGCCGCTGGCGTTCACGAGCCCGATCACGTCGCCGGGGAACGCCTCATCGATCGTGTCGCGCTCGGCGCCGAACACCGAGGCCGCGTACTTGGTCGAGAACGGCCGCCCCGTCGGTCCGTGGGTCACCGTCATCCCCCGCTCGAAGCGACCCGAGCACACGCGCACGAACGCGACGTGGTCGCGGTGCGACGGGTCCATGTTCGCCTGGATCTTGAACACGAAGCCGGAGAACGGCGCGTCGAGCGGGCGGGCGCGGCCGTCGACGTCGTCGCGCTCGCTCGGCGGCGGCGCCAGGTCGACGATGGCATCGAGCACGTGGCGGACGCCGAAGTTGGTGAGGGCGGACCCCACGAACAGCGGCGAGGACTCCCCGGCGAGGAACGCCTTGACGTCGAGCGAGGCGCCGACCTCCTCCAACAGCGCGCACTCGTCCGCGGCGTGCGCCCAGGCGTCGCCCTCGTCGCGGGCGGCCTCGTCGGCGCCGACCCGCTCCTCGATGGCCGCCGTGGCCCCCCGGGCGGTGCGGGTGAAGCGGACGAAGTCGCCGTCGCGCCTGTCGATCACGCCTCGGAAGTCGCCGGGGATGCCGACCGGCCACGTCACCGGCGCCGGCTGCAGCCCGATCTGGTCCTCGATCTCGTCCAGCAGCTCGAGCGGCTCGCGCCCGGGTCGGTCGTACTTGTTGAGGAAGGTGATGATCGGCACGTTGCGCGCCCGGCACACCTCGAACAGCTTGAGGGTCTGGGCCTCGATGCCCTTGGCGACGTCCAGCACCATCACCGCGGCGTCCACCGCGGCCAGCACCCGGTAGGTGTCCTCGGAGAAGTCGCGGTGGCCGGGGGTGTCGAGCAGGTTCACGACGTGGTCGCGGTAGGTGAACTGCAGCACGGTGGAGGTGATGGAGATGCCCCGCTGTTGCTCCATCGCCATCCAGTCCGACGTCGCCGACCGCCGGCCGGCGCGCGCCTTCACCGCGCCGGCCTCGGCGACTGCGCCGGCGTAGAGGAGGAACTTCTCCGTCAGCGTGGTCTTCCCGGCGTCGGGGTGGCTGATGATGGCGAAGGTCCGACGACGGGACGCCTCGGCGGCGACGGTTCTCGACGACGAGGCGGTCATGACGGGTTCCGAGGGTACGGGTGGCTGCCTCGTATCCTCACTTCGCGGTCGAGGCCACGTAGACGGTGTTCGACGACGTGCCCTCGGTCAGCGGGTTGGCGAACTCGACCACGTGCGCGTCGCACCGGTCGAACACCGTGCCCGCCACCGCGACGAGCCCGTCATCGGGCGGGTCGTCCGACCACAGCGCGAACACGCCGCCGGGGTGCAGGCACTCGGCGAGCCGGCCCAGCCCGTCCTCGGTGTAGAACGCGGCGTGGCTCGGGTGCAGCACGTGCCGCGGGGTGTGGTCGATGTCCACGAGGACGGCGTGGAGGCGGTCGGGGACCGCCGGTCCGAAGCCGTCAGCGGCGGCGACACCGGCGAAGAAGTCGCCGTGGACGAGGCGGCAGCGGGCATCAGCGGTGAGCCGGGACGAGAGCGGCAGCAGGCCCCGGTCGTGCCAGCCGATCACCGCATCAAGGGCGTCGACGACGTGCAGCGAGCGCACCCGGTCGTCGTCGAGCACGGCCGCCGCGGTGTAGCCGAGCCCGAGCCCGCCGACCACCACGTCGAGCCCAGCGCCCGGCGCCGCCGCCAGGCCGAGCGTGGCGAGCGCGGTCTCGGCCACGGTGAACAGGCTCGACATGAGGAACGCGTCGTCGAGCTGCACCTCGTACACGTCGACCTGGAGCCTCGGCTCGAGCCGCCGCCGCAGGACGAGCTCACCCAGCGGCGTCGGCTGGCGATCGAGCTCCTCGAACGCGGCCCTCATGCACCCATCGTGGCAAGCATCTCGTCGAGGGGCACGGTCGCGACGCCGATGGCACCGTCACAGATCCCGAAGGGCACCACCAGGACGCCACCATGGACCAGCGCGCCGCACGAGTAGACGACGTTGGGGACGTAGCCGTCCCGCTCGTCGGCCGCTGGCGCGAGCAGCGGCTCGCGGAGGTGGCCGATCACCCGGGTCGGGTCGTCGAGGTCGAGGAGGATGGCCCCGATGCTGTACGTGCGCATCGGCCCCACGCCGTGGGTGAGGACGAGCCAACCGGCGGGTGTCTCGATCGGCGATCCACAGTTGCCGAGCTGCAGGAGCTCCCACGGGCGCGTCGGGAGCTGGATGGGGGTGGCGGTCCCCCAGGCTCGGGGGTTGTCGGAGAAGGCGATGGCGTTGGTCTCCCGATCGGCCCTCGACAGCGCCGCGTACCGTCCGCCGATGCGCCGCGGGAAGAGGGCGAGGCCCTTGTTGGCCGCCGCCGGTCCGACGAGTGGCGACGACGTGAACGAGGTGAAGTCCGTCGTCGCGAGGAGCTGCTGACTGATGGTGGCGCCGTCGTACGCGGTGTAGGTCGCGAAGTAGGTCGCCGGAGCACCGTCGTCCTCGAATCGGACGAACCGCGCGTCTTCCATGCCGTTGCGCTCGGCGTCGATCACCGGCCACAGCACTCGCTCCCCCAACGGGATCGCCTCGGAGAAGCGAACCCCGTAGCTGCGCTCGGCGATGGCGCGCAGCAACGTGATCGTCTCGCGGGCGCCCGACCGGGTCGTTCGATGTCGCTCCAAACGGGCGAGCTGCACCTCGAGCTGACCCCCCGTGAACCACTGGCCCAGCGGATCGAGCACGAACTCGGCGCTCTCGCTGCTGGCGCCCACGCGGTCGAGCTCCCTGCGGAAGACGGTCAGGTCCAAGAGCGCCGGCTCTTCGACCCCGCAGCTCGCGAAGTGAGGAGGCTCGTCGAGGGCAACAGCTCCCGTGGCGTCGACGACCCCCGTCCGGAACCCGATCGAGGAGATGTGACCTTCTCCGATGGCCCGCACGCTCATCACGAACTTCAGCCCGTCGGCGCCGTCCTGCTCCGGGTGGGCCACGATGCTCGGGTTGCAGAGCGCCGCGCCCTCGAGCGCGTACTCGCACGTGAACGCGGCGCCCACCAGGAGCTGGCGCGCATCCGAGCTCACGGTTCCGGCGGCGACGCGATCGGCCACCTCGCCGAAGTGGTCGAGGAACGTCCCCCGCAGGTCGCGGTGGCGAGCACCGGTGCGCTCGAACACGTCGGCCAGCGAACGGTCGACCTCGTCGTCGCTGAGCGCGGCGATGCGCCGCAGCACGGCCGAGGACCGGGACTCCTCTGCGACGAAGCCCGACTGGCCGGGCACGAACAGCCGAGCCAGGACACGCTCCGGATCGGGAGCGAGGAGCGGTGTCCGCTCGACCGTGCACGGAACCTCGCCGATCACCGAGCTGCGACCTTCGGCTGATCGATGCCGAGCGCCACGCGGCACGCGGGACAGGCCCACCACTCGGCGAGCGCGAGCGGATGGAGCGAAGGATCACCGTCGAAGAGCTGTCGGCATCGGCCGCAGATCCGTGAGGGCAGCACGGCTTCGCTCGGCTCCGTGCCGAGTCGGCGGGCGTGCTGGAGGGTGGAGATGAGGGCGATGGTCGACTCTGCGCCCTCGTTCCGGTTGGCGCGATCGTCGTGCAGACCGTCACAGCCCCCGCCCGAGGTGGGGTCGAACATCGGCTGTCCGATGTCGTTCTCGCCGGCGAACCAGCGGACCGCGAGGTCGACGCCCCGCACCCAGGCGCCGTCGCCGGTCACGGTGGCGGCGCGCGTGCACGCGTCGGCCACGGCCGCCACCTCGATCGGCTGCTGATCGAACCCGCCGGTCGCGTCCGCCGGTCCGGCGCCACCGACCGGGGTCGGTGAGAGGTGACCGTTCGAGGACTCGCGGTCGAGGAGCCAGCGCAGCATCGTGAGCCCGGTCTCGAGCACGTGCGGTCGACCGAGGCCGTCGCCGGCGACGATCAGGGCTTCGGCGAGCACGGCGTTCGCGTACGCGAGTCGCGGCTCCGGCCACGGCCAGCCGGCGTCGGGGCCGGGAGAGCCGATGGTGGTGACGACGTCGGCGAGCAGGTCGCGCGCGCCGCGGTGGCCGGGGACGACCGCCAGCACCTCGGCGGCGCCGAGCGCCGCGAACGCCATGGCGCGCGGCCACGGCGACCGGAGCGCGGCGCTGCGCTCGAAGTAGGAGAGGGCGCTCTCACGCATCCAGGACTCGGGGGCTCGATTGGCGGCGGTGCCGAAGGCCCACACCGACCGGCCCCAGCAGTCCTCCACCCCGCGTCGACCCCGCCAGCGGCCGCCGACGGCGCGCCGGTTGCGGACGGCGCCGGTGACGCCCTGGGCGGCGGTCAGGAACCGGAAGGCGGTGCGACCGAGCAGGGCGACGTCGCGATCGGGGTCCGGCTCGCGGCAGACGACGATCAGCACGCGGGCCATGTCGTCGGTGCAGTAGCCGTGCTCCAGGCGGGGCGTGCGCCCCTCCGCGTGCTCGAAGGTGCCGGCGTCGTCGCTGATCGCCAGCAGGTGATCGAACGCCGCGAGCCTCGCGGTCACGCTCGCACCGCGCTGCTCGGTGCGAGCAGGCGCTCCGCCAGCGACTCGTAGCGCCCGGCGACGGCTGTCCACGCCAGCTCCGGCGCCAGCCGGCGGGCCTCGGCGGCCATGCTGTCGGCCAGGCGGGTGTCGGTCAGCACGGCGCGGAACGCCGCGGCCAAGGCGCCGGGGTCGCGCTGGGGCACGACGATGCCGGCTCCCGATCGGAGGAGCTCGACGGCGTGGGGGAAGGCGGTGGCGATCACGGGCCGGCCGGCGGCGACCGCATCCACCAGCACACCGGAGGTGATCTGCTCTTCGGAGTCGTACGGCAGGACGACGACGTCGGCCGAGACGATCAGCGCCGTGAGCGCGGCGAGCCCCCGGTAGCCGTCGTCGAAGGTCACATGGCGCGCCGCACCCGTCTGCCACGCCCGGCGGATCAACATCTGCCGGTAGGCCTCGCCATCACTGGCCCGCACCTTCGGGTGGGTGGCACCGGCCACCACGTACTCCGGGCGCAGATCGGCGACCTGGGCGACCGCGTCGATCGCCCACTCGATCCCCTTGCCGGGCCCGAGCAGCCCCCAGGTCAGCAGCCGGCGAGACCGGACCCACCCCGACGGCGGCGTCGGGGAGCCGGGTGTGGCGGCGCCGTGGGCGATGACGACGACCTTCGCGGCGTCGACGCCGAACACGTCGAGCAGCCGGACCCGCGCCGTCTCGGTCATCACGACGACGGTGCCGACGGCGTCGCAGAGCTGTTCGAGCACGCGCCGCTGGTTCGCCGTCGGCGAGAGCGGCACCGTGTGCGCGACGACGATCGTGGGGACCGTCAGCCCGGCGACCACATCGAGGACGGCGGCGCCGTCCTCGCCTCCGAAGATCCCGTACTCGTGCTGCACGATGGCGACGTCGGTGGCGTTGAGGGCGTCGATCGCCATCGCCAGGTCCGTGGCGCTCTCCCCCAGCGCGGCAACGACGAGGGCGTCTTCCATCGACGGCCGCTCCCCGCACCGGACCACGTCGACCGGTGAGCCGTTGGCGACCAGACCGGCGGACAGCGCCGCCGCGAAGGTCGCGATGCCGCACGGGGTCGGGGGGAAGGTGGACAGGATCCCGAAGCGGCGCCCGTCGTGACGCAGATCGGGCGTGGCGGATGCACCGGAGGTGAGATCACGCACAGCAGGGCTCCTGACGACCGGCTCGGTCGAGGCGTCGGGCCTGCGGACAACGGGCGACGGGGTCTCGGTGCGACCGTCCAGCCCAAAGCGAGGCGACTCTCCCAAGGAGGGTGGAGTGCCACCCTACCGGTCGGGTCGCGCCTTCCTTCCCCCGACGGGTGCCTCCGGAGCCGCCCTCGACCGATGGCCGATCGACGGCATCTCACCGCTTCTCGTTACCGGCGAGTGAGCTTCCAGACCTGTTCGCTCGGGAAGCGCTTGGCCCAGGACGGGGGGACGTCGAACCGCTCCTCGGCCGCCGAGTCGGGAGCACGGACCTCGATGTAGTCGTCGATGGTGAGGCCGGCGCGCCGGAAGAGGCGCATCCAGTCGGCCGTCGTCAGGTTGAACTCGATCCCGCCCGGGTCGACGGACACCCCGGTCCAGTCGAAGCGCCGCATGTCGAACCAGTCGCGCACGAGCTCCGGCGTGGCGGCCGAGCCATCGAGCCCGTAGCAGCAGGTCAGCAGGGGATGGGTGCCGAGGAACACGAGCTTCCCGCCGGGGCGCAGCAGCCGAGCCGCCTCCGGGATCCACACCTCGGGATCGCACCAGATGGCGGCGCCGTACTCGCTGATGGCGAAGTCGAAGGTCTCGTCCGGCTCGGGTACCGCCTCGGCACTCGCCAGGAGGAGCGTCAGATCGACGGCGTGGTCGGCGGCGAGCCGCTTCGCCGTCTCCAGCTGCTCGGACGAGACATCGACGCCGACGACCTGCGCGCCACGTCGTGCCATCCAGGCCGACACGTAGCCGGTCCCGCAGCCGAGCTCGATCGCCTTCATGCCGGCCATGCCGGCGGGCAGCATCTGGAGCTCGGCCTCCGGAACGGCCCAGATGCCCCACGTCGGCTCGTCGTCCGCCCAGCGCCGCTCGCCCGCCGACACCCACTCGTGCGCACGCTCGTTCCAGTGGCGCGCGTTCTCGGCAGCGTGCGCGGACAGGTCGGCCACGGGTCGAGGGTACGGCCGTTTGGTGGCGGGCGAGGGGGGAGTCGAGCTCTGATCGGATGCACCATCTCGCCTCAGCTGGAGATGCCGACCACTTCGGCAAGGAGCGCTCGCAGTCGAGTTCGCATCCGGGCCGCGCCCTCCTCCTGAAGGCCTGCGGTCAGTACGGGCAGCGACCTGCCGCCGCCGCCGAGCTCATGTCCCAAGAGCTGTCGCAGCCCCGACAGCTCGGGATCGGCGAAGTCCGCAGGGATGACCCCTTCGGCCGCAGCAACCTCGAGGCAGCGCCACAGGTCTTCGGCGTCGCGTGTCTTGTTTCGTACGGTGCGCGCTCCCGCCTTGAGCGCGAGCATGCCGATGGCGTCACGGATGACGACCATGGCTCGGTGCTGGGTCCCGTCGGTGAGGTGCATCTCGATGTCGAGCGTGATGCCGGGTCGTCGGAGCGCCTCGGCCAAGCCCGGGACCTCAGTGGTCGTGACGGCTCCGATCCGAACGGTGTTGCGCGCTCGCGAGCGGTAGGTCGGTACGAGCAGATCGACCGCAGCGACGCGCCGGTCGTCGATCGGGCGTTCCCAACGATTGCCGGCCACCTTCTGGTAGCCGAGCGTCTCGATGGCGTCGACGAGGCCGGCCTGCTCGAGGATGAGCGGCGGAACACCGAAGTCGGCGTCGCCGGTGGCGCGCAGCGGTAGGTCCAGCCCCAGCCGCTGGACATGCAGCAGGACGGTGACGCCACCGATCAGGCGATAGTCGTCGGCGGCGCCGGCCGTTGTCATGGCACCACTCACGTCGGCGACCGCCGTCAGCCCGCCGTCCATCGCCGCCGAGGAGCTGAGCAGGATCACGGGGTTCTTGGCGGTCACGACGGCGCCCGAATCAACCGGTCGAGGATGGCTCGGCGCAATCGGCCCGCTGCCTCACGCCGGTCGTCCCCACCCAGATCGATCAGGTCCCACCATTGCTGCACCGGATCCACGAGCGGAATGCCGTCCACGGCACGCGGCCAGGACGGTGCCGGCACCAGGAGCGTCTGGTCGTTCGTCCGGCGGACGATGGTGCTGGCATCGGCGCGCCCCTCGGCGCGCACGAGCCCGGCCGTTTCGAGTCCCAGGGAACTGCCGGCATAGACGACTGCCATCGTCGGGTGCCGCCAGGGCACGAGCAGATCGGGACCGAGATCGGCAGAGAACGCGACCTGAGCGTGCTCGCGGGCCGCGGCCTCGACGATGCGGCGCGCCTGCTCCGGGATCGAGCGCGTGCTGTACCAGAAGGAGTCCGGTTCGACGGTCGCGGGGCGAGAGCGGTCGAGGTAGAGATCGAGCAGCCGCGCTCGCCGTCCGACGAAGCCCCCTGGCGTGGCCCGCACTGCGTCCAGCTCGGTCAACTGCTTGATGACCTGAGAGACCCGCGGTTGGCTGACACCCACGGCCGCCGCCAGAGCCACCTGCGTTGCCGGAGCCTCAGACGCGACCAGCAGGCGCACGATGCTCGCCGTGCCCGGGCCCCACCGTCGGGCCGGAGGTCGGACTGCCGCCTTGGTCACGGCCGCAAGGGTATAAGCCTTCTCTCTTCGAGGCAAGAGAGACTTATAGGAAGACTTATACGTAGAGGTCCAGTACGAGTCCGCCCGAACCACGCTTCGCGCACCACCGCTGACCTGCATCAACGTGGTGTGGTGTGGTGGGCGAGGGGGGACTTGAACCCCCACGAGGTTGCCCTCACTGGCACCTGAAGCCAGCGCGTCTGCCATTCCGCCACTCGCCCGAGTGGAGCGCTCAGGGTAGCGGCTCGGCATCCGGGTGCTCCCGTCGAACTGGGCGGGATCGGCGGGTCCAGGGCCTGCTTGTCCCGCCCAGAACGGCGGCGGGCCCGGATGGCGGGTGAGGCCCCGTGGGTAGGCTCGCCCCCCGATGGGCCTGAAGGGGTTCGAGCGCCGCCTCGAGCGGCTCGTCGAGGGCGTGTTCGCACGCGCCTTCAAGTCGTCGCTGCGCCCCGTCGAGCTCGGCCGGCGGCTGGTCCGGGAGATGGACGACCAGCGCACGGTCAACGTCCAGGGCAACACCGCCGTCCCCAACGACTTCACCATCACGCTCGGCCCCGAGGACCACGAGCAGTTCGCCGAGATCGAGGAGAGCCTGGCCCGCGAGCTCTCCGAGGCCGCCCGGGCCCACGCCCGGGAGGAGGGCTACGTGTTCATGGGGCCCGTCGAGGTCCACCTCCACCTCGACCCCGACCTGCGCACCGGCTCCTTCGGCCTGTCGGCCCGGTTCAAGGAGGGCGCCGGCGGGACCCCCGGCGGCTCGCTGGTGCTGCCCGACGGCAGCCGCGTCCGGCTCAGCGACCACGTCATGACCATCGGCCGCACCGCCGAGTGCGAGATCCGCCTGACCGACACGAGCGTGAGCCGCCGGCACGCCGAGATCCGGCCCTCGGGCGACGGCTGGCTCGTCGCCGACCTCGGCTCCACCAACGGGACCAGGGTGAACGGCGCCGTCGTCACCGAGCGCAAGCTCAAGGACGGCGACACCGTCTCCGCCGGCGACAGCCACCTCCGGTTCGAGTCCAACTAGAGGACCCCCTTGCCCGAGCCCCTCCTGAAGCTGCTCGAGCTGTGCCTCCTCGCGCTCCTGTGGCTGTTCTTCCTCCGGGTGCTGCGAGCGGTCTGGGTCGAGGTGCGGGGCCCGGCACCGACCGCCGCCCGGGCCGCGACCAACGGCGGCGGGCGGCGAGGGCCGGCCCGGCGCCGCGGCGGCGGTCCCCGGCTGGTCGTGGTCGAGCCCAAGGAGGCGAAGGGTCGGGCCTACTCGCTGCAGGAGGAGCAGACCGTGGGCCGCGCCGCCGGGTGCCAGATCACCCTCGACGACACCTACGTGTCCCAGCTGCACGCCCGCGTGTTCGCCAAGGACGGGGGCTGGTTCGTGGAGGACCTCGGCTCCACCAACGGCACCTACCTGAACACCAAGCGGGTCTCCGGCCCGCTGGCGGTCAAGCGCGGTGACCGCATCAAGATCGGCGCCGTGGTGATGGAGGCCGAGATCTGATGGGCGTGGAGCTCCGGTGGGGCAGCGCCACCGACACCGGCCGGGTGCGCGACCTGAACGAGGACTCGCTGCTCGTCACCGACCGCCTCTTCGCCGTCGCCGACGGCATGGGTGGCCACGCCGCCGGCGAGGTGGCGTCGCTCATCGCGGTCGAGACCCTGCGGGCCGCCGACGGCGACAGCCGGGAGGCGGTCGTCGACGCCGTCCGCCAGGCCAACGCCGCGGTGTTCGCCCGCTCGGAGTCCGATGCCGCCACCCGCGGCATGGGCACCACCCTCTCGGTCGTCGCGCTCATCGGCGACGAGGCGATCGTGGTGGCCAACGTCGGCGACTCCCGCGTCTACCGCCTGCAGCAGGGCGAGCTCGAGCAGCTCAGCGAGGACCACAGCCTCGTGCAGGACCTCGTGCGGGAGGGCCGCATCAGCGCCGCCGAGGCCCGCGTCCACCCCAACCGCAACGTCGTGACCCGCACGATCGGCAACGACCCCGCGGTCGAGGTCGACTGGTGGGAGATCGACCCCGTCGCCGGCGACCGCTACCTCATCTGCAGCGACGGCCTCACCGACGAGATCGAGGACCACGCCATCGCCCGGGTGCTGCACACCGTGCACGACCCCGACGAGGCGGCCCGCACGCTGGTCGACCTCGCCAACCGCGCCGGCGGGCGCGACAACATCACCGTCGTCATCGTCGACGTCGTCGACGACGGCGGGCGCAGCGCCGCCGCGTCGAAGGCGCTCGGCAAGGACGCCCCCCGCCGGTCGTCATCCACGCTCGTGCGGGAGAGCGCCGGCGGGAGCCGCCCGAGCACCGGCGACGAGCGGGCACAGGTCGACGACGCTCCCCGCCGGCTGACGTGGCGGACGACGGCGTTCGTCGCCGCGGTCGTGCTGGTGCTCGTGGCCGCCGCCGGGGGGACGGCGTGGTTCGCCCGCAACGCCTACTTCGTGGGCGTCGACGACGACACCGAGCTCATCACGATCTACCGCGGCCGGCCCGGCGGCGTCCTGTGGGTCCAGCCCACGGTCGAGCAGCAGACCGACCTCCGCCTCGACGACGTGCTGCCGTCGCGGCGCGACGAGATCGCCGCCGGACACGAGGTCGACTCGGTGGCCCGGGCCGAGCGCTACCTGCGCAACATCACCACGACGACCACCACGACCACCACGACCACCAGCACGACGACCACCACCGCGCCGCCGCCATGATCGGCTCGCTGCGCCGCACGACCGAGCTGGGCCTGGTGGTCCTCGGGGCGCTGATCACCGTCGGCCTCTACACCCTCGCCAGCCTCGGCACGACCGCCAGCATCCCGGCCAACGTCGGGCCCTTCCTCGGGATCATCCTCGGGCTCTTCGGCATCGCCCACGTCGCCACCCGCCGGCTCGCCCCCGCCGCCGACGGCACCCTCCTGCCGATCGCGGGCCTGCTCAACGGCGTCGGCTACGTGTTCATCGCCCGGCTCGACGAGGACCTCGCCGCTCTCCAGGCCACCTGGACCGCCGTCGGCATCGGCGCCTACATCCTCACCCTCGTCGTGGTGCGCCGCACCCGCGACCTCGAGCAGTACCGCTACACGTTCATGCTCGTCGGCCTCGGCCTCCTGCTGCTGCCGCTCGTTCCCGGGGTCGGGCGCACCATCAACGGCGCACGCATCTGGGTGAGCATCGGGCCGGCGAACTTCCAGCCCGGCGAGTTCGCCAAGATCGTGCTCGCCGTCTTCTTCGCGTCGTACCTCATCGAGAAGCGGGAGATCCTCCGCATCGCCGCCCACCGCTTCGGCCCGATCTCCCTCCCCGACCTCAAGCACTTCGGCCCCGTCGTGCTCGCGTGGGGAACGTCGCTGGTCGTGATGATCGCCGAGCGCGACCTCGGCTCGTCGCTGCTGTTCTTCGCGCTGTTCCTCGCCATGCTCTGGATCGCCACTGAGCGCCTGTCCTACCTCGCCATCGGCTTCGCCATGTTCGCCGTCGGCGCCGTGTTCGCCGCCATGTCCTTCAGCCACGTCGGCGCCCGCGTCGACGTGTGGCTCGACCCGTGGTCGGACTCCCGGGGCGCCGGCTACCAGGTGGTCGAGGCGCAGTACGCGCTCGCATGGGGCGGGGTGACCGGCACGGGACCCGGCCTCGGCAACCCCGGCAAGATCCCGGCCGCCGAGAGCGACTTCATCTTCGCCGCCGTCGCCGAAGAGCTCGGCCTGCTCGGCGCCACCGCCGTCCTCGTCGCCTTCATCCTCCTCGTCGGCGCCGGCCTGCGCACCGCGCTCCGCGCCGAATCGCCCTTCGACAAGCTGCTGGCGGCCGGGCTCACCACGATCATCGGCGTCCAGTCGTTCATCATCATCGGCGGCGTCATCCGGCTCGTCCCGCTCACCGGCGTGACCCTGCCGTTCGTGAGCTACGGCGGCTCGTCGCTCATCGCCAACTACGTCCTGCTCGGCCTGCTCATGCGGATCTCCAACAGCGAGGCCGCCGGCCCGGGCGCCGACCCGACGATCGCCAGGTGAGGGCGTGAACCGCCAGATCCGCCGGCTCGGCGTGAGCATGGTCGTGCTGTTCGCCGCCCTCTTCGTGCAGCTCAACATCGTCCAGGTGCTGCGGGCCGACCAGTACGAGCGCAAGCCCGACAACACCCGCGCCGTGCTACGCGACTACCTGCGGCCCCGCGGCCAGATCGTCAGCGCCGACGGCAGCGTCCTGGCGCGGTCGGTGGAGGTCGAGGGCGAGGACGAGCGCCTGCGGGAGTACCCCGAGCACCACCTGTTCGGCCACGTCACCGGCTACTTCTCGCTCCGCTACAACAAGGACGGCGTCGAGCGCACCTACAACGACGAGCTCGCCGGCCGGGGCAGCGCTCCGTCGGTGAACAACCTCATCGACCTCCTGCTCCAGGACGACCACAGCCGCGACGTGCACCTCACGATCCACAAGTCGGTGCAGCAGGCGGCGCGCGACGCCCTCGGCGAGCGGGTGGGCGCGGTCGTCGCCCTCGACCCGCGCGACGGCTCGGTCCTGGCCCTGTGGAGCTACCCGAGCTACGACCCCGAGGCCATCAGCCAGCTCGACGACCGCGCGTCGGAGCGGGGCTGGGGCCTGCTGAACGCCGACCCCGGCCGACCCCTCCTCCCCCGCACCTACCGCGAGTCGTACTTCCCGGGCTCCACGTTCAAGGTCGTCACCGCCAGCGCCGGGCTCGCGAGCGGGCTGGTGACGCCGGAGGAGCCGGTCTACCCGCCGGGGACCGAGTACACGGCGCCGCAGACCACGCACCCGATCCGCAACTTCGGCGGCAGCACGTGCGGCGGATCCCTCTTCGAGATCATGCGGGTGTCGTGCAACATCGCCTTCGCCCAGATGGGCGTCGACATCGGTGCCGACGCGCTGATCGGCACGGCGCGCGACTTCGGCTTCGGCGAGCGGGCGCCGCTCGACCTGCCCGCCATCGCCCGGTCGGCCATCGAGGACGAGGCGTTCTTCGAGCAGAACCTCCCGCTGCTGGCCCAGACCGCCATCGGCCAGCAGGTGCGCGCCACCCCGCTGCAGATGGCGCTCGTGGCGGCGGCGATCGCCAACCGGGGCGTCGTGCCCGAGCCGCACGTGATGAGCGACATCCGCGATCGCGACGGTGAGGTGGTGCGCCGCTTCACGCCGAAGGCGTGGCGCACGGCGGTGAGCCCGCAGGTCGCCGAGGTGGTGGCCGCCACCATGGTCGAGGTCGCCGCCCGCGGCACCGCCACCGCCCTCGCCGTCCCCGGTGTCACCACCGCCGGCAAGACCGGCACCGCGCAGCTCGGCAACGGCACGTCGCACGCGTGGATCATCGGCTTCGCCCCCGCCGAGGCGCCGCGCGTCGCGATCGCGGTGATCGTCGAGGCCCAACCCGGGGCGTCGGAGCAGACCGGTGGGCGGGTGGCGGCGCCCATCGGCCGGGCCGTGCTCGAGGCCGCCCTCGCCGTCGCCCCGGAGGCCGCACCCTAAGGTGCACCTGTCATGAGTGAGAGCGGATCCGGCGCCGGGGGGCAGGTCTTCAACAACCGCTACGAGGTGCTCCGGCCCATCGCCCGCGGGGGGATGGCCGACGTCTACCTCGCCCGCGACCTCCTCCTCGACCGGCCCGTCGCCCTCAAGGTGCTCTTCCGCGAGTTCGCCGTCGACCCGTCCTTCGTGGAGCGGTTCCGGCGGGAGGCGCAGTCGGCCGCCGGTCTCAGCCACCCCAACATCGTCAACGTCTACGACTCGGGCGAGTCCGACGGCACCTACTTCATCGTCATGGAGTACATCGAGGGCCGGAGCCTCTCGCAGATCATCCGCGACGACGGCCGGCTGTCCCCCGACCGGGCCGCCGACATCGCCACCGACATCGCCGCCGCCCTCGGCTTCGCCCACCGCAACGGCGTCGTGCACCGCGACGTCAAGCCCGGCAACGTCCTCATCTCCCCCAACGGGCAGGTGAAGGTCACCGACTTCGGCATCGCCCGCGCCGTGTCGACCCAGGAGAACCTGACCCAGACCGGGACGGTCATGGGAACGGCCACCTACTTCTCGCCCGAGCAGGCCCGGGGCGAGCCCGTCGACCCTCGCAGCGACGTGTACTCCCTCGGCGTCGTCCTCTACGAGATGCTCACCGGGACGCCGCCGTTCACCGGTGACAACCCGGTGGCCGTCGCCTACAAGCACGTGCAGGAGGCGCCCCGCCCCCTGCGCAACGTCGACCCCAACCTGCCGGTGGCGCTCGAAGCCGTCACCGCCAAGGCGCTCGCCAAGAACCAGCTCAACCGGTACGCGTCGGCCGACGAGCTGGCCGCCGACCTTCGCCGGTTCCGCGAGGGCCAGGCCGTGCACGCCGAGGGCGTGCTGGCGCCGCCGGTCGACGCCACCACCGCGGTGCGCCGAACGCCGCCGGCCGACGCCACCCGCGCCGTGGCCGCTGCCGGCCCGGCCACGACGATGTCCCCGGCCGGGGTCGCCTACGCCGAGGAGCCCCCTCGGCGCTCGAGCGCGCTCTTCGTCGTCGTGCTCGTCCTCCTGCTCGGCGTGCTCGCCGTCCTCCTGTTCCTCCTCGGCCGCACCATCGGGCTCGGCGGCGGCACGACCACCCAGGTGGCGGTGCCCGACGTGGTGGGCCTCACCCAGCCGGAGGCCGTCATCGTCCTCGAGCGCGACGGCTTCACGGTGCGGACCGAGCAGGCCGAGAACACCGAGGTCGAGGAGGGGACCGTCTTCGACCAGAACCCCGACGCCGGCCAACGCGTCGACGAGGGCGCCGAGGTCACGATCATCGTGTCCAGCACCGCCGTGCCCGTCGAGGTGCCCGACCTCGTGGGCCGCGACGCGGTCGACGCGACCGCGCAGCTGCAGTCGATCGGGCTGCGGGCCGACATCCAGCGGGTCGACGACGACGAGGTGCCGGCGGGGACGGTCGTCGCCCAGGATCCGGAGCCGGGCGAGACGCTCCCGCCGGACTCCGCGGTGCGCCTCGAGGTGTCGAACGGGCCCGGCGCCGAGACCATCCCCGACGTCGCCGGGCTCCTCCCGGCGGAGGCCGCCAACCGGCTCGGCCGCGCCGGCTTCGAGACGTCCTTCGCCGAGGAGCCGCACGAGACGATCGAGGAGGGCCGGGTCACGCGCACCGATCCGCCGGCCGGCACCGACCACCCGCAGGGCGACACGGTGACGGTCTACGTGTCGAGCGGGCCAGCGACGGTGGCGGTGCCCGACGTCGTCGGCCTCAGCGAGGCCGAGGCGATCTCGCAGCTGCAGCAGGCCGGCTTCCAGGTCCGGCGCAACAGCCAGGTCGTCACCGACCCCGACAGCGACGGCCGCGTGATCTCCCAGGACCCGACGGGGCGGGCGGCGGCGGGCTCGACGGTGACCATCACCGTCGGTCAGGCCGTCGGCGGTCCGACGTCGACGACGACCACCACCACGACCACCACCACCACGACCGAGCCCAACGACTAGGCCCGCCGCGGCGATCGACCCCAAGATCTCGGGTCGACGCGAGCCCCAGTCGGGCCCGGCACGGCCCGAGATCTTCAGGCGGTGACGGCGGTGCGGGCCAGGAAGGTCCGCAGCAGGTCGTGGCCGCCGACGGTGAGGATCGACTCGGGGTGGAACTGCACGCCCTCGATGTCGTGCTCGCGGTGGCGCAGACCCATGACGAGGCCGTCGTCGGTCTCGGCGGTGACCTCCAGCACGTCGGGCACCGAGGGTCGGTCGACGACGAGGGAGTGGTAGCGGGTCGCCTCCAGCGGGTTGGGCAGGCCGGCGAACACCCCGGTGCCCCCGTGCCGGATGAGCGAGGTCTTGCCGTGCATCACCGCCGGCGCGCGGACGACCTCACCGCCGAACACCTCGCCGATGCACTGGTGGCCGAGGCAGACCCCGAGCACCGGTCCCGCCCGGTAGGTGCGGATGATGTCGTTGGAGATGCCGGCGTCGGCCGGGCGACCCGGTCCCGGCGAGATGAGCACGCCGTCGGGGGCGAGGGCGGCCACGTCGTCGAGGGTGATCCGGTCGCAGCGGTGCACGATCGGTTCCGCCCCGAGCTCGCCCAGGTACTGCACGAGGTTGTAGACGAAGCTGTCGTAGTTGTCGACGACGAGGATGCGGGGGGCGGAGCGGGACGCCGGGCCCGAGCGGCCCTCTGAGCGGAAGACCGGGCCCGAGCGGCCCTCTGAGCGGGAGGCGTGACCCATGTCGAGGACGAGCGTAGGCCGGGCCGCTCGGTAACCTGCCGGAGATGGCAGAGCGGAAGGCGGCGCAGCGGCGCACCAGCGGACGGGTCACCCCGAAGAAGGGCACGCCCGACAAGGTCGACGCCGGGATCGCCTCGGGCCGCTACACCCCGCCCATCCCCCGCGAGGAGAAGGTCTCCCCGATGTGGGTGCCGGTGCTCATGTTCGCCCTGCTCGGCCTCGGCGTGGTCGTGATCGTCCTCAACTACGTCGGGCTGATGCCCGGCGACACCAGCAACGGCTACCTGCTGCTCGGTCTGGGGCTGATCACCGCCGGGTTCATCACCGCCACCAACTACCACTAGCCCCGCCGCGGGTGCCGTCGTCCACAGGATCCTGTGGACGGCGCTGTGGGCGACACGTTGCCCAGAGGTGGCCGGAGAGTTACACGCGTGTGACGCTCCCCAGGGTTGTCCCCTGGCTGTGGATCACAGATCGGGGTCGGGGACGAGGTCCATCTCGTCCATGCAGTGCCGGGGCGCGAGCACGACCTCGTCGGGGGCCTGGGTGACGCGCAGCTCCATGCCGCACTGCGGGCAGCGGTAGCGGAGCTTGACCCGGCGCAGCTCCCCGGGCGGCGGCGGCTCGGGCATGGGCGAGGAGAACGACGCCAGCAGCGCGTAGCCGACCTTGAAGATGACGAAGGCCATCAGCAGCGCGAGCACGATGCTGACGGCGGTCACCCCGCCGATCGTACGGACCGGCGAGCGGGTTAGCCCAGGCGCTCGATGATGGTGGCGTTGGCCATGCCGCCGCCCTCGCACATCGTCTGCAGGCCGTAGCGGCCGCCGGTGCGCTCGAGCTCGTTCACGAGCGTGGCCATGAGCTTGGCGCCCGAGCAGCCGAGCGGGTGACCGAGGGCGATGGCCCCGCCGTTCGGGTTCACCTTGCTCATGTCCGGGCGGTGCTCCTTCTCCCAGGCCAGCACGACCGACGCGAACGCCTCGTTGATCTCGGTCACGTCGATCTGGTCCATGGTGAGCCCGGCCCGCTCCAGCACCTTGGCGGTGGCGGGGATGGGGGCGGTGAGCATGAGGATCGGGTCGGCGCCGGCGAGGGCGAAGCTGACGATCCGGGCCCGAGGCCTGAGCCCGAGCGCGGCGGCCTTCTCCTCGCTCATGATCAGCACGGCCGATGCACCGTCGGTGATCTGGGAGGAGTTGCCGGCGGTGACCTTGCCGTCCGGCTTGAAGGCCGGCTTCAGGTTGGCCAGCGTCTCCGCGGTGGTGCCGGGGCGGATGCCCTCGTCCTTGGTCACGGTCTCGTCGAGGTCGACGACCTCGTTCTTCTCGCGATCCCAGAGCTTGCCCTTGACCGGGACGATCTCGTTCTGGAACCGGCCCTCCTCGGTCGCCTGCAGCGCTCGCGCCTGAGACTGGGCGCCGAAGGCGTCGAGGTCCTCGCGGGACAGGCCCCACTTGTCGGCGATGAGCTCAGCGGAGATGCCCTGGGGGACGAGGCCGCCCTGAGCCTTGTAGCGCTCCATCACCGACGGGCCGAACGGGATCGACCCGGGCGTGATCGACGCACCCATCGGGGTGGTCGTCATGACCTCGACGCCGGCGGCGACCACCACGTCGTAGGCCCCGGCGATGACGCCCTGGGCGGCGAAGTGGACCGACTGCTGCGAGGAGCCGCACTGGCGGTCGACCGTCGTGGCCGGCACCGTCTCGGGCCACCCGGCGCCGAGCACCGCGTTGCGGCCGATGTTGAGCCCCTGATGGCCGACCTGCATGACGCAGCCCATGATCACGTCGTCGACGAGCGCGGGATCGAGGTCGTTGCGGGCCTGCAGCGCCTTGAGGACCTCGGCGGCGAGGTCCGTCGGGTGCCAGCCCGAGAGCTTTCCGTTGCGCTTGCCACCTGCGGTGCGGACTGCGTCGACGATGACGGCGTTGGGCATGGGGTCCTCCAGAAACTTGACCGGTCGGTCAAGACCATACGACCGCGGCTGACGGTGACACAAACCCCTCGTTCGCAGGATGGTGGACCCCCGGCCTCATGGCCGACACTGAGTCCGCTATGTCCCACTCGTCGCTCTCCGCCGAACGCGTGGAGAAGCGCGCCGCCGAGCGCTACGAGCGGCTGCTCGAGGTGCAGCAGCTCATGGGTCGCGTGGCGCGGGAGATCGGCCCCGCCCTCGAGCTCGAGCGGGTCCTGCACATCGTGCTCAACGGCATGCGCTCGCTGCTCGACTTCGACGGCGGCAGCATCAGCCTCATCGACGATCGCGGCCTCTACGTCGCCGCCGCCGATCCCGACGTGAGCGAGGAGGTCAAGGCCCTCCGGCTCCCGATCGGCCAGGGGCTCAGCGGACGAGCGGTCCAGAGTGGCCAGACGCAGTACTCGCCCGACATCCGCACCGACGAGCGGGTGCTGACCCACGTCAGGGAGCTCGGGTCGAACGTCCGGATGGTGTCGTACCTGGTGGTGCCGCTGATCGTGTTCGGCGAGGCGATCGGCGCCATCCAGGTGAACGCGTCCGGTGTCGATGCCTTCGACCGCGACGACCAGGTCCTGCTCGAGGGGCTCGCCACGCAGGTGGCGGGCGCCATCGAGAGCGCCCGCCGGTTCGAGAAGGTGGCCGAGCTCGAGGTCCTGAAGAGCGACTTCATCCAGCGCGTGAGCCACGAGCTGCGCACGCCGATCACGATCATGTCGGGGTTCGTGACCACGCTGCTGACCCACCACGACGCCCTCGACCCCGCGGCCCGCCGCACCATGCTCGAGCGGATCGAGGTGGCCACCGGCCGGTTGTCGGGGCTCATCGACGAGCTGCTCATGCTCTCGAAGCTCGAAGCCGGCGTGGTCGCCGCCAACCGCGAGCCGGTCGACCTCACCGTCGCGCTCGAGCAGGTGCGCCGCGAGTCCGCCGACCCTGACGCCGTCACCGTCACGTGCGTACCGGGCGTGCGCGTCGACACCGACCCCAGCCTCCTCGTGCGCGCCCTCGGCTTTCTCGTCGACAACTCCCTCAAGTACGCCGGACACGCCGAGCTGCACGGCGGCCCCAAGCGCATCGAGGTCGTCGACCACGGGCCCGGCATCCGCCCGGACGCCCGCACCAAGGTGTTCGAGCGCTTCACCCGCGCCACCGACCAGACGACGCTGCCGGGCATGGGGATCGGTCTCCCGATGGCGCGGACGCTCCTCGCTGCCATCGGTGCCGACCTGAGCCTCGAGGAGACCGAGGGCGGCGGCACCCGCTTCGTCGTCGCGTTCTGGGACTGAGCGGCGCCGACCGCCGCTCGTTCAGCTGACCGACTGGGGAAGGGTGGTCGACAGCCGCAGGAGCGCTTCCATCTCGCGCGGCTCGACCGCCTTCGCGAAGTGCCAGCCCTGCCCTTGCGTGCAGCCCATCTCGACGAGGGCGTCGCGCTGCCCCGCGTCCTCCACGCCCTCGGCGACGGCGCGCAGACCGAGCGAGTCGGCCAGCCGCATGATCGCGTGCACCAGCGCGTCGTCCTCGGCGCTGTCGCCCAGCCGCGTGGTGAACGACCGGTCGATCTTCAGCACGTCGACCGGCAGCTGCCGCAGATACGACAGCGACGAATAGCCGGTGCCGAAGTCGTCGATCGCCAACCGGACGCCGAGCTCGCGGAGGGCCCGAAGCCGTCGGGCGCCGGCGACCTCGTCACGGAGCACGAAGCTCTCGGTAACCTCGAGCACGAGGCACTCCGGTGCGAGGCCCGACACCTCGAGCGCCAGCTTCACCATGTCGACGACGCTGTCGTCCTCGAGCTGGCGGGTCGAGAGGTTCACGCTGACCTCGAGCGGCCCGCCCGACAGCACCTCGCGCTGCCACTGACGAGCCTGGCAGCACGCCTGCAGCAGCACCCACCGGTCGATGCCCAGGATCTGGCCGGTCTCCTCGGCCAGCGGGACGAAATCACCAGGCGGGAGCAGGCCCCGATCGGGATGGTCCCACCGCACGAGCGCCTCCATCCCCACGATCCGCCCGGTGCGCAGCTCGACGATGGGCTGGTAGTGGAGCACGAGCTCGGCGCTCTCGACCGCCTGCTCCATCTCGGTCTCGAGCTCGAGGCGGGAGACGAGCGCGTCGTGCATCGACGGCTCGAAGACCCGCACGCACGCCTTGCCGGCGCTCTTGGCGATGTACATCGCGACGTCGGCGTTGCGCAGGATCTCGTCGGTCGTCCACTCGCCCGTGGATGCCACCGCCACACCGACGCTCGCCCGCACCGAGACGGGACGGTCGGCGACCATCATCGGGGCCGACAGAGCCAGGAGGACGCGCTCCCCAGCATGCTGCGCGTCCTCCGCAGTGCGAACGCCGTCGAGCACGACCGCGAACTCGTCGCCGCCGAGGCGCGCCGCGAGGTCGGTCGGGCGGAGCACGCTGCGCAGCCGGGCCGCGACCTCCCGGAGGAGGTCGTCACCTGCGGCGTGCCCGAGGCTGTCGTTGACCCGCTTGAAGTCGTCGAGGTCGAGCCACAGCACGGCCGCCGTCCGACCCGGCGCCCGCGTCGACAGCGCGGCGTCGAGCCGCTCGATGAGGAGGCTGCGGTTGGCGAGATCGGTCAGCGGGTCGTGGAAGGCGCGGTGGGCGAGGGCCAGGGCGTTGGCCCGCTCCTGCTCGTACAGCCGGGCGTTGGCGATGGCGCTCGCCGCGTGCTCGCCGAACAGGCTCAACGCCCGCAGGTCGTACTCGTCGAACGCCCGGCCGGCGTCGCTGGCGTTCACGTTGAGCACGCCGAGCAACGCGCCGCGGTGCACGAGTGGCACCGACATCGCGCTGTGCGGCGTCGCCTCGCGATCGCCGTCGAGGTCGCCCTGGATGAGCAGCGACTCGAGGGTCTCGGCGACGCGGCCGGCGATGCCCGAGCCGTAGGGCACGATGGCGTCGCGCGCCGCGTCGTTGCCGCGAACGGTGACCGCTCGGAGCCGGCGCTCCTCCTCCTCGGCCAGGAGCACGGAACCGTCGGCCGCTCCGAGCAGGTCGAGGGCGTTGTCGAGGATGCGGCGCAGCACCTCCTCGAGCTCGAGCACGGCGTTCATGGCCTGCCCGGCATCGAGCAGGACGCTCAGCTCCTCGAGCCTGCTGGCGAGCGCGGTGACGAGCACGCGCTCGTCGACGAGCACCTTGGTCAGGCGCCGCAGGTGCAGCTCCTTCTCGATGGAGTACGCGCAGAAGCCGGCGACGAGGGCCAGCACCCCGAAGGTGAGCAGCGTCCCCCGCATCGACTGGCCGTCGGCGGGCTCGCCCCAGGCCGCCATGCCGGCCAGCGCCGCGCTGATGGCGAGGACGATGACCACCATGACGATCCAGAGGTGGAGCCGCCGGTGCTCGACATCCTCGAGGGTGGGCACGTCGACCTGGCGGAGGCCGACGATCTGGGCCTCGCGGCGGACGGAGGACTCGACGAGCTCGCGCGCACGCGCGCTCGGCCGCTCCTGGTCCCGTTGCCGCATGGCTCCTCATATCGACCACGGAGCGTGCGGACTTGAAGGGGTCGCGCGGGCGGTGCCGGCCCGGCCCCGCCGGGAAAACGAGTTGGGCCCGAGTAGCCGGTTGGCTTGCGCCTCCCAACTCCTCGGGCCCGAACCCTCGGTCCGGAGAGCCTCCGTCCGACACACCCCTTGCGGGGCCGCCGGTCGGGCTTCTCTCCGTCCCTCACCGCTCGGCCGCTTCGGCGCTTCCCCTTGCGGTTCGGCACCGGCGCTCCGTTCGGCTGATGCTCACTCTGCAGCAGGCAAAACCCCTGGTCAAGCGGTATTTTTGAATCCCCAGGGTTGTCCGCAGACTTTCTCCTGTCGTCCACAGGAACGCTCGATTTCCCACAGTGCTATGCACAGGGAATGCCGCGCATCGAACCGCTCGCCGAGGTCCCGGACCAACCGATGGGCCAGCTCAACATCTTCAAGACGTTGGGCAAGCACCCGAAGGTCTTCGAGGCCTTCGGCCGGCTCGGCGGGCTCCTGCTCTCGGGCAAGGGCTTCCCTCCGCGGGAGCGGGAGCTGGTCATCCTCCGCACCGGCTGGCGCTCGGGGTCGGTCTACGAGTGGGGCCAGCACGTGGTGATCGGGCGCCGGGAGGGGGTCACCGACGCCGAGCTGCGTCGGCTGCGCACGCCCGGGCTCGACGGGTGGCCGGAGGCCGATCGCCCGCTCGTGGCCTTCGCCGACGAGCTGTGCCAGACGAACACCGTCACCGACGCGACGTGGGCGGCGCTGGCGGCCCGGTTCGACGAGCAGCAGCTCATCGAGCTGACGATCCTCGTGGGCTTCTACCGCCTCGTCGCCGGCGCCCTCAACACCCTCGCCGTGGAGCTCGACGAGGGCGTCCCCGGCTGGGACGCCGGCGACTGAACCGGTCGAGACATTCTTGGAGCAAGCGAGCGTGCTCTGCGCGTCTGGGTGCTCCAAGAAGCCGGTGGGGCCACGGCCTGAAAAAGCACTGAGCCCCGAGTAACCGGTCCGCTTGCGCTTCCCTGCTCCTCGGGGCCCAGATCTCGGATCTGCGGCGCCTTCCCGGTCGAGCCCGTAGTCCCGTCCGGTGGCTGCCACCGACCCTCACCCACCTGCACCAGCGGTGCCTCCACCGGATCGCTCCGGTCTCGGTCCCACCGTTCTGCGTGCGGGTTGAAGACACCTTGACGCCCGGAAAACCGCAGGTCAAGAGCAGTTTTCCAATTCACAGGGTTGTCCGCAGACTTTCTCGGACCATCCACAGAACCCGGCTGTTGCCCACAGCGTTGCCCACAGGCGCGCGCCTATCGTCGCCCCATGCAGCGCACCGTGATCAACCCGTGGCCGTGGTCCGTGCAGTGGGGATTCGACCAGGCCACCCTCGTCGAGTCGCCGTCGAAGATCGTGTTCTGCTCCGGGCAGACGGCCATCGACGCCGACGGCAACCCGCAGCACCCCGGCGACATGACCGCCCAGCTGACGATGGCCTACGAGAACCTCGCCGCCGTTCTCGCCGACGCCGGCATGACGCTCGACAACGTGGTCCGGATCACCGCGTTCACGACCGACATGGACGCGTTCCTCGGCGCCGTCGCGGCCGTCCAGGCCAACCTCGGCCGCGACCTGCGCAACGCGTTCACCCTCATCGGGGTGAGCCGGCTCGCCCTCCCCGACCTGCTGGTCGAGCTCGAGGCGATCGCCGTCGCCTGAGGCCGCTCAGACCGGGCAGCTGACCCCGGTGCCGCCGATCCCGCAGTAGCCCTGCGGGTTCTTCGACAGGTACTGCTGGTGGTAGTCCTCGGCGTAGTAGAACGCCGGCCCCTCCCGCACCTCGGTGGTGATGGCGTCGAAGCCGGCCTTGGCCAGCTCCTCCTGGTAGCGGGCGAGGGACTCCTCGGCCAGCTTCTGCTGGTCGTCGGAGTAGGTGTAGATCGCCGACCGGTACTGGGTGCCGACGTCGTTGCCCTGGCGCATGCCCTGGGTCGGGTCGTGCGCCTCCCAGAACGCGCGCAGCAGGGCGTCGTAGCCCACCTTCTCCGGGTCGAAGACGACGAGGACGACCTCGGTGTGCCCGGTCATGCCCGAGCACACCTCCTCGTAGGTGGGGTTCGGGGTGAAGCCTCCGGCGTAGCCGGCGGCGGTCGTGTACACGCCGTCGAGCGGCCAGAACTTGCGCTCGGCGCCCCAGAAGCACCCGAGGCCGAACACGGCCTGCTCCATGCCGTCGGGGAACGGCGGCAGCAGCGGGGTGCCGAGCACGTCGTGGCGGGGCGGCACCGGCATCGCCTGGTCGCGGCCGGGCAGGGCGGTGTCGGGCGTGGGCAGATCCAGCGGCTTGCGGGAGAACAACGCCATGGCCCCAGCGTACGGTGGAGGGATGGCACGGCGGCCCCCCGTTCTCGTCGCGCTCCTGGCGCTCCTCGTCCCGGCTCTCGCGTCGGCCCCGGGCGTGGCGGACGCCTGGTCGCGCGGACCGATCCGCATCGCCGGCGCCGACCGGTACGAGACCGCGGTGCGCATCTCCTCCGCGGCGTTCACCGGCGGAGCCGAAGCGGTCGTGCTGGCGAGCGGCGAGTCGTTCCCCGACGGCCTGACCGCCGGGCCCCTCGCCGCCCTCCACGACGCGCCGGTGCTGCTCACCACCCGCGACGCCCTGCCGCCGATCACCGCCCGCGAGCTGGAGCGGCTGGCACCCGAGCGGGTGTTCGTCGTCGGCGGCACCGCGGCCGTGGCCGACGAGGTGGTGGCCGAGATCCGGGCCATCGCCGGCGTCCAGCCGGCTCGCATCGCCGGCGCCACCCGCTACGAGACGGCCACGGCGGTGGCGTCGCTGTTCCCGGCCCCGGCCCCGATCGCCTTCCTCGCCAGCGGCGCCGACTTCCCCGACGCCCTCGCCGGCGGCGCAGCTGCCGCGCTCGGCGGCGCGCCGCTGCTGCTCACACCGCCGGCGCTGCTGCCCGACCCCGTGCGCGACGAGCTGGCCCGCCTGGCCCCGCCCGAGGTGCTGGTCCTCGGCGGCACGTCGGCGGTGTCGGACGCGGCCATGGCCGCCATCGGAGGGCCGGCCCGGCGCCTCGCCGGCACCGACCGCTACGCCACCGCCGCCGCCATCGCCACCGACCGGGTGGGCGATGCGACCCAGGTGATCATCGCCACCGGCAACGCCTTCCCCGACGCGCTCGCGGCGGCACCCCTGGCGCGCTCGTTTGGGGCGCCGGTGCTGCTCACCTCCGGCTGCCTGCCGTCGGGGAGCCTCGAGTTCATCCGCACCCGCGGCTGGGCCGACGTGACGGTCGTCGGCGGCACCGGCGCCGTGCCGGAGTTCGGGCTCTCGCTGCCGTGCGCGCCGGTGGGCCGGGGCGAGCTCGCGCCCGGGCTCACCCTCGACACCCACGTGTACGAGGGGCCGACCGTCGTCCACCTCGTGGGCATCACCCGCCGAGCGGGGTGGGACCTGCGCGCCACGACCGCCAGCGGCGAGCTGCTCTCGCTGCTGCACACCACCGACATCGCCCGGCGCCTCCAGTCGCCGGTGGCGGTGAACGGCACGTTCTTCAACATGGCCAACGGCGACCCGTCGTTCGCGCTCGCCGTCGACGGCCGCCTGCTCAAGGCGCCCGGCGCCGGCGGCACCGTGTTCGGCGTCGATCCCACCAACCCCGACGCCGCCTTCTTCGCCTCGCCCGACTTCGAGATCGCCATCGAGGACGCCCCCGTGGCGCGCGTGAACTCGGGGGCGCCGAGCCCCGGCGAGATCGGCATGTTCACCCGCGAGCTCAATCGCACCATCGACGTGGGCTCGCCGTACTGCCGGGCGGCGTTGGCGACGGTGGGGGGCGTCACCCTCGACGCCGCCGGCAACCCCACCCAGGAGTACCGGGTGGAGGACGTGCGCTGCGACCAGAGCGTCATCAACCCCAACGGTCGCGACGTCGTCGCCGCCCTCGAGGGCACGCCCGAGGGCGAGGTGATCGCCGGGTTCGAGGCCGGCGAGACCGTCACCTACCGGTGGCGGGTCCATCCCGGGGCCAACGGTGTGAGCGTGGTGATGGGCGGGAACCTCAACCTCGTCCACGGTGGCCAGGTGTCCTCCGACGTCACCGGCAACCACGGCCGCGACTTCACCGAGCGGGCGCCCCGCACCGCGGTGTGCATGAAGCCCGGCGGCGCACTCGTCCTGGCGGTGGTCGACGGTCGCCAGCCGGGCTACTCGGTGGGGTGGACGGCGACCCGGCTCGCCCAGTACCTGGCCGAGATCGGCTGCCTCGACGCGCTCAACCTCGACGGAGGGGGTTCGACGGCCCTGGCGGTCGACGGCGTCCTCGCCAACCGGCCCAGCGGCGGCAGCCAGCGGGCGGTGAGCACCGCGCTGTTCCTCTCGCCCCGCTGAGCGGGAGCGGCGTCAGTTGCCGTTCGTGCTCCAGTGCCACGGCTCGCCGGGAAGGTTGCGGAACCCGTAGCGGCCGGCGTTGGCGGTGAGCCAGCGGTAGGCGACGCTGCTGCTGCTCACGGTGCGGCCCTGGTAGGTGAAGTCGACGGCGAGCCCCCGCTCGTGCATCGAGTGGCCGGGGCGGGCGGTCGGCGGGCGGCACGACGCCGCCGGCGAGCGGGCCGGGTCGGGGCAGTGGGCCTCCCGCAGCCGCTGCTGGTCGGCGGGGTCGCGGTAGCCCCAGCCGCTGAGCGGCACGCCGTCGCCGGCGGCGGCGTCGAGGAGGGCGGCGAGGTTGTCGGCGATGTCGGCGTGCACGGTGATGCCCTGCACCGTGCGCAGCGGGACGTTGCCGCGCACCGGGGCCGGGCTCGACCGGCCGGCGCCGGTGCCGGCACGGCGGGCCGCCGCCGCCCGGGCGGCGAGCGCGGCCTGCTCGGCGGCGATCTGATCGCTGAGCTGGCGGTCGCGGCTGGCGAGGAGGGCGGACTCGGCCAGGCGGGACTCGATGCGGGCGTCGAGGCGCTCGGCGAACGCGGCCTGCTCGTCGCGGGCGACGGTGACGGTCTGGAGCCGGGTCGCCACCTCGTCGCGGTGGCGGGCGACGTCGGCCGACGCCGCCTGGGCCCGCTGGCGGGCGACCATCCGATCCTCCTGGGCCTGGCGGAGGGCGTCACCGGTGTCGGTGGCGCTGCCGATGGCGAAGCCGGCCAGCGCGTTGCGGCGGGCCCACTCGCCGAGGTCGTCGCCCTCGGGGGTGAGCAGCTCGAGGCGGAGGCGCCCGCCGGTGATGAACTCCTGGACGGCCATGTCCCGCAGGGCGCCCTCGAGAAGGGCGACGCGGCCCGCTATCTCGGCCTCGGCGGCGAGGGCGGCCGCCACCTCCTCCTCGGCCCGGCGGACCTGGGCCTCGGCGTTGGCGAGGGCGCCCTCCTGGGCCACGATCTCGGCGTTCATGGCCCGCAGGGCGGCGTCGACCTGGGCGTCCTCGGCCCGGAGGACGTCGAGGGCGGCGGCCGCCTGCGCCTGCTCGCGGCGGACCCGCTCCCGCTCGGCGCGGGCGTCGCCGGCGGCCCCCGCTCCGGGGTCGGCGACGGCGACGAGGGCGGCGAGCAGCGCCACGCACAGGCCGACCAGCGCAGGCCGGCGCCGAGGGGAGCCGCCGAGCACCCCCTGACCGTAACCGGAATGCAACAGAAAGCGGTGGAGGCTCGGGGCGGCCGGCGGCGCGTCAGCGCGGCTCGGCCCGCACCGGCCGGCCCGGCTGCGCGTCGGGCACGAGCTCGCCGTCGCGCACGACGAAGGTCCCGCCGACGAGCACGTGGGCGATGCCCGACGTCGGGCGCGTCGACGCGACGTAGGTCGCCTGGTCGGTCACCCGCGACGGGTCGAACACCACGAGGTCGGCGTCGGCGCCGGCCTGCACCCGCCCCTTGCGGCGCATGGCGGGGACCGACTCCTCCAGCACGGCGGCGGGCAGCAGGGTGGCCCGGCGGACCGCCTCGAGGAGCGGCGCGCCCTCCTCACGCCACAGCCGCAGGGCCCGCCCGAAGGTGCCGGCGGTGCGGGGATGGGTGACGGCGGCCGGCGGCAGCGGCCAGGTCGTGGCGTCCATGCCGGTGGTCTCGGTCCACAGCGGCGGCATGGCGTCGCTGGCGACGATGGCGTCCGGGAAGGTGAGCGACCGCCGGAGCAGCTCGGCGTCGCCGGGCTCGGACTCGTCGAGGAACTCGACGATCACCAGCCCGCCGGGGTCGGTGGCGCGCAGCTCGCGGAGACGGTCGTCGTCGGCGACCCGCTCGCCGGTGCGCAGGTAGGTGATCGATGTGGTGTCCCGGAACCGCTCGCGCAGCCGCTCCGGCGCGAGGAAGGCGGCGCCGATGGCCGTCGACCCCGACCCGTAGGGATAGGCCTCGGTCGTGATGCGGGCGCCCTCGGACTGGCAGCGGCCGACCAGCGCGAGCACTCGGTCGATGTGGCGGGCCGACGTGGAGTTGATGTGGCAGTAGTGCATGTGGGCGCCGGTCGTGCCGGCGGCGCGGACGACCTCTTCGGCGCCGTCGATCAGGGTGGCGGGCGCCAGCTCGACGATGTCGCGCGAGTGCGTGAACGTCGGCGCGCCGGCGGTAGCCGCGAGCTCGGCCACCGCCAGGTACTCGGACGGGTCGACGCCGGGCGTGTAGCCCACCAGCAGCCCGACGCCGATGGCACCGGCGGCGAGGTCGGTCGAGATCTGCTCGAGGAGCCGCGCCACCTCGTTCGGGCTCGCCGCCTGCTGCCACTCGCTGCCGGCGAGACCGGCGAAGACCGCGGCGGCACCCCCGTCGAGGGGAGCGCCGGCCAGCACGTGCATGCGGGCCGCCGCCCACGACGCCGAGAAGCCGTAGTTGATCGGCGAGCCCCGCTCCGCCTCCCGCTCGTAGGCGAGGGCCACCGGGGCGCGCCCGGCCTCGAGGTCGAGCGCGGTGGTGACGCCGTCGCACGCCTGGAGGCGACGGCCCGGCAACGTCTGCGCGTGGCTGTGGAGGTCGATGAAGCCGGGCGCGACGACGAGCCCGGCCACGTCGACGGTCGTGACGCCGTCGAGGCCGTCGCCGATCGCGGTGACCGAGCCGCCGTCGATCCCGACGTCGCCCACGCGGTCGAGCCCCGTCTCCGGGTCGAGCACCCGACCGCCGGACAGCACCACCTCGTGCACGAACCCCTCCTGGTCTGCCGCCCCCGCGGCGTGGGCCGTGAACCTAGGACGGCGGTGGTCGCGGCGGCGCCGCCCAGTCGGCGCCTCGCCTTGACAGGCTTTCCTTTCTCGATCAGTCTTCCCTTCGTGACAGCCATCTCTGTCCTCGAGCGGGCAGGACCATCCGGGGGACCGGCGTGACGGCGGCGCGCGTCGAGGTGCTCGACGACCCCGAGCAGGTCGCCGCCCTCGCCCACCCGCTGCGGGTCGCGATCCTCGACGCGCTGCGCGAGCCGGATTCGGCGGCCGGCGCGGCGCGGCGGATCGGCGAGCCGCGCCAGAAGGTCAACCATCACGTGAAGGCCCTCGTCGACGCCGGCCTGCTCCGCTCGGTCGGCGAGCGACGGAACGGCAACTTCGTCGAGCAGCTCTACGAGTCGACGGCGCGCTCGTTCATGGTGTCGTCGCGCGTCGCGAACCGCGGCGACCGTCGAGTCGAGGCGCTCCGCAGCCAGCTCCCGCTCGAGCACCTCGTCGAGCTGGGCGAGCACGTGCAGCGCGACGCCGTCGAGCTGCTCGATCGCGCCGCGTTCGAGGGCGAGGACATCCCGAGCCTGTGCGTCGAGGCCGAGGTGCGGTTCGCGGACGACGCCAGCCGTGCCGCGTTCATGCAGGAGTACCTGGCCGCACTCAAGCCGCTGCTGAAGCGGCACGGCAGCAAGCACGGCGACGCGTTCCGGGTGGCCGTCGCCGTGTACCCCGGCAGGAGGGCGTGATGGAGGGACCGGAGCGGGACGACGGGTTCGAGGTGACGTTCGTGGTCAGCACGCCGCGATCGGAGGCCTGGAGACGACTCGTCGACATCAAGCAGGACGACCGGTGGTGGATCCCGGGCGTGGAGTCGACCGCCGAAGAGCTTGCCGTCACACCGGCATCGAGCCTGCGCGTGCGCAAGGCCGAGGAACCGTGCAAGGGCACTGAGATCGTGATGACGTTCGAGGACGCCGACACCGGGACGCGCATCACGTTCGTGCAGCACGGCTTCGGTCCGTTCTTCGGCGAGGCCCGTCCGTGGCTGGAGGCCGGGTGGTGGGCGATCCGGGCCGACCTCTTTGTCTTCTTCGAGCACGGCGTGCGACCGATGCGCCACGCCCGGCCGTGGGCGGACCTCGGTTGCGACGTCTCGGAGACGCCCGGCGGGCTCGTGGTGCGCAACGTGCGGGCGGGCGGGTTCGCCGCCGACGCCGGGCTCGTCGACGGCGACCTCGTGCTGCTGCTCGCCAACTCGCCGGTGGTCAACGTGCATGAGCTCTCGGCCGTGTCGCGGTCGCTCCTCTCGGGCGACCACGTGAGGGTGCGGTGGCTGCGGGACGGCTCGATGATGTCGGGCACCGGCACCGTGTAGTGACGCAGCACTCGACCGCCGAGCGCAGCCAGAGCCGGTGCTGGAGGGTGGCGTCGATCGCGGAGACGAGGTTCGGTCACCGTCGAGCGAGGACTGCAGCGACCCGGTTGAAGCGTGGATCATCGTCGCCGGCGATGCGTCCGACCCAGCGCAGCACCTCGGCGACGTCAACCGCGAGCCCGGTGGCGAGCATGGCGTCGATGTCGACCCAGTCCTTCGCGCGGTTGAACACCGCCTTGCATGTGATGAGGTGCTCGGGCGAGAGGATCGGGATCTCGCCATCGGCGAACGGCACGGTGCGGCGGGCCTTGGCGGCGGCATCGTGGAAGGGGTCGTAGGCGAAGAACAGGTCGATCGGCGTGGCATCCCACATGACCCGGGCTTGGCCGTCACGGTGGACGAGCTCGGCGACCACGTCGTCGACCGACGCGCCCAGGCCGATGAGCGGCTCGGCGACGTCGGGGAACCGTTCGACGGGGACGAACACGTTGAGGTCGATGTCGATCGTGGCGCGGGGCTCGGCGTAGTAGGCGAGCGCCAGCGCCCCGCCGAACGCGTGCGGGATCGCCGCGAGCGCGCGGTCGAGCTCGACGATGCGCCGCGCGAGCGACATCGCGGTCACGTCGAGACGAGTCGAGGCGCGCGCAGGAAGCGGGACCGCCGCCGCTTCGGGATGGCATCCGCGAGCGAGAGGACGTCGACGAGCCGGCGGGCGTGCTCCTGCACGTCGGCGGGAGGCGCCAGGTCCGCTGCCGGCGCGGCGGCGGACACGACCAGCCGTTCACCGCTGGCCTCGATCAGCCGGCGCAGGGTTCCGACGGTGGGATCGCGCCGGCCGTGCTCGTAGGCCGAGATGACCGGCTGCGACGTGCCCGCGCGCCAGGCCAGCTCGGCCTGGCTCAAGCCGCGCCGCCGACGCACCACCCGAAGGAGCTCACCGGGGACCACGGCAACGAGTATATCGGATTGTCTATGCCACAGCCGAGGGTCGAACCGGCCCGCACGGGGTCGATCCCGTGCGCCGCACGCGCGTGCTCACCCGTGTCGGGCGGCGACGAGGTGGCCCTCGATCGGGATCTGCGCGGTGCCGTCGGCGGCGACGAACTCGTCGAGGACGCGGGTGGCCTCGCGGCGGAGAGCGGCGTACTCGTCGTCGGTGAGCCGCTCCCGCACGGGCGTGCCCTCCACCTCGACCGAGATGAACTCGTCGATGGAGTCGAAGCGGGCGGTGCCCATGCGGGTGCGCGTCGACAGAGCCTCGAGCCCGGCGTCTCTCGTGGTGCGGAGGAGGTCGTCGAGGTCACCGCAGGCCCAGTAGGCGCTCAGCATGGCAACGGCGTCGGGACCCGCGTGCCGTGCCGCCAGCTCGACGAGAGGCCGGTACGCAGGCTGGGCGTCGAGACTGCTCGGGACCATGACAACGACCGTTCCGTGCGGCTTGACCACGCGACCCATCTCGCGGATGGCTGCGGTTCGGTCCGGGAAGAACATCAGGGCCATCTGGCACAGCGCGACGTCGAAGGTCGCGTCGTCGAACGGGAGCGATGCGATGTCGGCCTGACGGAGCTCGACGCCCGGGCACACTTGCTCGGCGACGGTCAGCATCGCCGGGTTGAGATCGACGCCGACGACGCGGCCGTCGGGCCCGACGCGCTGGGAGGCGGTGCGGGCGACGATGCCGGTGCCGCACGCCGCGTCGAGGACCGAGTGACCCGGCGAGACGTCACCCATCTCGACGACGTGGGGTGCCCAGTCGGCGAACAGGGCGGGTACGAACTTTGCTTCGTACATCTCGGCCTGCTCGAGGGGGATCTGGAAGGTCTCGGGTGCGCTCATCGTCCCCTTGTACGCGCTGGCTCCGGGCGTTCGCATCGTCACGATCAGCCATTCGCTCCGTCGCCAACCTGGTCAGTTCTGACCAGTGGCCGGCGATGCGGTCAGATCAGTGAGCGTTCGTGGGCCCAGGCCGTGGCTGCGGAGCGGGAGCCGACGCCGAGCTTGGTGTAGATGTTGCTCAGGTGGCGGGCCACGGTGTGCTCGCTGACCACCAGCTCCCCCGCCACTTCCCTGTTGGTGCCGCCGCGAGCGACGAGGCGAAGCACCTCGATCTCCCGCGACGACAGCGGAGACGGTGGCGCGTGGCCGAGGAGCGCGGCAACCCGCCGCTCATCGGGCTCAGCGCCGAGGCGCTGGTACGTGTCGCGTGCTGCGGTGAGCTCGAGCTGGGCGGTGTCGAGCTCGTCGATCGCCCGCGCCGCCGTGCCGCGGACCTCGCGGGCTCGGGCTCCGTCGTAGGGCAGGCCCAACCCCTGGAACCGCTCGACGGCCTCACCGGCACGGCGGCACGCCGCCAGGGCGTCGCCGCGAGCGAGCAGCACCTGGGCCTCGGTGGTGCGCTTGACGGCGTCGAGGTAGATGCTCGTGGCCTCACCGACGGCGTCGCTCATCGCCGCGGCCGCATCGGCAGCTGCGTCGACGTCGCCAGCCGCGAGATGGGCTTCGGCGAGGGCGGCGAGCAGCTCGGTTCGTCGCCGGGGCGCCAACGGCGGTGGCTCCAGCGCCAGCCGCAACCCGTTGACCGCGGCAGCGCGCCGTCCCTGCGCCAGCCGCACCCGAGCGAGGCCCGGCTGCGGGACACGGCCGAGCTGGTGGGCGCGGGTGAACGCCTCCTCGCCGAGGTCGAGGTCGCCGGCCATCCGGTGCAGCTCGCCGATCAGGTAGTGGGCCTCACCGGCGTAGCGGGGGTCGTGGCTGGTGAGCTCGTCGCACGCCTGCTGCGCCATGGCCGCCGCGGTCTCCCACGTACCCCGCAGCGCGGCCAGCTCGACGACGTGCAGGCGGCAGATCCCCGGGTAGAGCCGACCCTCCCGGAGGTCGTCACACCACCGCATGGCCGAGTCGCTCCACTCGATGGCACGGGTCAGGTCGGCAAGGTCGTGGCAGGTCGACAGTGCGTTGCAGTACACCCACCCGGTGAACAGCGGGGTGAGCTCACCGTTGACCACCGCGACCATCGCTTCGTCGAGTGCGGTGATCCCGTCATCGAGCTGGCCGCACGCGACGAGTGACCGCCCCTTCGCCTGCAGCGCCATGGCCGTCAGGTCGGCGTGGCCGGTTTCGCGACCGAGTGCCACAGCACGCTCGGCGTGGGCCACCGCGTCCTCCAGCGCACCGGCACCGGCGGCGAGGTCGGACTCGGCGACGGCCAGGAACCCCGCGACCTCCGGCTCCTCGGCGTGGCCGGTCTCGCGACGCGCCCGCTCCAGCCAACCGTTGGCCAGCGCCGTCTCGCCGACGAGCGCGTGGTCGTAGAACAGCTGCCACGCCGCCATCGCGGCGCCGGCATGGTTGCCGTCGTCGAGATGGGCGGTGAAGGCCCGGCCCAGCACGGCGATCGAGTCGTCGGGACGGTCGAGCCAGAAGAGGCTCTCGCCCAGCAGGTCGAGCTCCGCCGCGCTCAACGACGAGAGCTCCCGCCCAGCCAGCTCGTCGTGGATGGCCCGCCAGTCCGGACGTGAGCGGATCATCATCTCAGCGTATTTCGATGGTCAGAACTGATCACGGGCCCGGGCGACCATGGGCACGTCAAGCGATGCGGTCGCGCTCGGGACGTCGGATCCTCGGGACATGACCCACACCTCATCCAACATCCAGCTCGTGCAGGACGCCTACGCAGCCTTCGGCCGCGGCGACATCGACGCCGTGATCGCGGCGATGCACCCCGACATCGAGTGGCACGAGGCCGAGCACTCCCCGTGGCACGCGCCCGGCGGCCACCACGGACCTGCTGAGGTCCTGACCAACGTGTTCGCACGGATCCCCCACGACTTCGACCGCTTCGAGGTCCACCCGACGACGTTTCACGACGCCGGAGAGACTGTGGTCGTCGAAGGCCGATACCGCGCCCGCGCGGCAGCGATCTCCGACCCCCTCGACGCCCAGGTCTGCCATGTGTGGACCGTCCGCGACGGCAAGCTCGCAGCGTTCCAGCAGTACACGGACACCTGGCAGTTCGCCCAGGTCACCAGCAGCTCGAGCTGATGACTGAGCCCCACGCGACATCACATGGTGGAGACGATGGGACTCGAACCCACGACCCCCTGCTTGCAAAGCAGGATCAGGACGACGGACAGCTGGGCCTCTGGTGACGAAAGTCCTGCTCAGCGAGGCTTTCCGTTGACCGCCACGACCCCTCGCTGACCGCCCATGTCCACCGTGGTGGGCACGCGGTGGGCACGGGACCTCACGCGACCTCAGTTGCGGCGTTCTCATCGAAGAGGGTGAGCTCGCTCGTCGGCGCTGGCGCCGCCTGCCCAGCTTCGGTCAAGTCCACTGTGCAATTCCCTGGCGAGGACGGGTTCCGCAGGGCGTCAAGAACATCTCCGTTGAGCGCATCGGAGTCACCCACGCTCGCGACGACGAACGAGCCACCCCCGCCCCAACCTGTCGACTGGGTGATCCCCCCCGGATCGGCGCCCATCACGACGCGAGCAAGTCGGGGGACCGTGAAGGCGGCCGCGGTAAACGATGACCGCTCCACAGCGATCCATCTCCGCTGCATCTTGTGTGCAACGGCCGCTGTCGTTCCGGAGCCAGCGAAGTAGTCCAGTACCAGTTCGGAGGGATCGGAACCGATGTGCACGATCCGCTCGAGGAGAGCTTCAGGTTTGGGCGTCGCGAACGCGTCCAGATCGGGAAAGAGCGCCATGAGGTGACGCTTCGCCTCATCGTTGGTTCCGGCTTCGTCCGGTCCCCACAGGGAAAACGGCACCAGCCCGCGAAGATGCTCGGGAAACAGCTTGATACGCGGGAGCCCGGCGCCGTCACGCGGGAACCAGATCCGGTTCTCTTGCAGCAGGCGGTCGTACACCGGTCGGGTCGCGTACCAGCTCCGGCCCTTCGGGGGGCGAAGCACGGCACCAGCCGGATTGACGATGTCGTAGTGCTGGTTGGCTCTGTAGCCCGGGGCTGTGAAGGGCGCGTCGGCCCATGGGCCCCGTGGATCGCCATCACGGTTGCGGAGCTCGCCGACGTCCTTCGGCAACAGGTTGCGCGATCGCTTCCATTGCTGCGGGCCGGCGGGCGCATAAACGTGGATGTAGTCGTGATTGCTAGAGAACGCCGAGCG
>DATLFP010000185.1:0-14648 GCA_035540955.1 Acidimicrobiales bacterium
GCCCATCACGTCTGGCACTGGACCGACGGCGGCCCCACCGACCTCGACAACCTCGTCAGCCTCTGCTGGCACCACCACCACCTCGTCCACGAAGGCGGCTGGACCATCACCTACACCGACAACGTGCTCCGCTGCTACCGGCCCGACGGCACCGAGCTTCGCGACGACCGGCCCAGGATCACCGACCTCCCGCCCCTCGACGCCGACGTCGACCGCGAAGCCATCGTCCCCCGCTGGGCCGGCGAGACCTTCGACCTCGCCGCCTGCGTCGACGCCACCCTCTCCACCCTCGGCCGCTGGCACGACACCTGAGACCTACGGGCGAAGGACGCGAGACGCGCGCTCGAGGATCTCGGCGACTGATCCTCGGGCGCGGTCCAGCACGGAGCGCGAGTGCTGGGTGGCGACGGCGCGCAGCTCCCGCACGGTGGCGTCGACGCCGACCGCCGTTGCATCGGCGAGCCCCCGGACGAGGAAGGCGATCACGTCGGCGGCCGCCGCCGGCGAGACGTGGAAGGTCTCGACGCAGCGGTCGTCCCGCCACAGGCTGAGGTTGAGGAAGCCGCGGTCGAGGTGCCACGTCAGCCGGAGGCCGACGCCCCGCTCGTCGACCGCGAGCAGCCGCCCGACCGGCAGGTCCCGGATCTCCGCTCCGTCCATGGCCCCATCCTTCCAGCCTCGCTTGGTCGACGGTCGGCGCGTGGCGGCAGGCGGGCCGTAGCCTCGCGGTCGATGGGGACCTGGGCGCGATTCCGGGCTGCGCTGCTCCGGGAGAAGCGTGAGCTCGACGACGCAGTCGACGACCTGACGGAGCGGGCCAACGACTCCCTCGACCGGCGCGAGCGGGAGCTGCAGGCCTCGCCCGCGGAGCGGCTGGCGATGGAACAGGAGCGGGCGCTCGAGATCGACGCCGAGCTCGACGCCGTCCGCCGGCGCATCGAAGGGACCGGCGCCGACAGCTGAGCAAAGGAGCCGCCGTTCCCGGCGTCGAATCGGCCGGCATGGGAAGGCTCGCGGTTCGTGCCGGTGTCCGTGCGGCGGTCATCGTCCTCGTGGTGGCACTGGTCGCCGTGGCGCCGGCGTCCCGGGCCGACGAGGCCCCGACGCCGCCCGATCGCGTGCCGCCCTCGCAGGACAACGGCGGGGAGGGTCGCAGCAACGGCCTCGACGGTGAGCATGTGCCGCCCTACAAGGCGTGCAGCAAGGCGGCCCGCACGCCCGGCGGCTCCCGGCTGGTCCGGCCCCTCCCGATGGGGCCGCGGGCCGAGGACGGGACGTTCCTGTTCACGACGGGGGTGTGCATCTACCTCCCGCCCGGCTATGACGACCGCACCGCGAGGTACCCGGTGCTCTACCTGCTCCACGGCGGGGGCGGTGACGCCGCTGCCTGGGTGAACTTCGGCGCGGTGCAGGACACCGTCGACGCCGCCGGCGGCGGGCTCATCGTGGTCATGCCCGACGGCAGCAACGGCCTCTGGTACGACGCCCCCGACGGGTCGCTGCTGAACGAGACGTACGTGATCGACTTCCTCGTCCCGTGGGTCGACCGCAACCTGCGCAGCATCCCCGACCGCGCGGCGCGGGCGGTGGCAGGCCTCTCCAACGGCGGGCTCGGGGCGATGGTGTTCGCGGCGAAGCACCCCGACCTGTTCGTGGCGGCGGCATCGATGTCGGGCAACCTCGGCGGCTACCTCCACGACTACGACCAGCGGAACCGACCGGCGTACCGCGACGGCAACACGCCGACGCCGCTGGCGACGAACCTCGAGCACGTCGCACTGTCGGCGCGGTGGGGCGCGTCGTGCGACCCGATGGGCGACCTGCAGCGCGACCTGTGCGCGTCGTGGGCGTTCGAGCAGTTCTTCCGCTACGACAACCAGCGCTTCCACCAGACGCTCGTCGACCTCGGATACGACCACGTCTACGAGGAGGTCGAGGGCAGCCACGCGTGGCGGTGGTGGTCGACCTGGCTGCGCGAGTCCGACCTGCCGTTCCTGCTCGGCCAGCTCGCCGACCCGCAGCCGATCGACGCACCTGTCGTCGCCAGTGCCACTCCCGCGACGTGGCACTACCGGTCGATCAGCCCGTCGTTCACGATCTGGGGCTACGAGGTCACCGTCGAGCGCGACGCGGAGGAGATGCTGGAACTGACCGACGTCACGACGGCGAGCATGACGCTCACCGGCTCGGGCGTCGTCACCGTCCGCACCCCCGCCGGCGACGTCCAAACCGTCGACCTCGGCGACGGATCGACCGTCACGATCTCGACCTGATCCTCCAGCGGGGCGGGGTCAGAAGTCGAGGGCGCTGAGGTCGGCGTGCCAGCCGGCGGCGCGGGCGCGGGCCTCGCGCCAGCGATCGCGATCGAGGGCGCGCACCGGCTCCACCGCGGTGCTCGGCGTCCACGCCCCGGCGACGTCGTCCCACCCCGCCCACATGCCGGTGGCGAGCCCGGCCAGGTAGGCGGCGCCGAGCGTGGTGGCCTCGGTGACCGGCGACACCTCGACGGGCCGGCCGCTGGCGTCGGCGACGGCCTGCACGAAGGTGGGGTTGGCGCTCATGCCGCCGTCGATGCGCACGAGCGGGATCGCCATGCCGCTGTCGGCCTCGGCGGCCTCGACGAGGTCGGCGCCCCGCTGGGCCACGCCCTCGAGGACGGCCCGCACCACCTCGGCCCGGCCGGTGCCCCGGGTGACCCCGAGCAGGGTGCCGCGCGCGCCGTAGTCCCAGTCGGGCGTGCCGAGGCCCAGCAGCGCCGGTACGAACACGACGCCGCCGGTGTCGTCGCACTGCGAGGCCACGTCGTGGGAGTCGGCGGCGCTGTCGATGATCTGGAGGTCGTCGCGCAGCCACTCGACGGCGGTGCCCGCCGACAGCATGATGCCCTCGACGCCCCACGTGAGCTCGCCGCCGTCGCGCCAGGCGACGATGGGGATGGTCCCCGCCGCTCCCCGGTCGGTCCCGGGCTGCGTGGCGCCGACGCACAGGTCGAGCATCCCGCCGGTGCCGAAGGTGATCTTCGCCATCCCCGGCCGGACGCAGCTCTGCCCGATGAGCGACGCCTGCTGGTCGCCGGCGACGCCGGCGATGGGGGGTGAGCCCGGCAGCACGGTGGCCTCGCCGAGCACGCCCGTGGAGTCGACCACGGTGGGCAACACGGCGGTGGGGACCCGGAGCGCATCGAGCACCTTCGTGTTCCACGCCGCGCCATCGCCGGTGAGCAGGCCGGTCACGCCGGCGTTCGTGTGATCGGTGACGTGCCGCGCTCCGCCGGTCAGCTGCCAGATCAGCCAGGTGTCGACGGTGCCGAAGCAGAGGTCGCGCGAGCGGTCGGGATCGTGGTCGTCGAGCAGCTGCGCGAGCTTCGTCGCCGACGCGTTGGGCGCCACGCGGATGCCGTCGGCCTGGAGCACCAGGCAGGTGCCGACCGTGCGCAGGTCCTGCCAGCCGAGGCCGGGGCCGACGGGCGCCCCGGTGGCCCGGTCCCACACGATCGTCGACGCCCGCTGGTTGGCGATGCCGACGGCGTCGACCGGACCGGCCTCGGCGAGCGCGGCCTCGGCGCACCGTCGAGCGGTCTCCCAGATCTGCGCGGCGTCGAGCTCGACCAGGCCCGGTGCCGGCGTGGCCGGCAGCGTCGGCTCCTGGTGCACGGCGGTGACCGACGCGTCGGGCCGCACCACCGCGGCCCGGACGCTCGAGGTGCCGACGTCGATGACGAGGATGCCGCTCATGCCGTTCGCCTCCTGGCCACGATGGCGGCGCCGAGCAGTCCGGCGCCGTAGGCGAGCAGCGCGTTGGCCACGACGAGCACGACCTCGATGTCGTTGCCACGGATGGTCTGGGACACGACGCTGATCGTCTGGATCACCGCGAAGCCGAGCAGGGCGGCGATCGCACCCGACGAGTACGGGGTGTCGCCGGCCCGGACCGCCGCGAACCAGCCGCCCACCGCGAAGCCGGCCAGCACCAGGAAGTAGAGGAGCCCGGCGAGACCGCCCGGGTCGTCGTCGTCCACGACGGCCTGGGCCACGAGCGCCACCGGTAGGCAGACCGCGACCGCCACCGCGGCGCCGGCCCGCACCGCCGGCCAGTGGACCCTCGCGTTCACGGCCAGGCGACCTCGCCGAACGGGTCGGGCAGGCCGAGCTTGCCGGGGTTGAGGATCCCGTTGGGGTCGAGGGCGTCCTTGACCGAGCGCAGGATACCGTGGGCGGCGCCCAGGGCGTCGGCCATGAACCGGGCGCGGTTGAGCCCGACGCCGTGGTGGTGGGAGAGCGCGCCGCCCTCGTCGAGGACCGCCCGCTGCGCGGCGTCCCAGGCGGCCACGTAGTAGCGCTCCCGTTCCTCGGCCTCCGGCTTCGCCGCGAACGTGAAGTAGAGGCAGGCGCCGTCGACGTAGGCGTGCGACTGGTGGGCGGTGGCGGCGAGGGTGCCGGGCACCGACTGCAGCGCGTCGACGGTCCGGGCGTAGATGCGGGGCAAGGCCGACCACGGTCCGGCGATCTCCATCGTGTCGACCACGTAGCCGCGGCGGGTCAGCGCTTCGAGGGCGCTGACGTCGTTGCGGTGGCCCCACCACCGGTCGACGAGTCCGCCGTCGAGCCGCTCGGCGGCCGCGCACTCGGCCTCGACGACGGCGAAGGTGGCCTCGACCAGCGCGGGGTCGGCCTCGTCCATCACGAGCAGGACGTGGCGGTCGCCGGTGTCATAGCTGCGGGCGGCCTCGGCCGCGTCGTACAGGCGCAGCACCGCCGGGGTCGCGCCCCGGCGCAGGATCCGGCGGCACGCGTCGAGGCCGTCGTCGAAGGACGTGAACCCCCACGCGCCCTGCTGCCGGCCGGCGGGCACCGGGTGGGCGCGCAGGCGGGCCTCGGTGATCACCCCGAGCGTGCCTTCGGAGCCGACGAACAGCTGCGTGAGGTCGGGTCCGGCCGCCGCGCGCGGGGCGCCGCCGGTGTGGATCACGGTGCCGTCGGCGAGCACGACCTCCAGGGCCACGACGATGTCCTCGATCTTGCCGTAGCGGGTCGACAGCTGGCCGGCGCCCCGGCAGGCGAGCCAGCCGCCGACGGTCGACAGCGCGATCGACTGCGGCCAGTGCCCGCACGTGAGGCCGTGGTCGGCGCGCAGCGTGTCCTCGAAGGTGTCGCCGAAGGTGCCGGGGAGCACGTCGACGGTGAGGCTCTCGTCGTCAACCGCGACGATGCCGGCGAGTGAGGTGAGGTCGAGCACGACGCCGCCGTGAACCGGGATGGACGCCCCGCACACGCCCGAACGGCCGCCGGCGGCGGTGACCGGCACCCGCGCGTCGTTGCACAGGTGGAGCACCTCGGCCACCTCGCCGGTGGTGCCGGGCCGGGCGATCGCGAGGGGCAGGCCGGGGACCCGCCCCTTCAGCGCCCACTGCATCGCCAGCGGCCACCAGTCCCGTCCCGCCTCGGCCCGCGCCGCCGGCTCCTCGACCGTCGAGCACGCCGACGCCAGCCGCTCGCCGAAGCCGGCCGGCGCGTCGGCTTGGGCGGCGAGGTCGTGGCGCCTCGCGTCGCCCTCGATGACGATGGGCGGCACCGGCTGGCGCGCCGGCTCAGGCATCGAGGCTCACGTCGAGGCCGGCGGCCTCTCGCTGCTGATCGATCGAGGCGCGGAACGACGCCACCTCGCGGGCGATGTCGGCCTCCGACCAGCCGAGATCGTCGGCGACGAGCCGCGCCACGTCCTCGGCGGCGGCGGCGGCGCCGTCGCGCTGGAGCCACCGGGCGGGGATGCGGCGGCTCAGCACGTCGTCGAGGGTGCGCGCCAGCTCGTAGCGGACCGCGAACCGCGCCTCGGCGCGGACGTGGGGGAGACCGTCGACGACCGGCTCCCCGAGCGCGGGTTCGGCGACGACCATGGCGGCCACGATCCGGGCGTCGGCGCCGTAGCGGCCGGCCAGATGGGTGACGAGGTCGGCGGGGATGCCCAGCCGGGCGGCGACCGCCTCGGGATCGCGGACGAGGTCGTCGTAGCCCTCGGCGCCGTGCAGCTTCAGCTTCTTGGTGCGGCACCGGGTTCGGGTGATCTCGTCGACGGTGTCCTCGGCCATGCGCCGGTAGGTGGTGAGCTTCCCGCCGGTGACGGTCAGCACGCCGCTCGCCGACCGCGTCACCTTGTGGTGGCGGGAGAGGTCGGCGGTCCGCTCGCTCACCGCGTCGGACTTCACCAGCGGCCGCAGGCCGGCCCACGTGCCGAGCACGTCGGCGGTCGTGAGCGGCTCGGCCAGCGACGCGTTCATGGCGTTCAACAGGTAGGCGATGTCCTCCGGGGTGCACTGGGGGTCGTCGACCGGTCCGTCGTAGTCGGTGTCGGTGGTGCCGATGTAGGTCTTGCCGTCCATGGGGACCACGAAGATCGATCGCCGGTCCTTCGGCACGGGGAACACGCAGGCGATGTCGTTGCGCACCTTCTCCCAGGGGACGGTGATGTGGATGCCCTTCGCCGGGCGGATGGAGTCGGGGTGTCGGCCCTCGTCGAGGGCGCGCACGTCGTCGCTCCACACGCCGGCGGCGTTGACGACCGTGCCGGCCCGCACGTCGATGGTCGTGCCGTCGGCCGTGACCCGCGCGCCGGCGGCGGTGTCGCCGTCCTTCAGGATCTCGACCACGGGACACCAGTTGGCGACGACGGCGCCGTGATCGATCGCGGTCCGGGCGATCGTCATCGTGAGCCGGGCGTCGTCGGTCTGGGCGTCGTAGTACACGAACCCGCCCAGGGTGCGGTCGGCCCGCAGCGTGGGCACGTGGGCGAGGGTCTCGGCCTTGTCGATCTGGTCGTGGAGCTTGCCGATGCGGAACCCGCCGGTCAGGTCGTACATCCAGAGCGCGCTGTTCAAGGCCTTGCGCAGCTTCGGGTGGATGATGCCGTCCTTGCCGAAGATGGGGATGAGGAACGGGAGGAGCCGCACGAGGTGCGGCGCCGTGGAGCGCAGGCGCTGGCGCTCGGCCAGCGCCTGGTAGACGAGCCGGAACTCGCGCTGCTGGAGGTACCGGAGCCCCCCGTGGACGAGCTTGGAGGACTTCGAGGAGGTGCCCGACGCCAGGTCGTGGCGCTCCACGAGGGCGACCGAGAGGCCCCGGGACGCGGCGTCCAGGGCGACGCCGGCGCCGGTGATCCCGCCGCCGATGACGAGGACGTCGAACCGCTCGCCGGCCAGCCGGCCGAGGGTCGCTTCACGATCGCGTCGCACGGCCAGGACGGTATCTGCCGCCACCCACGGCCAACGATTGGTGATCAACAATGATTGTCGATAAGGTGGCGTCCGTGCGATCGGCGGCGGAGCTCAGCGACCTGTTCCGGGCCCGGGGGCTCAAGATCACGCCCCAGCGGGAGGCCGTCTTCCGGGTCCTCGACCGCAACGACGCCCACCCCAGCGCGGAGGCGGTGCACGCCGCGGTCACCGCCGAGCTCCCGAACGTGTCGCTGCGCACCGTGTACCAGGTGCTCAACGACCTGGCCGCGCTCGGCGAGGTCCAGACCCTCGACATGGGCACCGGCTCGACCCGGTTCGACCCGAACGTCGACGCCCACCACCACCTGGTGTGCACGGTGTGCGGGAAGGTGCGCGACCTCTACGCCGACTTCGGCAGCCTCCGGGTCCCGCCCGGCGCCGAGCAGGGGTTCGCCATCGACACCGCCGAGCTCGTGTTCCGCGGCCGGTGCGACGACTGCGCCGACCACCGCTAGACCCGCTCGCAAACCCAGGAAGTCCCACCTACCAAGGAGACATGCACATGGCCGGACTCAGCGGCAGCAAGACGCACGAGAACCTCAAGACCGCCTTCGCCGGCGAGTCGCAGGCGAACCGCCGGTACCTCTACTTCGCCCAGAAGGCCGACGTCGAGGGCTACCCGGACGTGGCAGCGCTGTTCCGCTCCGTCGCCGAGGGCGAGACCGGCCATGCGTTCGGCCACTTCGACTTCCTCGCCGAGGTCGGCGACCCCGTCACCGGGGTGGCCGTCGGGCCGACCGCCGACAACCTGAAGTCGGCCATCGAGGGCGAGACCTACGAGTACACCGAGATGTACCCGGGCTTCGCCAAGACGGCCCGCGACGAGGGCTTCGACCAGATCGCCGAGTGGCTGGAGACGCTGGCCCGGGCCGAGAAGAGCCACGCCGGCCGCTTCACGCAGGGCCTGGAATCGGTCTCCTAGGTCCGGTGGCCGCCATGACCAAGCTGACCCTCGACGACATCGCCGACCTCCGCGCCTACGAGCGGGAGCGCGACGCCTTCCGGGCGCGGGTGATCGAGCTCAAGAAGAAGCGGCGGGTGGCGGTCGGACCGTTCGTGACCCTCGTGTTCGAGAACCGCGACACGATCCGGTTCCAGATCCAGGAGATGGCGCGAGCGGAGCGGATGCTCACCGACGAGGCAATCCAGACCGAGCTCGACATCTACAACCCGCTCATCCCCGAGCCGGGGCGGCTGTCGGCCACCTTGTTCGTGGAGCTGACCTCCAAGGACGAGCTCATGGAGTGGCTGCCGAAGCTCGTCGGGATCGAGCGGGCGGTACGGCTCCGGATCGGCGACGACGTGGTCGTCGCCGAACCGGAGGCGAGCCACGCCGACCAGCTCACCCGCGAGGACGTCACCGCCTCGGTCCACTACGTGGGCTTCGACCTCACCGCCGAGCAGGTGCGCGCCCTCGTGTCGTCGGCGGTGACCCTCGAGATCGACCACCCCCGCTACCAGCACGCCACCACGCTCCTGGCCGACACCGTGGCCGAGCTGGCGGCCGACGTGACCGCCGGCGAAGGCGGGCCATTGTCGGCCTGACCCGTCCAAAACCGCCCGCGCCACCCCTTGTCCGGCGATGTCCGGCTGTTCACACTGGCGCAGCGCCGCCTGACGGGTGGCGCCGGCAAGGGGGGAGTGGGTGGCCGAGCGAGAGGCGCTGGTGGCCGAGCTGTTCGGCACGTCCGGGAACGGGCGGTTCCTGCGCACCCGCGAGGTCGCCATCCTCTTCCAGGTGTCCGAGCGGGCCGTGACCGATTGGGCGAGGAAGGGGCGGATCCTGTCGGTTCGCACCCCTGGCGGCCATCGACGGTATCCCGCCGACCACGTGCGGTCGCTGCTCGAGGAGTCGGGGCAGGGAGCGCTGCTCCAGCAGTAATGGCATCGGCCGGGCGGCTGAGGCAGGATGCCTGCTCCGCTGCTCCGCCCTGGTGGTGGCGCGCGGGCACAGTCCGGACCACCCAGGAGACCGATCCCCCCACCATGAACCTCTGGCGGCAGCACGGTGCGTGCCGGGGCCTCGACCCCGCGATCTTCTATCCCCTCGACGACGACGATGCCGAGCCGGCGAAGGAGGTCTGCCAGGTCTGCCCGGTGCAGGCGGCGTGCCTCGAGCACGCCCTCGCCACCAGGGAGAAGGAGGGCATCTGGGGCGGCGCCACCGAGCGCGAGCGGCGGCGCATCATTCGCCAGCGCCGCCGGACGGCCTGAGAGCAGACTGGCGCCGGTGAGCACCGCGCTCGACGAACTCGGCGGCTGGCCCGCGGTCCTGCGGGCGCTGCTGGCCGGTGAGGACCTGTTCACCGACCTGGCCGAGGCCGCGTTCGTCGAGGTGCTCGAGGGGCGGGCCACGCCGGCCCAGATCGCCGGGTTCGCCGTGGGCCTCCGGGCCAAGGGCGAGACGATTCAGGAGCTGAGCGGGATGCTCGACGCCATGTTCCGGCTCGCCGAGCACGTCGTGCTCCCCGAGGGGACGGCCGCGGTCGACACCTGCGGCACCGGCGGCTCGTCCCACCGCCGTGTCGCGTGCTTCAACGTCTCCACCGTCGCCGCCTTCGTCATCGCCGGCGCCGGCGGCGTGGTGTGCAAGCACGGCGGGCGGGCGGCGACCGCCACGTCGAGCTCCGGCGACCTGCTCGACGCCCTCGGTGTCGTGATCGACCTCGGCCCCGCCGGTGTGGCCCGGTGCGTGGCGGAGACGAGGTTCGGGTTCTGCTTCGCGCCGCGCTACCACCCGGCCATGCGCCACGCGGCGCCGGTCCGCAAGGAGCTGGGGGTGCCGACGCTGTTCAACGTGCTGGGTCCCCTCGCCAACCCGGCGGGGGTGACTCGCCAGGTGCTCGGGGTCAGCGACGGGAAGCTGGCGACCAAGATGATCGGGGTGCTCGAGTCGCGTGGCGCCGAACGGGCGCTCGTGGTGCACGGCGACGACGGGCTCGACGAGCTGACGACCACCACCACCTCCACCGTGCTCGAGCTGCGTGACGGCGCGATCCGGACCTACGTCGTGGACCCCGCCGACCTCGGCATCCCCTACGCCGACGCCGGCGACCTGCAAGGGGGCGACGCCGCCCGGAACGTCGAGCTCACCCGCGAGGTGCTCGGCGGCGCCGCCGGGCCCCACCGCGACATCGTGGTCCTCAACGCCGCCGCCGGGCTCGTCGTGGGCGGGGTGGCGCAGGACATCGCCGAGGGCTGCGAGGCGGCCCGGGCCGCGATCGACGGCGGGCACGCGGCGGCGGTGCTCGACAAGGTCGTCGCCGTCTCGCAGGCGGCGCGGACGGAGGAGACCGCGGCCGGCTAGCGGTCGGACCGGTCGCGGTCCTCGACGGTGAGATCGAGGTGGAGGGCGGCCTCGAGATCGGCGATCTCCTGCCGCGAGAGCTCGATCACGTCGAGCTTGTCCTCGATGGTGCGCATCGCCTCGGCCGTCGGGACGCCGCCGGGCCGGGCGGCGGAGGACACGAGGACGGCGAGGCGCCCGGCGAGGGCCTCGACAGCCGCGACCTGCGGCTCGACGGCGGCGAGGATCTGGCGGCGCACGGACGCGGGCGCGCCGTGGGCCAGCACCAGCTGGTCGTCGAGCTGCGCGGCCTCGACGAGCAGGTCGCTGACGAGGTCGTCGACCTCGGGCTGGGGAACCGGGCGCCGGCCCGGGCTGCCGCGGTGGTGGGCGCAGGTCACCGCCGCCCGGAGGCGGCGGTGGAGCCGGGCCGGTCGTCCCGGGTGGACCAACCAGAGCAGCGGCGCCGGCGTGGCCAGGCCCGGATGGAGGCGGTTGGAGCGCCGGAGGCGCCAGAGGAGAGCGATGCCGAGGCTGCTGAACAGCACCAGCAGCGCGAGCGCGCTCAGGAACGCGACAAGGAGGACCCGACCCACACCGTCATGATTCGCCGGTCAGCGGGCCAGCACCTTGGTCGCGGTCCGCTCGGCACCGGTGCCGGGCCGGGGCTCGAACCGAGGGATCCGCCCGGCCGGGGACGCGAGGAGGTCGCTGCAGGAGACGAGCCGCACCCGGGCCGCCTCCTTCTCGAGCCACGACGCCACCACCGCCACCTCGTCGGCCAGGTGGCGGGGGAGCGGCGAGCCCGGCGCCGGCGTCACCGACGGGGCGTCGAGCGACAGGGGCGCCTGCTCGCCCGGCCACGAGCGGACGAGGAGGCCCCCGTCGAGCTCGATCCCGCCTCGTCCGGGCACGTCCACCACCAGGCGCCCCGCTCGTCGCAGCCCGTCGAGGCGGCGCTGGCGGCGGATGGCCGATGCGAGGGCACCGGCGCGCTCGCGAACGTCGGCGGCCTCCTCGAAGCGCTCGGCGGCGGCGAGGTCGAGCATGCGGGCCTCGAGGGGGGCGAGGAGCGGCGCCGGGTCGACGGTGAGGGCGTGGACGACCGCGTCGACGACGGCGCGGTAGTCGTTCTCGCTCACCGCCGCCGCGCACGGGCACAGCGACACGCCGAGCTGGGCCGGCGCGCACGGGGCCGGCAGCGGCGTCCGCGACGGCGTGCGGGTGCACCGGCGCAGCGGCATCGCCGACTCGATCGCCTCGGCGATGCGCCGGGCCGCCGCCGACGTCGACAGCGGGCCGAGGTAGAGGGCGCCGTCGTCCTTCGGCACCTTCACCACCGACAGTCGCGGGAAGCGCTCCTGGAGCGTGAGCTTGAGGTACGCGTACCGACGCCAGGTCTTCGACTGCCGGTTGAAGCGGGGCAGGTGCTCGTGGATCAGGCGCACCTCGAGCACCGCCGCCTCCAGCGGCCCGGGGGCCACGACGTGGTCGATGCGGTGCGTCTCACGGAGCAGCTGGCCGACCTTGCGGCGCTCGTCACCGGAGAAGTACGACCGGACCCGGGTCCGCAGGTTGGCGGCCTTGCCGACGTAGAGGACGCGGCCGCCGGCGTCGCGGAAGAGGTACACGCCGGGCGCGCGCGGCAGGTCGTCGGTGAGGCGCAGCTTGGCGAGCTGGGGGTGACCGGCGATGGTGGGCAGCGCCAGGAGGTCGTCGAGGCCGAGGACGCCGAGCGAGCCGGCGCGCTCGAGCAGGACGTGGAGCAGATCGGCGGTGGCGAGCGCGTCGTCGAGCGCGCGGTGGGTGGGTGTGTGCCGCAGCCGGAACCGCTCGGCGAGGGTGCCCAGCCGGCAGTTCGGGACCTCGTCGCGGACGAGTCGGCGGGCCAGACCGCAGGTGTCGACGCTCGGCTGGCGCAACCGCGGGTAGCCGTGACGGCGGATGGCGGCGTCGAGGAACGCGAGGTCGAAGCGGACGTTGTGGCCCACGACCACGGCGTCGCCGACGAACTCGAGGAGCGCCGGGAGCACCGAGGCGATGTCGGGGGCGGCGACGACCATTGCCTCGGTGATCCCGGTGAGGAAGGTGATGGTCGGCGGGATGTCACGGCCCGGGTTCACCAAGGTCGAGAACGTGCCGAGGCACTCCCCGCCGCGGAGCTTCACGGCGCCGATCTCGGTGATGGCGTCCTCGGCGGGCGAGCCGCCCGTGGTCTCGAGGTCGACGACGACGAAGGTCACCGCCGACAGCGGGGTGCCGAGGTCGTCGAAGGAGCGTTGCACCGGCGGGGAGGGTAGTCGAACAGATGTTCGATCCACAACCATCTACCGTCGGGATCCGTGCGCTACCGGTGCAACGCCTGCGGGAACCTCACGCGGTTCGACGTCACCGTGTCGCGGCGCACGGCCGAGTACTGGCACTTCACGGTGGGCGGCGACCTCGACGTGGAGGATCGCCAGGTGCTCAGCGAGGAGATCGAGTCGGTGTCGTGCCGGTGGTGCGGGCACGGCAAGGACGTCGAGCAGCGCTGACTGTCACAGGGCGTCGTCATGCTGTCCGGCATGGCTGAGGTGCTGACCATCGACTGTGACGAGTGCGCCCTGCAGGGCACGGCGGCGTGCGAGGACTGCGTCGTCACCCACCTGTGCGGTGGCGTGGCGGCGACGGCGGTCGTCATCGACATGGCCGAGGCGCGGGCGGTGCGCCTCCTCGGCGACGCCGGGCTGGTGCCCTCGCTCCGCCACCGAGATCGCGTGCGCGTGGCGGGGTCGGGATGCCGCGGTCCGGAAGGTCCCAGGTAGTACCGTCGGCGCGCGTTCGGCCCGACAGGCGGGCCTCCGGCCGGGGGAGCGCATGCAGAAGCTTCACCTCGTCGGGCTCACCCCTGAGCACGACGGCCTGATCCTCAGCGCCAGGAAGGGCGCCAAGTCAGGGAGCTTCGTCGTCACCGTCGACCCTGCCGTCCTCGCCCAGCTGGGCCGGAGCTCCGGCACCGACCGGTCGAACGGGGCCCGGGCCTCGCGGGAGCCGCGCCTGGCCCGGCCCGAGAGCCAGCTGGCGCCCCGCGAGATGCAGGACCTGCTCCGCTCCGGGTGGACCCTCGAGGAGGTCGCGGCCGAGGCCGGGGTCGACGTCGACTGGGTGAGCCGGTTCGCGTCGCCGGTGCTGGCCGAGATCGCCCGCGTCGTCGCGTTCGCGCGGGACTGCGTGTTCGACAAGCCGCGGGTCGGGCCGTCGTCGCTCCCGCTCGGACCGTCGGTGCGCCGCAACCTCGCGGAGCGGGGCGCCCGGTTCACCGACGAGGAGTTCGCAGACGGGTGGCGGGCCCACCAGCTCGACGAGCTCACCTGGGTGGTGGGCTTCGACTACCGCTCGCGCGGCCGGCTCCAGTCGGCGGAGTGGACCGTCGAGCTCGACACCGGGGTCCTGCGCTCGCGGGGCCGGTTCGGCACGCAGCTCGGCTACGTGCGGGGGACCCGCAAGAAGGTCGACCTCACGCCGCCGGCCAAGCCAAAGCCGCTCGCCGCCAAGCCCAAGCCCGCCGACCCCCAACCGGCGCCGGCGACACCGGCGCGCCGCCGTGCCCGCAAGCCCGTCGCCAAGAAGAAGACGACCGCGAAGAAGACGACCGCCAAGAAGGCGACGGCGAAGAAGGCGACGGCGAAGAAGGCGACAGCGAAGAAGACGACAGCGAAGAAGACGACGGCGAAGAAGGCGACGGCGAAGAAGGCCGGCAAGCCCCACGGGGTCTCGGCCGGCGCGCCGACGGGGCGCGCCGTCGATCCCTACCGCGAGGAGCTCCGGCGCCGGGGGGCGGCGCTGCCGGCCGACGATCGGGCCCCGAGCCGCGAGCCGGTCCCCGATCCTGCGCCCGTGCCCGACCCGGTGCCGCCGGCGCCCGCCCCGGAGCCCGAGCTGCGGCCCGTCGCCATCATCGGTCCCACGGTGCGCACGCTGGGTCGTCGCCCGCCTGTCCCGCGAGCACGGGTGCCCGAGCCCGAGCCCGAGCCTGAACCCGAGCCCGAGCCGCCGCCGGCGGAGACGACGGCCCCGATGAACCGGGGCGGCGGGGGCGGCGGCGGCTCGGGCTCG
>DATLFP010000186.1:0-9028 GCA_035540955.1 Acidimicrobiales bacterium
GCGCATCGGCGCTCGGCGCGCCGCTCCTGCTGGCGTCGGCCGACGTCGTGCCCATCGCTGCCATCCGGTCCTTCGGCGCCTGGGACGTCGTGCTCATCGGCGGGACGGCCGCCTTGCCCGACCACGTCGCCGACCGCATCGCCGCCGAGACCGGCGCGAGCGTCCGGCGCCTGGCCGGCGCCAACCGCTACGAGACCGCGGCGGCAGTGGCGGCCGCCACCGCGGCCCCCGACTCGCCCACGGTCCGGGTGGCGGGCGCCACCTTCGAGACGGCGCTGGTCGCCGCCGTGCACGCGGCCCGGATCGGCGCCCGGCTGCTGCTCGACGCCGATCTCCCGCCGGGCGTCGTCGATCTCGACGGCGAGCGGCTCCAGGGGAGGACCGGCGCCCTCAACCAGGCCCTCGTGGCCCGCTTCCCCCCGACGGGCGCCGCCACAGTGGTCACGACGACCTCGGCCTTCCCCGATGCGCTCTCAGCGGCGGCGCTCGCCGGGGCCCGCGACCTCGCCGTGCTGTTCACCACGGCCGTGTCGGCGACGCAACCGTCCCTCGACCTGTTCCGATTGCTCGACCCGCCCGCCCTCATCGTGATCGGCGGGACGGCCGCCGTCCCCTCCCGCATCCTCCAGCAGCTGCTCGGGTTCGTGCCCCTGCCGCCCGAGGTGGCACCCGGCGCAGAAGACCTCATCGCCCGCGACCTGTTCGACCGAGCCAACGCGGAGCGTGGGGCGCGGGGAGCTGCCTCGCTCGCCTGGGACGAGTCGTTGGCCGCCGATGCGCGCGGCTGGGCGCGGGAGATGAGCCGCACCGGCTACCGGCATGCGACCCTGCCGAACACGGTGGGCGAGAACATCCACATGCCCATCGGGTGGTGCGACGACACCGGGTGCCACCAGCCGACGTCGGGCCTGCTGCACCGCGACTGGATGCGGTCGGGCGACAACCGCGACAACCTCGTCGAGCCCGGCTACGTGATCGCCGGCTTCGGCGTGCACTGCGCCCCGGACGGCACGCTGTGGGCGGTGGCGCGCTTCGGCGTCGGCTTCGAGGGCGTCTCGCCCGGGGGCTCGCCGGCGACACCGTTCGTGCACCCCGGCATCGACGGTCTCGACTGCGCCGGCATCCGGACCTGACCTGACTCGACCTGACCTGACCTGACTCGATCTGACTTGACTTGACCTGACCTGACCGGCCCGTCACGGAGCGGGCGTATCGTCGCCCCGGTGTCCTCGCGCCCTTCTCCCGGAACGGAGCCCTCCCCGGGCGGGGAGCCTGCGCTGATCACGGCGCGCGACCTGACGAAGCGCTTCGGCGCCTTCACCGCCGTCGACGGCATCGACCTCGACGTGCGGGCGGGCGAGGCGTTCGGGTTCCTCGGGCCCAACGGAGCGGGGAAGTCCTCGACGATGCGGATGATCGGCGCCGTGTCACCGGTGACCTCGGGCACGCTGCGCATCCTCGGGCTCGACCCGGCCGTCGACGGTCAGCGGATCCGGGAGCGGCTCGGCGTCGTCCCCCAGGAGGACAACCTCGATGTCGAGCTGACGGTCCGGCAGAACCTGCTCGTCTACGCCCGCTACTTCGGCATCGACCGTCACACGGCGCGGGAGCGAGCCGACGAGCTCTTGCGGTTCGTGCAGCTCACGGAGCGGGCCAACGACCGCGTCGACCCGCTGTCGGGCGGCATGAAGCGCCGGCTCACGATCGCCCGAGCGCTCGTGAACGAGCCCGATCTCCTCCTCCTCGACGAACCCACCACCGGCCTCGACCCGCAGGCCCGGCACGTGGTGTGGGAGCGGCTCTACCGGCTCAAGCAGCGGGGCGTCACGCTCGTGCTCACCACCCACTACATGGACGAAGCCGAGCAGCTGTGCGATCGGCTGGTGGTGATGGACAAGGGCCGGATCGTCGCCGAGGGCTCGCCCCGCTCGCTGATCGAGCAGCACTCGACGCGAGAGGTCGTCGAGCTCCGCTTCGGCGTCGACGACGACACCCATGCGATGGCGGAGAAGCTCGCCGACCTCGGCGCCCGGGTCGAGGCGCTGCCCGACCGGGTGCTGGTCTACGCCGACGACGGCGACGCGGTCGCCGACGTGGTGCACCAGCGGGGGTTCGCGCCGGAGAGCACGCTCGTGCGCCGGTCGTCCCTCGAGGACGTCTTCCTACGGCTCACGGGCCGCACGCTGGTGGAGTGACCGTCTCGTGACCGCCGCGCTCCGGGCCACGTCGATCTACTTCGTCCGGCTCCGCCGGTCGGGGCAGAGCTCGCTGCTGATCGCCGGCCTCAACCCGCTGTTCGTGCTGGCCGCCATGGGTGTCGGTCTCGGCAGCCTGATCGACGAGAACCAGGCGACCTCCCTCGGCGGCGTCGAGTACCTGGCGTTCATCGCCCCCGGGCTCATGGCCGCGTTCGCCATGCAGTCCGCCGCCGGCAACTCGCTGTGGCCGGTGCTCGGGGGGATCAAGTGGGAGGGCACCTACGTCGCGCAGACGGCGACGCCTCTCCGCCCCGCCGACGTCCTCGCCGGCCAGCTCGCCTACACCGGGGCCGACATCGGCATCCGCATCGTCATGACCTTCGTGGCGATGGTGCTCTTCGGTGCGGTCGAGTCGTGGTGGGGCGTCCTGGCGATGCCGGCGGCCCTGCTCACGGGGATGGTCTACGCCGCGGTGATCACCGCGTTCTCGGCAACCCAGGAGACCGACACCGCGTTCCCGCTGATCATGCGACTCGGCGTGATCCCGTCCTACCTCTTCTCCGGCACGTTCTTCCCGGTCTCCCAGTTGCCCGACGTGCTGCAGGCCGTGGCCAAGGTGACGCCGCTGTGGCACGGCGTCGACCTGTGCCGCTCGCTCACGCTCGGGCAGGCGACGCTCGTCGGCTCCGCCGGGCACGTCGCCTACCTGGCGGTGTGCCTCGCCGCCGCCATGGCGTGGGGTCGCCGCACCTTCGACCGGCGGCTGCACACATGAGTGCCCGGCCGAAGGCCAGAGAGCGGACGACATGAGCGGCATCGCGCTCCCGCTGCGGGGGGTGCCGCTGCGGCCCGCCACGAGTCGGGCAGCGACGATCACCGAGCGCAACGCGCTCGTCTACTTCCGCCTCTGGTACATGTTCGTGAGCGGCTTCTTCGAGCCGTTCTTCTACCTGCTGTCGATCGGCATCGGCGTCGGTGCGCTCGTCGGCGGCGTCGAGGTCGGCGGGACGACCATCCGCTACGAGTCCTTCGTGGCGCCCGGGATGATGGCTGCCGCGGCGATGAACGGCGCCGTGTTCGATGCCACCTTCTCGATCTTCTTCAAGCTGAAGTACATGAAGCTGTACGACTCGGTGGTGGCGACGCCGGTCTCGGCGCGTGAGATCGCCGTCGGGGAGATCGGCTGGAGCCTGTTCCGCGGCGGCACCTACTCGGTGGCGTTTCTCCTCGCCATGACCGCGCTGGGGTTCACCGAGTCGTGGTGGTCGGTGCTCGCGGTGCCGGCGGCGCTCCTGATCGGCCTGGCGTTCTCCGCTGCCGGGATGGCGCTCACCAGCTACATGCGCACGTGGCACCAGTTCGACTTCATCAACCTCGCGCTCATCCCGCTGTTCCTCTTCTCGGCCACCTTCTATCCCCTCGACGTCTATCCCCGAGCCCTCGAGATCGTCGTGCAGGTCTCGCCGCTGTACCACGGCGTGGCGCTCATCCGCGCCCTCACCCTCGGCGCCGTCGGCGGGCACCTCCTCGTGCACGTCGCCTACCTGATCGCCGTGGGCGTCGCCGGGGCCGTGGTGACGGGCCGGCGCCTCGAGCGCCTCCTCCTGACGTAGCTGTCCGACACAGAGACCCTGCTGACAGGGTCCACCGATGAAGGACGCCTCAGCCGGCCGGACGCCACATCGCCCGCGACGTCGGACCACCGGGCACGGCGATCTCGGCGATGACCTCGAAGCCGTGACGGCCGTAGAACGGCACGTTGGCGGGGTTGGTCGACACGAGGTAGGCGGGCGTCTCGAGCGTCTCGAGCACCGGTCGGATGAGCTGGCCCCCGAGGCCCTGACCCTGGTGGCTGGGGGCGACGGCGATGTACATCAGCGTGGCGTGGGGCTCGGCGGGTTCGTGGGCGCGGGAGGCGAGCACGGCAGCGAGCGCCTCGTCACCACGGTCGCCCAGGTGCTCGTGCAGGACGGCCGTGCCCCGGGCCACGTCCTCGGCCGTGACGGCATCGAAGCCGGCCGGGGTCCAGATGGCGACCGCGTGGTCGGTGACGGTGGACAGGTCGGCCCTGAGCCCCAGCTCCGTTGCGAACCCGAACCACGCCCGGGCGAAGGCGGGCCAGGCGTCGTCGTCGGGCTGCATCCACCGGTAGAAGGGATCGTTGGCGAAGGCGGCGACGAAGAGGTCCAGCACCACCGAAAAGTAGGCTGCCGGTCATGACCTATGCAGGGGGACGAGTCATCCACGACGCCGACTCGCACATCATGGAGACGCCGGACTGGCTGGCCTCCTACGCCGACGAGGCGACGCGGTCGAAGATGAACCTCGACTACTCGGGCACGCACTCGGGCGAGTCGAACGACCGGCTGCTCGATCGGGCCCGAGCCGACCACGCCGACCCCCAGTACCGCGCCGAGGACGAGGCCCAGCTCATGCTCCGCAAGAACTGGGCGGCGACGGGTTCGTTCCTCGCCCAGGACCGGCCCCGGGCGCTGGACCTCCTCGGGTTCCGCAGCCAGCTCGTCTTCAACACGTTCCACAACGGCCGGCTCATGAACGCCGAGCACAGCGGCGACCTCGATCTCGCCTACGGCATGGCCGCCGCCCACAACCGGGCGATCGTCGACTTCTGCTCGGTCGACGAGCGGTTGCTGCCGGTCGGCTACGTGCCGCTTGCCGACCTCGGACGGGTCGAGGCGGCGACCACCGAGGCGCTCGAGCTCGGGTGCGCGGCGTTGATGATCGCGTCGGCGTGCCCGCCCGGTCACTCGCCCTCGCACATCGCCCTCGACCCGCTGTGGGCCACCGCGCAGGACGCCGGCGTGCCCGTCGTGTTCCACGTCGGCGGCGAGGGGAAGCCGATGAACCGCGACTACTTCGAGAACGGTCTGCCGCCGGTGCCCGACTTCCACGGCGGCGATGGCAACTTCCGGTCGATCGACTACATGTCGATCCCGTATCCCGTGATGCAGACGCTCGCCGTGCTCGTGATCGACGGCGTCTTCCACCGCTTCCCCCGCCTCCGATTCGGCGCCATCGAGCTCGGCGCCACGTGGCTCCCGGGACTGATGAAGAACATCGACTCGGCGGCCGAGGCCTTCCGGCGGAACGAGGAGCGGTTGCAGCGGCTCGACCTGCAGCCGTCGGAGTACCTCCAGCGCCAGCTCCGAGTGACGCCCTACCCCCACGAGGACGCCGGATGGGTCATCGAGCAGTGCGGCGAGGACGTCGCGATGTTCTCCTCCGACTACCCGCACGTCGAGGGCGGCCGGAACCCGCTGAAGCGCTTCGACCGCTCCCTCGAGGCGGCCGGTGTGCCGCAGTCGGCGATCGACAAGTTCTACGGCGCCAACTTCGTCGACCTCATGGGCGCCGCGCTCCCCGCCTCGATCGCCGCGGCCTAGCGGTGGCCGACCTCCTCGCGCTCTCGGCCCGCATCATCGACGAGGGCGACCTCACGGAGCGGGTGAACCGGCTGACCGGTGAGCTGTCGGAGCTGGCCGACGATGTCGCCGTGGTCGAGGCCTTCTCCCACGTCATCGCGTTCCGCACCGCCGACGGCCTGGTGCTGTTCGACACCTCCGTCGCCGGGTTCGGTCCCCGGGTGCTCGAGTCGCTGCGGGCGTGGGCGCCCGACGATCCGGTGCACACGATGGTGTACACCCACGGCCATGTCGACCACGTCGGCGGGGCGTCGGTGTTCGTCGACGAGGCCGCCGCCCGCGGGTTCCCGCGGCCGCGCGTGGTGGCGCACGAGAACGTGCCCGCTCGCTTCGAGCGCTACGACCTGACCAACGGCTACAACGCCGCCATCAACCGCCGTCAGTTCGGGCGCGACATGCTCACCTTCTTCGACGAGTGGGTGCAGCCCGACCTCACCTACGAGGCGTCGATGGACCTCTCGGTCGGCGGTCTCGACATGACGCTGCATCACGGCCGGGGCGAGACCGACGATCACACCTGGACGTGGATCCCGTCGTTGCGGGCGATCACCGCCGGCGACTTCCTCATCTGGGCGTTCCCCAACGCCGGCAACCCCCAGAAGGTCCAGCGGTTCCCGGGCGAGTGGGCGCGAGCGATGCGGGACATGGCGGCGATGGAGCCCGAGCTGTACCTGCCCGCCCACGGGCTGCCGGTGGCGGGCCGGGACCGGATCACCGGCGTGCTCGACGACGTGGCCACCGCCCTCGAAGGCCTCGTCCGCGACACGCTCACGCTGATGAACGACGGGGCCCGTCTCGACCAGATCGTCGCCGAGGTGCGGGTCCCGGAGGCGCTTCTGGCCAAGCCGTACCTGCGACCGACCTACGACGAGCCGGAGTTCGTGGTCCGCAACATCTGGCGCCTCTACGGCGGCTGGTGGGACGGCAACCCGGCGACCCTGAAGCCGGCACCCGACGCCGCCCTGGCGTCGGAGATCGCCGCCCTGGCGGGCGGCGCCCTGGCGTTGGCGGAGCGGGGCCGGGCCCTGGCGGCGGCCGGCGGCGACGCCAACCTCCGGTTGGCGTGCCACCTGGTCGAGCACGCCGCGCTCGCGGCACCCGACGATGCCGCCGTCCACGCCGCCCGCGCCGAGGTCTACGAGGCCCGCCGCACCACCGAGCTCTCCCTCATGTCCCGAGGCATCTACGCCGACGCCGCCGCCCAGTCCCACAAGATCTCGGAGCACTCAGACCGGTAGAGCCGGTTCCCGTGCGCCGAGAACTTGCAGGATCGTGTCGGCGACGTACTTCGGGCGCTTCACGACCTGGTACCACGTGAAGCTCAGCACGATCCAGCCGGCCTGCACGAGGCGGTGCTCTCGCTCGAAGTCGTCGGTCATCGCCTTGGGTGTCCCGTGCGACGCGAACCCCTTGACCTCGACCGCGACCTTGTGCGGCACGAACGCGAAGTCGATGAGCACCGAACCATCGCCGAAGACGTCGTGCTGGTACGAGTACGCCGGCAGGCCGTAGCGAGCAGCGACACCCGCCATGCGCGGTTCTAGCAGCCCCTGTTGCGGTGCCTTCATCTTCAGCGCCCGCTCGTCGAGCGCGCGCCGGAACGGACCGCAACCGTGCCGGCCCTGCTTGCTCACCTGCGCGAGCACCCACTCGAGTCCGCTGTGCGTGGCCAGGCCGGCCTGGATGGCCCGCTCCATCGCGTCCCACACGTCGAGCCAGCTCTCGCTCACGCCGAGATCGACGAGCGTGCGGAGCGGACCGGTGCACGGGATCCCATCGATCACGACGACGTCGCGATCCCACTCGAGGTCGAGGGGCCGATGGACGATGACGCCCTCGAGTCGATTCGTCTTCGTTCGGGGGGACGTGATCTCGACGACCTCCTTCAAGCCGACCTTCGCGATCCCTAGCAAGATCGCCGCCGCTCGATGTGAGACGCAGGCACCGGGACCAGCGTCGAGCACCGCGACCATGAGCGCTTGGCGCCAGGTCCTCGGCGCTCCAGCGACGACGTACACCTCCGGCGCGACTGCGAGCAGCTCGCCGACGCGCACGGCCCAGGCGATCGCGTGACGCGACGCGCCACGCTCCCTGAGCTGGTAGTGAGCGACGGTGCCGTGCTGGACCTCAGCGAGCGCGCGAACAAGTGCAAGTACCGACATGACGACCTCCGACTGGGTTTCGTTCGGGGGAAGTCACGACTTCTCGGTGCACCCACGCCGGTTGTACCGGTCTGAGTACTCCGAGATCTTGCGGGGGGCTAGCTGGGGAGGAGCTCGCGGGCGCCGATGTCGACGCTGGGGTGGCGGAGCTTGGACATGGCGCGGGCCTCGATCTGGCGGATGCGCTCCCGTGTGAGGTTGAAGGACTCCCCCACCTCTTCCAGCGTCCGGGGCTCGCCGCGGTCGAGCCCGAAGCGCAGGCGCAGGATCTCCCGCTCGCGCTCGTCGAGGGGCTTGAGCAGCCGCTCGATCTCCTCCGGCAGCAGCGCCTCGGCGGCGGCGTCGAAGGGCGACACGGCGCCGGGGTCGGCCACCACGTCGCCGAGCTCGGCGTCGCCGTCCTCCCGCAGGGGATCCGACAGCGAGAGCGTGTCGGCGGCGTAGCGGACGATCTCGCTGACCTTGTCGACCGGCATGTCGAGCTCTTCGGCGAGCTCGGCCATGGTGGCGGGCCGGCCGTACTTGACCTCGAGGTTGGCCCGAGCCTTGCGCAGGCGGGTCAGCTGGTCACCGGCGTGGACGGGCAGCCGGATCGTGCGGCCGGTGTTGGCGATGCCCCGGGTGATGGCCTGGCGGATCCACCACGTGGCGTAGGTGGAGAACTTGAAGCCCTTGCGCCAGTCGAACTTCTCCACGGCGTGGATGAGACCGAGGTTCCCCTCCTGCACCAGGTCGAGCAGGGGCAGCTCCGACGCCTGGTACTTCTTGGCGATGGAGACGACGAGGCGGAGGTTCGACTGGACGAAGGTGCGCTGGGCGTCGTCGCCCACCTTGAGGTGGCGGCGCAGCTCGCGCCGGCGGGGGGCGGGCAGGGCCTTGCCGTGCGCCTCCAGCTCCTGGCGCGCCGAGTTGCCGGCCTCGATGGCCTGGGCCAGGCGCACCTCGTCGTCCTTGGTGAGCAGGGGGTACTGCCCGATGTCGGTGAGGTAGAGGCGGACAAGGTCTTCCTCGTCCCGCTCGACTCGCTCCTTGGCCACAGTCCCCAAACCCTTCATCCGTCGGCGCCACGAGGCCCTGGCACGGTCCGGCGCCGAGAGCGAAGTCATCCCCCCTGGAAGGGAATGGATGGAACACGTCTCTGTTCACCATACCGGCGGAGTCAAGGGACCCCGTCCGGCCTCTCAGGCTTCGACGCCCGCTGCCCAACCCCTTCCCGGTGCCGGGC